>CAZIPG010000129.1:0-8484 GCA_964540955.1 uncultured Rheinheimera sp.
GACCGTGGTTGTCGCCCCGCGACTATCGCGGGCTATTAACTGTAATTGGATCCCACCGTTCACGTTCGGTGCGACCAAAGTCACGATGGGCGAAGTGGCATTTTGTAAAACCACCGCAGTGCCTGAAAGCTGGGTCCATTGATAAGTCATGGCATCGCCTTCAGCATCTGAAACTTGCGCAGTTAATGTCACCGTTTCACCCGCATTCACATCCTTATTCTCTAAACCAACGATTCTGGGCGCTTGATTCACTTCATTATCCTGAATCACCACACTGTAACTGCTGGCGTTTGCTAATAAGGCCCCTTTTAATGCGGTTAATTGCACGGTCAATTGTTCATCCGCTTCTAAGACGGTGTCATCCAGCAACGAGAGCCGGATCGTTTTATTGGTGGTATCGCCATCAGCCCAACTGACTTGACCGCTTGCGGCGACATAATCAGTGCCTGCCATCGCAGTGCCATCAACCGTTTGATAACTGAGAGTGAGTTCGCCTGCCGAACCAGCAACACGTTGCAAAGTTATGGTGATATCACCACTGGTTTCCAAATGTCGACTGGTCATTTGGACAAAACCCGCACTGCCCGCTGCGGCAACTGGTTGGCCGATGGTTATTGTTTGATAACTCGGCACCGCCAAACTGACGCCATTTTTCGGATCGTACAAACGCACGAACAATTGCTGATACTGGTTCGGATCTGGGATATTTAAGGTCACGGTTTTATCGCTATTATCCGTAGCGGTCCACTCAAGCCGACCTTTTGCCAATTGCGCCCCTAGACCACCAAAGCCGTTGAGCGTTTCATAGGCCACACTGACCGCACCTTGGCCTGTTGGCCGCTGCACAGTAAAGCTCACTGGACTATTCAGAGCAAATTGCGCTTTAGCAGTGCTTAAAGCGACGGTGCCCGCAGGGCTGTTTTTGGTTTGATCACGCAGGACATACAAACCGCTATTGATATCCGAAGAAATGATCAAGCCGGAAGGGAGAAATGGATAGGTTCCCCACACCCCATTAAAAGCAGCGCCATCAGAGGATGGGAAGGAGTCAAAATAACCAACTTCCTGCGGATTGGTGGGATCAGTAATATCTAAAATAGTGGTGCCGCGTTGATAATTTGAAATGTAATACCGATTGCCACGAACGAAGCCGTTGTGATCGATCGCGCGGCTTGGACCTGTCCACTCTTTGGCAAGCACTGGATTGGCCAGATTGTCCATATTTAACACCCGAACAGTGGTGTTCAAGTTAAAATCTTGCTCATCCAATTCATCATGCACAAACACAAACCGATGATCTTCAGACCACCAGCCAGAGTGCACATAACTGGCATTCGGATAGCTAATATCCGCCAGTTGCTTGGCACTATTCAGGCCTGAAATATCCCAAACCCGCACTGATTGTTCATTAAAATCAGCCAACACTGTACAAATGTCCGTGCCGCAACCTTGGGTCGCACGATTGCCACTGATCTGCGCTGATGCAGCATCATGGGTATAGTCGCTGCGCGTGGCGCCACTGTGAGCAAAATAACTGGTTAAACTTTCAGGATTTTTTAAGCCATAAGTGGTAAAAGCACCCCCGACAGCCTTTTGTCCCACGATATGCAAAGTCGGTTCTTTGCCATCAAGTGCAGTATTCGTGGTGTAATCGACATGACTGATGTAAACGTTGTGGGCTGAAGTGACGGCTTTATCGGCTTTCACCAAACGAATGCTGTTAGGCAATTGATTCAGGTCGATAATTTGCAGATTATCCGCACCTTCTGAGCTGACGTAAGCATATGCCCGCCAACGAGCCGTGGGCTCATCATAATATTGCAGCACTTTAATATCCCGCCAGCTGGTATTGCTGCCGCTGATGGTGCCCACTTCTTTGGGCGCATTTGGCTGTGCCAAGCTAACGACTGCGGTACCATTGTTTAAGCCAATAATGGCGTATTCAGTGCCGGTATTGAGATCAACATGCCCCCAAATATCACTGGCGGCACTGGGTCGCGAAGAAAAGCTCGGCAACGAGAGATGACTCACTAAGTCGATATTTTTACAAGGAAAGGTTCCCGCAAAGCCATTGACGCAGGCTGTTTCTGCTTGATTTTGTTGTAACTGAGCATGCGTGGCTGACAGTGCATCAAACTCAGCCACAGTGGCGGCTGAGGCTTTGGCAAAGCCATCGTTGACCACGATAAAACCTTGCTGCTGTAGCTGCTCAACATAGGGCGCTGGGACGTTGGTTAAAATCGTCTGGTTGATTTGCGGCGCTTGATTGGTAAAGTGATCAAACTTGTTATAACCGCCTAACACCGGCACCAATTGGCTGGTCAATAAAAACAAATCTTCGGCCGAAGTCACCGCATATTGGCCATCAGCAACCAATACTTTGTCGCCTTTATTGGCATGTTTCACGGCATAAGCGATGGAGCGACAAGCACGGACAGGATTATCACAGCGTCCCTGATCGACACCGGAGGCCGCGACAAACCGTGCTTTATCATGTTCGGCATGCGCTAACACCAATGAGCTGTGGCATGTCAGCCAAAAGCCCACAGCGGCGCTCAGCAAGGCGATAGGTTGCAATAAAATTGACCTGTGACTGACAGGTTGACGACTAGAGACTGGTAAGCGCATCATCACTCCATGTTACATAGCAAGATCGAAAATGCTGACCTTGGGGGTTGGCGATCCCATATAAAGCCCAACAAATTTTTGCTATGGTGTGCCAAATTGTCGCAAGGATCAACGTTTAAATGGCTTTTAATACACAACTTTTTAAACTATGTGGCTACTTTATCGCCACGACTTTGCTGGTTGCCTGTCAAAAACAAACGGCAGAACCGTTGATTTACCCGCTTGATGTGCAATTGATGTGGCAAAACCAACCGCTCAACTGCCAGCAATCTCTGCCAATTTCAGCACAAGCCATGCAGATTGACCAATTGCAGTTTTATCTAGCGGATTTTCAACTCGATGGTGCAAAGCAGAGGTTGATTAACAACGCTTGGCAACAAGAAAATATCGCATTATTAGGGACAGATTGCCAAAGTGATGGACAGTGGCAACTACAATTTTCTGAGCCACTGCCTTCGGGAGCGCTGAGTTTTTCTGTTGGCGTTCCTTTTGCGCAAAATCACCAAAATCCACTGCAGGCCCAAACGCCCTTACAACAAAGCGATATGCACTGGAGCTGGCAACAAGGGTACAAGTTTTTTCGGCTCGATTTGCAGAGCCCAAATTTTGGCTGGTCGTTGCATTTAGGTTCAACCGGTTGTAGTTCCGCCAGCGTGATGCGAGCGCCCACCAGCCCCTGTTTAGCACCGAATCGGCCACAAATCCGCTTAGCTTATCAAGCGGGACAACACTTAATTTTAGATTTGGCACCGTTATTTCAGGAATTTTCGCCCACGGCCAACAATCACTGCATGTCCGATCCTCATCAACTCAGTTGTCAGCAGTTACTACCCAAACTTGGCATCGCAAAGCCCGATGGTACGCAATCCCAGCAACTCTGGCGGACCTCGTTATGAAGCTATTGCGAATACCTGTTTTCGCTGGATTATTGGGCTTATTGGCATGCTCTGACCCGCAACAGACACCTTATGTCTGGCCAATCCCTGCCGACTTCCCTAAACCAACAGTGCCGGCACACAACCCGATGACGGCCGAAAAGGTCGAGTTAGGACGTTATCTGTTCTACGATCGCCAATTATCAGGCAATGGCCAACAAAGTTGCGCCAGTTGCCATCAACCCCAGTTTGCTTTTAGTGAAAATCGCCAGACTTCGATTGGCAGCACTGGTGAAATTCATCGCCGCAACTCGCTTGCTTTGGTGAATATTGCTTATAACAAAACCCTGACTTGGGCGCATGATGGCTTGTTGGAAATTGAACAACAGGTGTTGATCCCAATGTTTGGCGATGCTCCAACCGAACTGGGGATTGGCGCCGCACAGGATAAAGTGTTAAAGGCATTAACGCGGGAGCCCTATCCCGCCTTGTTCCGCCAAGCCTTTGGCGATGAAGAAGTGAACTTTGTTCGAGTCAGCCAGGCGTTAGCGAGTTTTGTCCGCAGCCTGATTTCTCTGCAATCGCCATTTGATCGCTACGCCTATCAAGGTGAGGATGCCGCACTCAGCCAACAGCAAATCGATGGCATGAATTTATTCTTCTCTGAGCGTTTAGAATGCCATCACTGTCATGGCGGTTTTAACTTCACGCAATCGACTAGCCATGAAAAACAACCACTGGACCGTCGCCCCTTTCATAACACGGGCTTGTATTTTACCGAACGGAGTAATTTCTCGGATAAGGGGTATCCAGATAAAGATCGCGGTTTGGCTGAAATCACGTTAAACCCTGCCGATGATGGTCGGTTTCGCGCCCCCACCTTGCGCAATATCGCACTGACAGCACCTTATATGCACGATGGTAGCATCGCTGATCTCTCTGCAGTGATCGATTTCTATCAAGCCGGAGGACGCCATATGCAAACAGGACCATGGCATGGCGATGGCAGAAAACACCCGAGTAAAAATGCCTTTATTGCGGGATTTGAGCTGACACCCGTAGAAAAAGCTGCCTTACTGGCGTTTCTAAATAGCCTCACCGACCCACAATTCGTCACAAACCCGAAGCATCAGGATCCGTGGGCTACCCTAACGCAGCCTTGAACCAATAGGCTACGCAACATACTGCTTCAATTCATCGCAAAAACCAAACCGATAAAGACCGCGAAAAAAACAAAGCCCCAAATTGGGGCTTATGACAATTATGCTGCTGAGCATGCAGTAATGAAAAATTCCTCAAAACGGAATATCGTCATCAAAATCAATTGATGGCTCTGCTGGACCGCGCTGACCACCAAAACCGCCTTGTTGTGGTTGCTGCGGCTGTTGGTAATAGCCTTGCTGTGGCGCTTGGTTATAAGCCGGTTGTTGCACAGGTTGATTGTACATTTGTTGTTGCGGCTGCTGCGGAGGCATTTGATTGTATGCCTGTGGCGCTTGCTGTGGTGGCATTTGGTTAAATGCTTGTGGAGCAGGCTGCTGATAGGCTGGTTGTGCTGGCGCCGCTGGGCGGTTGTTATAGGCTGGTGCTGCCGGTGCTTGCGCCATCGCAGGCAAACCTGGCGTGCCAATAAAGCCTAATTTGGCATCTAAAATTTCAATCGATAGACTTAAACCATTAGTGCCTTGGAACTGGCGGATCCGCTGCTTATCACCACTGATTTCTACAATTGCACCTTCAACTAACGCTTGTTGGTAAAACGCAATTTGCGCAGGCGCTTTGGCAAAAACTACCGCTTCGTAGTTACACCATTGGTCTGATTTCGTTTCACGATCATAGTATTTCACGCCTAAACGCAGACCAAAACCTGTTGATTCACCGGCTTGGAATTGCGAGGCAGCTTTATTCAATTTGCCTGTTACTGTAGTTGCCATGACTTATTTACCTTTTGTTAGCTGGGATGAACAGGCAGAACCGAGTTTTGCTGGGTGCTGGTTTGACAATGGATGCGCAAACATCAACCTGTTCAGACAATTTTATTTGGCACTGGCAGGGGGGCTTGCTACCAATGCGGTCGAATTTATTTACTTTGTGTGCTGCTGTAACCTAACTCAGCGCTGACTTGCTTTTTCTGCCAGCAAAGCCACCACTGCTGTTTGGTCAAAGTCGCTGGGACTCACTTTCAAATAACAGCGTTGTTCACTGATGACCATAGTAACCTCTTGCACACCCGCAAGCGACAACAGTTGGGCTGAAACTTCAGAAGCTACTGATTCATCTTGAATTTTCATGCTAAATGCTAGGCGTTGCGCTCGAGCTGGGATTTGCATAGTCCATGCGATCAAGAACCATATTAAACCAATTGCCGCGCAGAGGGCAAACAGCATTGTGGCCCCCAATTCACCCGAAATCAGGCCACCGAATAACCCGCCTAAGAAAGCACCAAAAAACTGCAAACTGGCATAAATACCCATGGCTGTTCCTTTTTGGCCAGCGGGGGCAATGCGCGACACTAAGGCCGGCATGCTAGCTTCAAGGTAATTAAATCCAATAAAAAACAGCAGCAGTGCAATTGCTAATGTCCAGAACTGCACGTTAATCATTAACAATAAACTTACAATCAGCAAGCCAATCGCCAATAAAAAATAGTTTTTTTCTTGGGCTTTGCGCATGGCGACTATCATCATCGGCACCATGAGGACAAAAGCCAGAATAAAAACAGGAAGATATAAGTGCCAGTGCTCTGACGCAGGTTTTGCCAGCAACAACAACTGTTGTGGAATTTGCACAAAAATTGCGGTCAGCAACAAATGCAACAGCATGACCCCAAGATTTAATCCAGCCAACTGCCGATGTTGAAACAATTTGAGAATAAAACCTGGGCGTGCCAAGGCTTCGCTATCGACGGCGTGCGACTGCGCTTTGGGGACTAAAAAGTGCACAATCGCAATGCCCACAACCGCTAATAATGCCGTGAACCAAAAAATGCCACTCAAGCCACTCAAGGCAGCGATTGCAGGGCCCGCAACCATCGACACCGCGAAGGATAAGCCAATCGTCGCACCAATCACGGCCATCACTTTTGGCCGTTGTTCTTCACGGGTTAAATCAGCTGCCAGCGCCAATACCGCCCCTGAAATGGCGCCCATGCCTTGCAACACACGACCCAAAGTCACCATGTAAACCGAATCTGCCAACGCCGCAACCACCGAGCCTACGGCAAACAGACTCAAGCCAAGTAACATGACTGGATGGCGACCCCAACGATCGGACAACCAACCCATCGGGATCTGAAGCAGTGCTTGGGTCAGGCCATAAGCGCCAATTGCCAGACCTATCCACAGCGGAGAAAAACCGTCCAAGTGCTGTCCATAAATGGCGAACACCGGGATCAGCATAAACAAACCTAACATGCGAAACGCAAAAACCAACGCCAACGAGATGGCGGTGCGCCGTTCAAGTGTTGTTAAATGTTGCATCGACATCGGATCTCAAACGCGTTTTCCCACAGAGGGAAATTCAAAGGGCGGGCAGTATAGCACAGCCTTGCGGGCTAGGGATGCTTAGTCAGCAGCAAATTCGATGCGATTGCGGCCTAAATGCTTGGCTCGATACAGCGCATGATCCGCCTGAGTGCGTTGAACTTCAAAATCGTAATCGGCGGTTGTCATGCAGACACCAATGCTAATCGTTAATGGATAACTGTGTGGTAAATCAGCCAATTTCACTCGGGAGATGCTGGCTAACAAGCGCTCTGCGGTAAGTTGCGCTTCGGCTTTATCGATCATCGGTAAGAAAATCAGAAATTCCTCACCGCCGACCCGCGCTAAAATGTCACTTTGCCGCAATTGCCGTTTCAGCGATTGCGCGACTTCAAATAAGACATGGTCACCCATATCATGCCCCCATTGATCATTAATCGCTTTAAAATGATCAATATCAATCATCATCAGCGCACCGGTATGTTGATGCCTTTTCACATAAGCCAAACTCGCAGACACAGCCTCCTGCAAGCCGCGGCGATTATATAAACCGGTGAGCGGGTCTATCAGAGAGTCTTGCTTGAGTTGTTGCTGAATTTCCTCCAAAAAACTGGTCATGGCAAAAATGCCAAAAGCCACCAAGACCCCAGGCCACAACATTTGCGAGACTAAATTTCCCGATAACAACCAACGAGGTTCAAGTAGCAATACCATGGAACGGAATACACAAATTGCCAACCACAAGAACAATACAGCACTGAGCCATTGTTCAGAGACAGTCCGCGGAGTTTTCACGCGAAGTAACAGATAAATACTCGGGATGAGTGTCAAGACTGCAAAGCCAGTCATCGTATGCAAAGCCCAATCGGCTTGTTGGTTCACCGAAAAACCTGTGTAAAAACTGGCTTGGATTATTACCGCAAGCGAAAATGGCAACCACAAAACCCGTCGCTGGCAACGTAATAAAATATAAGATAATACGAGCCAATTATTTAAAGCTGCGCAAAGTGCAGAAATGGCTAAAATCCAAGGAGTTGCTGAGCCAAGGTAGAATGCCCAACTGGCAGCATCGGCAAATAATGCAATTTTCAATACGCGCAACGCGGGTTGTTGCTTGGACTCAACTTGAATTCGAAACAACGCCGCAGCTAACACAAGGCCAATTTGCATCATGCCAAGAATGTAGATGTATTCTGTCGACATAGTCCCTTAAACTGAAATGAGCCACTGCCTGCTTCAACCTTAGTCAGGAAACAAAGATTGCGCAATAAGACTTCCCGCGAAGCACCTTGGCGCAGAAATTTGCTGCGGCCCTGCGCCAAATGGCGCTCACCCCCTTTACTCGATTGACATCTGTGTTTATATACAGTACAACTAATTATCCTTTTCCCGATGATGCAATCGACACTGAACCAAAACCAGTGTGCGTAGGTATTGATTGCTTCCATCGTGATTGCAACCGAGAAGCATATGGACAAAATTGATATTCGTGGGGCGCG
>CAZIPG010000130.1:0-5635 GCA_964540955.1 uncultured Rheinheimera sp.
GGCTTTTGACGAACATTTTTTTGGCTTCACGCCATGTGCCATCCAGCATAATAAATAACGGGATTTTGTCTTCTTGCCACTCGACTTGCGCTAAACAGCGGGCTGGCTCAGCGTATTGGGTTGGGAAAATGATTATTGGTCGATAGCGTGGATTTGCGAGCAAAGCCAAAAGGGCTGGATCCGGTTGCGTTCGGTCCCAAACAAAAGCGAAATTTTCGGCGGCAACGTCAGCAATCAGTCGGCCCGTATTGGTCGGCTTAAAGCACTCGCCCGTGTACATCAAAAACAAAAATGCACTTTTGGCGCTTGCGACAGGTTTGGCTGCGCACATGCAGTCGGGTTTGGGCAATAAGCATGACTCACAGCGGATCACTCGGCTGCCGCGGGCATTAAAAGGTTTGGTGGTGCGTTGTAATTCTTTTAAGCGCAGTGCTAATACCGAGTTGGTGGTCATGCTTCGAAGTCCAAGATAAAAACGGCGCTAGTGTAGCCGAAGCGCCTGGAAATACCTAGCATGGCTTCAACGCTGCCAGCCTATCACCGGGCAAGAGGCATCACAGCGCCACTGACACAGTATGCTCAATACCAAGCAAGCCAACACAAAACCGTACAATTCAAAGCGGCACAAAGCAAATCGGCACAAAGCCAAGCCGCGCAAAGCAAAGTAACCAGCAACTCCCCAACTAACGGCTGGTTAAGCAAATGCCAACTTCAGCAGGATAAAGCTGACAAAAGCGTTGTGACATCGGGTAGGGGTAGACATCTTCCACAATGCCAGCTCGAATTCGCGCTTGTTTTTGTTGCCAATATTCAGCATTAAGGAGTTCGGGATGCAAATTGATAAATAACTCGCGGATCTCGGCTTGCGCAGTAACAAAAGTGGCAATTTGCTCAGGGAAGACATCACCAGGATAAATCGGATACCAAGGTTCGCCAGACAGCATATCGTCCCAATTGTCAGCCTGAGGAATAGTGCGAAAGTTCATATCGAGCAGATATTGGACTTCATCATAATCATAGAAAACCACTCGGCCGTGCCGCGTCACACCAAAGTTTTTCAACAGCATGTCGCCTGGGAAAATATTGGCCGCAATCATGTCTTTTAGCGCTTCGCCATAATCTTGCATGAGTCGATGTTTTTCAGCGGGAGAGGCTTGTTCCAGTGCAATGTTGAGTGGGATCATGCGCCGCTCGATATACAAATGCGAAATAATCACTAAGTCATCTTCAATCGTCATCGAATTGCCAATCGAGGCTTGCAGTTCGCTTAACAATTCAGGCGCAAAACGTGCAATAGGCAAGGCCACGTTCGAGTACTCTAAGGTGTCGGCCATGCGACCAACCCTGTCATGTTTTTTCACCAGAAAATAGCGGTCTTTCACGGTGTCGCGACCAAAGGCTTTGGTATCAGCAAATTTATCGCGGATCACTTTAAACACATAAGGAAATGAGGGCAGGGTAAACACCATCATCACCATGCCCCGAATACCAGGGGCGGCGACAAATTGATCGCTTGATTTTTGCAAGTGCTGCAACAGCTCGCGATAAAATTCGGTTTTGCCCTGTTTGTGTAAGCCAATCGAAGCATAAAGTTCGGCCAAGGTTTTATGCGGTAACAATTCCTTCAGAAAGTGCACTAAGGCGGACGGCACTGGGACATCTACCATAAAATAAGCGCGTGAGAAGCCAAAGATAATGGTCATTTGTTGGCTGTCCGTGACTAAAGTATCGATACTCAAGCCACCATTGACGTGCAAAATTGGAATGATAAAAGGTTGTTGGCCATCAGGGCTGACCACTCGGCCAACGATATAAGCCGCTTTATTGCGGTAGAACACTGACTTTAAGATATCAAAACGGATCAGATAAACCGGATGACGGCCATGCTGGGATTGTGCCATAAAGGTTTTGACGATCAGCCGAATATCGCGCTCTAAATCGATAAAAGGCACAGTAAAGCCAAAGCTTGCCACGATAGTGCGAATGCAACTACGCAAGCCATCTTGCGCAGGAAAATAGCTGTCGTACACCGATGCGATAGGCGCTGGCAATTGTTGTTTGTTAAGTGTCGATTCGACGAAGATATTTTGGTTGTGGAAATATTTGCGTTCAAAAAGTTGGCAAAATACTGAATTATAAAAGGTTTCTGCTAACTCCGCTTGCGGGTGAAAGCGTAAAAACTCCATATAACACGCTTTGACTTGTTGCCATAACCCTTCATCGAGTTGCTGCACCGGCAGTTCTTGCGATAATGATTGGATCGCTTCATCGACCCTTTGGTCATAAAATGAGATCCGATCGGAGCTATCTTGCAAAAAACCGGTCCAATCCGCTTGTGCAAAACGCTGGCCTGCCTTTGCGGTGATTTGTTGGAATAATCTAAAATGGCGACGAAAGCCTTTTAATATGACTTCGGCAATATGTTGTGCCGGTGCTATTTGTCCATGCTTAACCATCTGGGATCCAACATCTGAACGCTGTTATCCAAATGATTTACCTGATTGTTTGGCAAAAAGCAACCACTGGCCCGAGCAGTTTTACTGGCACTATTGATTTGACTTGCTCATGGCAATTGAGACTTTGCCGGACTCGCCAGCTCAGTTATAGTGTTGGCTATATTGGCCTTTGGGAGAATTTTGATGTTAGTGACTTTTCACAGTAAAGATCATGCCCCCATTATGATGTTTGGTGGTCCCGCGCTCGAGTTACTGCAACTGATGGGCGTCAATAGCAAAGTTCCGGGAGCAATCTATGCCGATGATGTGCCGCAAGCGCTATGGCAGTTGCAAGAAGGGTTGGCAAATCTGGTTGAGGCCCCACAGCTGCAAGAGTCGGCGGAACCACAAGTCAGTTTAAAACTTAGAGCTGTGCCGTTGTTGGCAATGCTGAAAGCTGCTGTGAAAGGCAATCATCCAGTATATTGGGATTAAACCGCGCATAGACTAAGCTTGATATAGGGAATATAAAGCCAAGCAAATTGCTTGGCTTTTATCAAAGTGTTCATTGAAAACTGGGTAGGTTCCTGAATCAACTTTAAAAACTGTCTTGCCAAGACCAATTCATTTTCAACCAAAAGGTGCGACCCGGCTCATTGACGCGCATCGTTTGCTCAAAACCAGGAATAGCGCCCCCCATGCCATTGCCACCCGCGCGACTGACAAACTCTGCATACTGGCGATCGAATAGGTTATCAACCCCGACAGAGAGTTGCAGGCTTTGCGAAATTTGCCAAGCACCATTGATCGACACGATCGCAAAACCAGCGCTTGGTCCGAGATCTTTGCCAACGATGTTCCCTGTGTTCACGGTATAACGAGTTTGCCCAGCTACAACCCGCCAAAGCATGCCAAAAGACCAATCTTGTTGCTGGTAATCCGCAGAAACCCGGGTCTCCAGTGGGGCCAGCTGCGGCAATGGTGAATGGTCGGTGTCGTTATCGCCTTTGGTGTAAGCCAAGCTACTATCGACAAGCCAATGTTGGCCCAATCGCTGCCGATAGCTCAGTTCAGTGCCATAGCTTGTCGCATCGATATTGCGGATAAATCCTTGCATTTTCATCATGCTACGATAATCCACCAAGATAAAATCATCGATTTGGTTGTAAAACACCGAGGCTGACCACTGCTGACGCTCATTGGCAAATAACAAGCCTGAATCTATTTGTTGCGTGCGTTCAGGCTTGACCGTAAATGCACTGACCGACATTTGGCTCTCTTTTGCGATCATTTCCCAATAGTCTGGAAAACGGGCCGTACTGCCAAATCCCATATAGCTGGTGAGCGGTTGTGCTGACCACTGATGTTCATAACGAACAAAACCGCTATGCAAATGATCATCGCGCTCTTGATTGTAGGAAGGGTTTGGTTTCATTGACATCATGCTACCTACCACAGGGCGTAAATCAATCGCTTGCCAGTGGTCGATGCGATATCCGCTGGCAATTTTGTCCTGCGGGTCGAGTTGATAATTTAGTTCGGCAAACAAGCCTCGTTGTTGGATATCGGCATCTTGCTGCCAGTTTTTATAAATGCCAGAGGGTGGCGCTGAGCGCGAAGCATGCTGATTCGATTGGGTATCAACGCCAGCCGTCAGCTGCCAATCTGCATGAATGGGCATGATTGCCGTCATGCGCCCGCCTTGGGTGTCGCGGGTTAAATTGGCAAACCCCATCATGCCAGGACTGCGTAATGCTTGGTCATCCATCACGTGGTCCACACTATTATCAAACCAATGCAGTTTTAATGCACTCAGCCAAGGGCTGATGTCAGTCTGTTCGGCCCGGACACTATAGCTTTGACGAAGAAATTGGGTGCCGTCCATCGCGCGGTCGGCGTAAGCGGCCTCGCCATCGCTGCGGGTTGTACTGATTTCAAATAAACTATGCTCTGATGGCGTCCAGCCCGCAGTCATTTGCCCACTGTACCTTTGGTACTCCGAGTGGATTTCAATGCCTGCACCATCGGCAAAATTGTCGGCGGCGGAATGACTACCACCGAGGCGGAAATATCCGGTTTTACTGCCGACAGTGGCATCAATCAATTGATCGTTACGGCCATAACTTGCGCCGAGCGTACTCAAATGGACCTGATAGCCGGGTTGACTAAAATCAGGGGTATTTCTTTCGAATAAAATGGTGGCGGCCGAATGACCTGCGCCATAAGCCACAGATTGCGGCCCTTTGATCACCGTCAGGCTGTCATGCAATTCTGGATAAATATAAGCAGTCGGAGCATCCATCCGGTGATTACACCCGCCCAAAATATTCTCCCCATCGACCAAAATGCCCAAACGTGAACCCGCCATACCGCGGAAGATGGCATCACCGTCAGCGCCCCCTTTGCGAGTGACCGCAAAACCAGCAATTGTTTTTAGATAATCAGCTCCATCGTGGGCGGGTAAAGGTTGCCGAGGTTTTTTTAAGTCGGTGATAACAACTCCAGGTTTTTCAGGCGCGCTGCCAGTGATCACTAAGTGTTCAATGGATCCCTCAGCATTCTTTTCCATCGTTGTCGCATCTTGCTTATTGCTAGCATGCGCAAATGGCGCGGATAAACAAGCAAGACATAAAGCAAAAGAAGTTGGGTTTAGGCGAAATTTCATAAAATATTCTCATCAATAAACTGCGCGCAGATTCTAATGAGTGCTGTTTCACTTGGCGTGTGGCAAATTGTCGCAGTTGACATCGCATGGTAAATCAATTGCTTGTTGTTTGATTTGGCGCAAATTTTCTCGAAGAAACGGTGAAAACTGAGGGCATTCTTTGACCCTCTATTTGCTGAATTAGCATTTGCTGATATATTCAATGAGCGGCAGGCAAATTTTGCGGGCTCGCGAAATCATCACCATAAAAATGCGGAAAAGGGGATTGTGATGCAAGCTAATGTCGGTGGAATTGATAGAGTTTTACGGGTTACTGCTGGGGTGGTTTTAGTTGCTTTAGCCGCGACAGGCGTCGTGGGCTGGTGGGGGTGGTTAGGCGTGATCCCGTTGGCCACAGGGACATTCAGATTTTGCCCGTTTTACCCACTCATCGGGCTCAATACGTGCCCTTTACAAAAAGACTAATCGCTGGTTTCAATGCTGCGAAAGCTCGTAGCAACGAGCTTTCGTGTGTTGTGCTAAATGCTTAGAGAAA
>CAZIPG010000130.1:5735-8468 GCA_964540955.1 uncultured Rheinheimera sp.
CTGCGAAAGCTCGTAGCAACGAGCTTTCGTGTGTTGTGCTAAATGCTTAGAGAAATGTTTATCGCAGTGCTTAAGCCAATTTTTATTGTAATCTTTGGCGCAGTGTTTATCGAAATGTCAGGCGCTGCGCGCAAATCCCAAAACACCCGTTACTTCGTGCGGACTGTCGGCAAATACTGAGGCGCTTGCCGAGTTTTTTCTAAGGTTTTGGCAAGCCGGATCAACATCGGCTCTGACCAAGGCACTCCGATGAGACTGATCCCCAGCGGCAAATCGCCATCAAAACCTGCAGGCATGGTGAGGCTCGGGTAACCAGAAATCGCGGCTGGGCTCGAAGTGCCAAAGTTAAACTGATCCCCTTTTTCATGATCAATCGGCCAAGCAGGGCCATAGGCCGGCGCAATAATCACATCCGCTTTTGCCAAATGGCGGTCAAGTAAGCCTCGGGCTGCTGCTAAATTTCTTTGCCGAGCTTGTTCATAGTCCGCTTTTTGCGCTGCAAGATCTATGGCATCGGCTTGGGCAAAAAACTCCTGACCAAAAAATGCGAGCGCAGCTTCGCCTTTTTGTTGGTTAAATGCGTAGATTTTGGCAATCGAGTTGACTGATGTTGGTGCTTTAAAATCTAACAGCCATTGGTTTAAATCTCTTTTATATTCATAGAGTAAAACAAAAAATTCATCCTTATTGGCTTGCTCGTCCAGTGAAAACTCTTTGCTACTTAGCACTTCAATACCTTGGTTTTTTAATTGCTTTTCAACTTGATCCAGCATGAAACGCACAGCAGGGTATTCCAAATCATATTGGCGAATGAGCAGCACTGTGTTGATGGCTCGGTCGCTGGCGCCACTGCGTTGAAAAGATGTTTTGGCATCTGACGTCGCTAAAACTTCCAGTAATAGTTCAGCATCAGCAACGGTTCGTGTCATGGGGCCGGCAATATCTTGTGAACTGGCGATTGGGATAATGCCATGGCCTGCAATCGCGCCAGCCGTCGGCTTGATGCCAACAATGTGGTTCAAAGAGGCAGGGCACGAGATCGAGCCATCAGTTTCGGTACCGACGGCGACCAAGGTTAAATCTGCAGCAACCGCAACTGCAGAGCCTGAACTGGAGCCGCAGGGAGATCTATCGAGAACATAGGGATTTTTGGTTTGTCCGCCTAACGCCGACCAACCACTGGCCGAGTTGTTGCCGCGAAAATTCGCCCATTCAGATAAGTTGGTTTTGCCAATAATGATGGCGCCAGCCTCGCGTAATTGCTGCACTAACTCTGCATCTTGTGGCGTTAAAAAACCTTTTAACGCTAAAGCTCCTGCGGTGGTAGGGAGGCCGTCTTTGGTTGCAATATTCGCTTTTAATGCGACAGGGATGCCATGCAGCGGTCCTCGGACTTTCCCTGCTTTGCGCTCTGCATCTAACCGTTTGGCCAATTTGATGGCATCGCGGTTGATGTCATTGAAGGCGCGCAGCTCAGGGCCTTTTAGATTTTTCTGCTGAATTTGCTGCAAGTAATACTGCGTTAATTGCTCAGCACTAAGTTGACCTTGTTGCATCAATTGTTGAGCCCGCAAGACGGTTAACTCTGTCAACTCAGCTGGCGTTTGCCCTATATTTAACGGTTGAGCCGCGATTTGAGACGTTTTTAATTCTGTGGTCGTGGCGGCTTGAGTCAATAAACTCAACAAGCCAAAGGTTGCAAATAGACATAATTTTAGGTTGAACATCTTCAGACCCAGTCGGTGGAATTTTACTCAGAACTTAACACTACCATAGTATTTGCTGAAGAATGAAGCGGTAAACGCCAAGCCTTTCATTATGAAAATCAGTTGCTTGAAACATTATTGTTTTAAAATAAAAAAAGCCCTCAATAAGAGGGCTAGTTTCATGGTATTCGCAGGCCACTGTTTTAGCCTGCTATACACAGGTAACTATTTTCAGCCTGCGTTTCTTAGTTTGCGCTAGCCTAACAAGAACGAGATCAGACTTGTAAATAGTCCAAGATCCCCTCGGCAGCTTTGCGGCCTTGGGCAATCGCGGTGACTACTAAATCTGAACCACGCACCATATCGCCACCGGCAAAAATTTTCTGCTGGTTGGTCTGCAGCGGGAATGGGCTGCTTTCACTGGCAACGACACGCCCTTTGCTGTCTAAGGCAACGCCCTTTTCAGCAAGCCATTTTGGCGGGCTTGGTTGGAAGCCGAACGCGATGACCACAGCATCTGCAGCAATCACTTGTTCCGATCCTGGCACTACTTCGGCGGTCCGACGGCCTTTGGCATCGGGTGCACCCAACGCTGTCGATACGAACTCGACACCACTGGCATGGCCATCGGCATCCACAGTGATCCCGACCGGTTGTAAGTTGAACATAAATTCAACGCCTTCTTCCCGCGCATTTTGCACTTCTTTGCGTGAGCCTGGCATGTTGGCTTCGTCACGACGATAGGCACAAATGACTTTGCTGGCGCCTTGACGGATGGCAGTCCGCACACAGTCCATGGCGGTATCACCACCACCAAGCACCACCACATTTTTGCCTTTTAAATCAACAAATTTGTGTTCAGTTTCCCAGCCCATCAATTGGTTAATATTGCCAATTAAATAGGGCAGTGCTTCATAGACACCAGGCGCTTGTTCATTGGCAAGACCACCCGCCATTGGCGTGTAAGTACCGAGCGCTAAAAACACTGCGTCATACTCTGCCAGCAGGCTATCAAAACTGATATCGA
>CAZIPG010000131.1:0-8467 GCA_964540955.1 uncultured Rheinheimera sp.
TTTCAATACTTCACATTCATGCTCTGATTGTTCTTGAATGCGGAGTCTTGAATGCAAATAAAAAAACCCCGGTACGCCGGGGTTTCTTTTTATAAGTCAGACATGCTTTGTTATTTCAAAACCGCAGCCATAGCTTTGGCAAAGTAATCAATATTACTGTGGTTCAGACCGGCAATACTGACGCGGCTCGAACCCACCATGTAAATACTATATTCTTTGCGCAGTTGCTCGATTTGCTCTTTATTGATCCCTAAGAACGAGAACATCCCGTGCTGCTTGGTGATGAAACTGAAATCCTGCTGGACCCCTTCCGCGGCTAATTTATCAATGATCAGCTGACGGTAATCATTGATACGATTGCGCATCACAGCCAGCTCTTGATGCCATTGTGAGGTCAGTTCAGCGCTATCCAGAATGTGAGAAACGATAATGGCACCATGAGCTGGTGGCATGGAATAAATACTGCGAACCACTGCCAATAAATTGGTGCGAGCGGTTTCTACCAGCGCGTTTTGTGCAACGACAATTGACACAGCACCAATCCGTTCACGGTATAAACCGAAATTCTTGGAGCAAGAGGTACACAGAATTAATTCAGGCACTTCATTGGCCAATAAACGCAGACCCGCAGCATCTTCATCAAGACCTAAACCAAAACCTTGATAGGCCATATCCACTAATGGCGTAAAACCACGCTCTTTGGCAATGGCTGTAAATTTCTGCCATTGCTCAGCATTTAAATCCATGCCACTTGGGTTATGGCAGCATGCATGCACGAGCACGACATCACCTGCTGGGATAGTTGCAAGCTCAGCAAACATTGCCTCTTCGTTTAAGCCCTTGGTGCTGTAGTCGTAGTAGGTGTACTCTTTGACTTTCAAACCAGCTGCTTGGAACAACGAAATATGGTTTGCCCACGTTGGACTCGTGACCCAAATCGTTGCATCTGGATTGGCTTTTTTGATAAATTCAGCGGCTACACGCAGTGCCCCGGTACCACCTGGCGTGTGTGCAGTGGTCACCCGACCTTCCAGCAACACTTTGTGCGCACCAAAGGCAAGTTGCTCAATATGACGGTTAAAACCTAAATCACCCGCCATACCAATGTAAGTTTTGCTGTCTTCTTGTTCCAGCCGCAGTTTTTCTGCTTTTTTCACGCAATCCAAAACCGCAGTGTGACCTTGTTCATCCTTATAAACGCCAACGCCAAGGTCGACTTTTAACGGATTCGGATCTTCTTTATAAGCGGCCATTAACCCAAGGATCGGATCTGTTGCCACTGGCTGTAACTTAGAAAACATAAGGGCTACCTGTCTATGTTGCTGAATGGGCAAAAGCACCGCTCATGCCCTCGTTCATGAATCTCAAAATAAGCTGGGTAAAACAGTCACCACAGCAATCAATAACGCAAACTCCGCGCCCTGATAGAGGTTCGGAGTAAATGCTTCCGCATCGATAATACCAATCAATTCGCCATTGGCAGCGAACAATGGCAAACAAGCTTCTGCTTGCACTTTCGGATCACACGTATAATATTCGCCACCCGTTGCGACATAGCTAGCAACTTCGGCAATGATCCGAGCTTGCCCGCTGATTGCGACTGACGAGTTATTCGAAATCTGAGCAAACTCGGCGGTGATTGGAAATTCTGCCCTTGAGGGGGCACCGAAATACGCCAACTTCACCAGCACATCTGCCGATACTTGGCGTTTTTGATAAATACCAAACCAATCACTGGCACTCTGTTGTTGATAAAAATTAACGACTGCCTGCATGCGTTGCAAAAATGCGAAATTAGTGGGATTATTTCCACCCAAAGTGGCAGCCAGGTCATAAGGCTCAGCAGCCAGCTGTCCAAATAGCGAACAGGCACCACCCTCGCCTAACTCGGGGACCTGATATTGCCACTGCACTGCAGGCTGTTGCTGCTGCACAAACTCGCGGAGTTGCTGCTGAAGCTCAGTGACTTCAGCGACAAAATCTGCAAGATTGATTTGTTGTGACTCAACAACACTCATCAATCCTGCTTGCACTAAATAAGAAGAAACAGACATTAGACATCCAGATATCTATAAAAACACGCCAAGTTTACCAGAGCTCGGTTTAAAGCCCAAGTCATGCCGAGAATTTCAACAAAAAAACATTGTTGCCAAAAACTCACTAATCCAAAGATTGCTGAGTCGCGGTTGATGCTTTATCTTGCCATTAATCGCCAAAGCACAACAGGGCAAAACCAACATGAGCTCGAAAAAAATCTCTCTCTCCGACTGGCAGCAACAAAATTCCAATTTGGTCTACAGTACAGAAAGTGGCAGCATTCAGCCGGAAAAAGCGGAAAAACCGGCTGGTACTGCATTTAGTGACGGCTTCTTACGTCTCAAACGAGAGACCAAAGGTCGAAATGGCAAAGCAGTCATCACCATTGCGGGCATTGCCGAGCCGCATGACAAATTGAATGAAATTGCCGCGTTGCTGAAGAAAAAATGCGGCTGTGGCGGCTCAGTCAAGGATGGCATTATCGAAATACAAGGCGACCAACGGGAAACGATCAGTCTGGAGCTGACCAAACTGGGTTATCGATTTAAATGGGCAGGCGGTTAAAGCGCCCAGTGGCTGTTTCCCACCGAGTCAGCTGTTTACTTCACGAAGGTTTGATTTATCAAAGGCTTATCAAAAGAACTGAAATAAAAAAGGGCAACCTCAGTTGCCCTTGTTCGTCGATTCAAAACCACCGCTGGAGGTGGTTTTTATCTAAAAACATCATTCACTCGTGTAGCGCTGCTGATATTTATCCTTTAATTGCTTGTTGCGGTTATTTAAGTCAACCGCCCGCCCGTCAATCCACATGAAGCGGACTTTGTGGCCTAAGTAATCAAAAATATCGCCATCAGAAACTACCACAGAGGCAGCTTTTCCGACTTCGAGTGAACCGATATCACTGTCCAAACCGGCAATTTTAGCCGCATTGATGGTGACAGATGCCAGTGCTTGCTCTTTAGTCAGACCATAATTCACCGCTTGACCCGCCGCAAAAACAACGTTTCGAGTATTCCAGAAACCATCTTGTGATAAAGCGAACTGCACCCCAGCTTTTTGCAATAATGCAGGCGTTTTATAGGCGATATCCACTGGCTCCTCATCGCGCTCTGGTAAACCATAAGGCGCAGTGAACACCACTGGAATTTTTGCGGCAGCGAGTTCATCAGCAAGGCGCCAACTATCTCGACCGCCAACAATCACCAGCTTTAATTGATGCTCTTTGGCAAACAACATGGCCTGTTTGATTTGTCTTGCATCATCAGCATGCACAAAAATAGGCCGTTCGCCTTTGAGCACCGGCAGCATAGCTTCCCAACGCGAATCGATGCCGCGGTGTTGTCCTGCGGCTTTTGCCGTGGCATAGGCTTTCGCTTGGGTAAAATATTCGCGCAACTGCGTCATGTTCTTGGCATTCCTTTTTGCCATTTCTTCGGGCTCCTGCGGCGCCCAAGGCGAACTCAACACACTGGCATTCGGCCAGTTGATATGCAGTGCGACCTGCCCTTTGACTGTGGCATCTTGCCAGTTCCAGGCGTCTAACTGCATCAGCGCACTTTGTCCCATCAAACGGTCACCGCGCGGGTAAACTAACGAATAACTAAAGCCGTTACTGCGCACCGTAGGAATGACTTCAGAATCTGCGTTGTAGGCAATACCAGCACGGACATCAGGGTTGGTATCCGTCACTTCATGCGTATCATCAGTTGCCCGCACCGCTTCAATTTCAATCAAACCCAGTTGATTGACCAGAGCAATTAAGCCTGGATAGACATGCTTACCATTGAGCTCAATCACTTGAGCATTGGCTGGCACAGCTAAATCTTTGCCAATTTGAGCAATTTTGCCATCAACCATTAATAAATCAGTTTGCGGCAGTACCCCTTGCGTGACCGTATGGATAGTCCCATCGGTCAGTAAAATGGGTTGTTTTTGCGTTTTGCCTGGCACCATATCATGGGCTGCAACACCTGTTGCAGCAAGCAGCACCGCCAAACTCATCATCGTTCTTTTTAATAACATTTCTTTATCCTCGACTTAGTGCTGATGATGCAGGTTCAGGCGGTTTTTGAAAATATCGCCATCGGTTTCACATTGCCACAATGGATCTGGCTTTTTATAGCCACCACCACTGCCCGCTTTCTCTTCATCTGAAGCACCTAGCACTTTTTGGATTAACGCTTGTCGTTCTTGAGCGATCGCCTGCTGAGAGGCAACATCACGTTTCGCATCGTAATAAGGAATGCCTTCAATCCAAGTCTGCGTCGATTTGCTGTAGACCGACAATGGGTGCCCTGTCCATAACACGAAATCGGCTTGTTTGCCTTCAACAATTGACCCCACTTCGTCGTCAATTTTTAATTTTTTAGCAGGATTTAAAGTCACCATTTTCAAGGCTTCTTCTTCAGCCATGCCGCAGTAAGCCACTGATTTTGCGGCTTCTTGGTTTAACAGGCGTTGTAAACCCGCATCATCAGAGTTAATGGACACCAAGACTCCGCGGTCCGCCATAATACAAGCGTTGGTTGGAATGGCATCTTGCACTTCCATTTTAAAAGCCCACCAGTCGGCAAAAGTGGAAGCACTGGCTCCATGCGCTTTCATTTCATCAGCAACTTTGTAACCTTCCAAAATGTGAGTAAAGGTCGTGACTTTAAAACCAACTTCTTCAGCCAAATGGATCAACATCAGGATTTCTGATGCAACATACGAGTGGGTATGGATAAAGCGTTGTTTATCCAAAATTTCAACCAGCGTTTGTAAACGGTAATCGACCCGCGGAGGTGCGACCCGTTTTTGTTCACTGCTGGATAAATCTTCATAAGCAGCCCAAGCCGCCTTGTACTCTTTCGCCGCTTGGAATGAATCACGGATCACAGTTTCCACACCAACCCGTGATTGCGGATAACGCGTGGTAAAATCCTCACCCCAGTTGGACTGTTTGACGTTTTCACCTAACGCAAATTTAATCGACTTCGGAGCATCTTTGAACTTCAAGCCTTCTGGAGACACGCCCCAACGCAACTGAATAATTTGCGCCTGTCCGCCAATGGGGTTGGCACTGCCATGCAACAGTTGTGATGTGGTGGTACCGCCAGCTAAACCACGATAAATATTGATATCATCAGGGCTAATCACATCACCAATATTCACCTCTGAGGTAATGGCATCAGAACCTTCGTTCACGCCCATTTCAATCGCAATATGCGAATGCTCGTCGATTAAGCCTGGCGTTAAATGTAACCCTGTCGCATCAATCACTTCGTGACCCGATGGCGTACTTAAGTTTTTGCCGATTTTCTTAAATTGACCATCCGTAACAATCACATCGGTATTTTCTAATTTACCGGCTTTGTCAGAGGTCCACACTGTGGCATTTTTGATATGAACATTCTTCTGCTGGACAGGGATGTCATAACCAAAAGGTAAATTCGGATAAGTTAACTTCGAGACGATTTTGGGTGTCTTCTCTGGTTCAGCTTTGTTGTCAGCTGACAGCGCTTTGCGAGCCGCGGTGAGTTTTTCTTGCTGACCATTCGGCAAGCGCAAATCGCCGACCAACTGCTGCCCGACTAACACGCCACTAAACTGGACAACCCCTTTCGTTTTGCTGACCTCATTAAGCGCAACACTGAATTGGATTTGTTGTTTGTCGGTCGCTAGATGCTCCACCTTGACGTCTTTGTCACCGGCAGCAATTTTCGCGCTGAAACTATCATCATCCTTGCTGATTTTAAGTTGCAAAGTCTCACCAGCCACACTGAAGGAATACTCACCCGATAAATCAGGTTCGTTGATTGGCTTGAACGCATGTTCTTGGCCACGAGTCCAAGTGGCTACGATGTCGCCGTCTTTAAACAGATCACCATTCGCGATGACTAAATCCGCTTGATAACCGGTGGCAATGCGACCAAGTTGCCCCGGCATTCCCAGAATTTCGGCAGGGGTCGTCGTTAAAGCAGCCAATGCATCACGTTCACTAAAGCCGTATTTGATCGCCAAACGCACATTCGGCCAAAATTGTTCTGGTTTTTCTAACTTAAACGTGGTCAGGGCTACAGGAATTCCTGCTTTACGTAACGCAGCCAAATTCGAAGGCGCTCGATCCCAATGTCTTAAATCCGCCAAACTCACATCGAGTTGATCGTCCATTTTACTGACGGCAGGCGCTTTGGGGTAAGCAACTGGCACGATCAATGGACGGCCAGTGTTTTTAACATCAGCAACCCGTGCATATTCAAAACCAGAAGCAACATAGGTGGCTTTAGCCAATTTAAACTCTTTGACTAAACTATCGGCACGCAACAAAGAACGCTCAGAATCGACTTCAAACACAAGACCTGTGTCATTAAGCTTGCCAAGTGCAGCTAAGGCAGAATTGAACTCGATCGGCTGACCGAAGAACCGCCAGTCACTCTTACCATAGGCCGCTTTATACCAATTGGCGTCTGCAAGCGTTTGCCGCACCAATGCAATAGAGCCCATTAATGACGAAGGATAACTTTGCTCAGAACTGCCTTTATCAAATGACATGAAGTGGCTGGCATCTGCTTTCAGGATGAGTTCACCCGGCAATCCTTTCCCCAGCGAAGCAACCACGGCTTGTCCACGGAAAATACCATCCATGCGGGCTGACTGCACCACGGTAAAGCCTTGCGCAGTTAAATTTTTGGCATCACCTTCGTTGGGTTTGAAAGTGTGAACCCATTGTTGTTCTGCATGAATGGCCGCGTTGCTCGCGTTACCGCCTTTGCGATCATTTTCATAAACTGGCGCCTCGCGATAACTGCGTGAACCATCCTTTGCCGGCGCGTCAACCCCGTAGTTGCTGTAAAGCTCAATAAAACCCGGATAAATATGGTGGCCTTGGGTGTCAATGGTGCGATAGCCATTTGGAACAGCCAAACCAGTCCCCACCCCAGTGATTTTGCCATCACGCACTAACACGGTGGCATTGGTTAAGGTTTTGCCCGGCTCGGTATGAACTGTCGCCCCAGTAAATGCAATGAGCTGAGGGGTTTTATCACGGATGCCATGGACCGGACTGGTTTGGTCTGCCAAAACCGGCGCTCCAGCACATAGAATTGCCGTGCTTAACAACGACAAAGGGAATAGTTTCATGACTAGGTTCCTGAATTTATTATTATTCACTGATGATGCTGTAGTTCAAGCGCATAAGTTCTTGCTCTGCCAGTGGCATACTAAAGAAATAACCTTGCACGAGATAACACGCATTGTTTCGTAAGAAGTCCACTTGGTCTGCAGTTTCAACCCCTTCAGCGACAACCCGTAGATCCATTTTTTGCGCCATCGCAATGATGGCTGCGGTAATGTCCATATCGTTTTTGTCATCGGGAATATCTTTTACAAATGAGCGGTCGATCTTCAATTCATCAACTGGGAATCGTTTGAGATAACTCAGCGATGAATAGCCTGTACCAAAGTCGTCAATAGATAAAGTCAATCCGAGCCGCTTTAACTCATTCAGCTGGTTAATAGCCGCATCTGTATCGCCCATCAACATACTTTCAGTAATTTCAAAGATGAGGTGTGCAGGTGAAGCGCCCGTCCGTTTAATAATTCGTTCAATTAAACCGGGCAAATCTTGATCGATAAACTGCCGAGCAGAAAGGTTAATCGAAACAGTCACCATGAATCCACGCGCATGTTGCCGTGCCAAAAAGCGACACGCTTCCCAAATGATCCATTCGCCGATTTGCACAATTAAACCGGTCGACTCAGCCACTGGGATAAACTTCAAGGGTGGTACCATGGAGTTATCTGGCCGCAACCAGCGTAACAATGTTTCATACCCGACGACTTGTTCGGTGCGAATATCAATTTTAGGTTGGTAATACAGCATAAACTGCTGTTCACGAATGGCTTCACGTAACTGATTTTCAATCAATAACCGATCTTTAGCCGCATCATTTAAGTCTTGGCTGAAGAAATGATAGGTGTTTTTGCCTCGAGCTTTCGCTTCGTACATCGCTAAATCGGCATGTTTGAGCAGGAGCTCTTCTTCGTCAGCATCCTCTGGGGCAATGGTAATGCCGATACTGGCACTAATCGCGACATCATGACCGGCGATCCTAACGGGCTGCGCAAAAGTTTGCTGCAGGATCTCAGCAATTTGAGCGGCCTGTTTGCGATCCGAAATACCACTTAAAATCACGGCAAACTCATCACCACCCAAACGGGCAATGGTATCTTCTTCTCTAAGACGGCTGATTAAACGACGAGCGACTTCTTTTAACAGCTCATCCCCCGCATCATGACCTAAAGTATCATTGATCCGTTTAAATTCATCCAAATCAAAATACAACAAGGCGAAGTGGTAATATCCCCTTGAAGACATCGCAATCGCTTTGCGCAATTGGTCACGGAAATAACTGCGGTTGGCAAGGCCAGTGAGAACATCGTAATAAGC
>CAZIPG010000132.1:0-8440 GCA_964540955.1 uncultured Rheinheimera sp.
CTGGAGAACTTCACGATCCCTATCAAGGCCAGCAGGATTTAAATGCTCGCATTTTGCGCCATGTTTCGCCTGCGTTTGTCGAAGATCCGCTGCGGGTTTTGCGTGTTGCCCGTTTTTATGCACGTTTTTATCCGTTGGGCTTTCGCGTCGCCCCTGAAACATTGGATTTAATGCGCACCTTAGTCAACTCAGGTGAACTTCGTCATTTAACCGCCGAACGCGTCTGGCAAGAGACCGCTCGGGCTTTGCTGGAGCCTACGCCGCAAGCCTATTTTGAACTGTTACAGCAGGTTGGCGCTTTGGCCGAATGGCTGCCAGAACTCGCAAACTTATGGGGCGTGCCTAATCCTCCGAAATGGCATCCTGAAATTGACACCGGTATTCATAGCGTGATGGTGCTTGCACAGGCGGCGCAGCTGAGCGACAGGCTGGATGTGCGCTTTGCGGCTCTTTGTCATGATGTCGGTAAAGGCCTGACACCAGCCTCCGCATGGCCGTCGCATCATGGCCATGAACACACGGGGTTGCCACTGATCGAAACCTTATGTCAACGCTTGCGAGTGCCGAATGATTGTCGTGATTTGGCTCTGCTGGCGTGTGAATATCACCAACTGGTGCATAAGTGCCAAGAACTGCGGCCAGTGACATTACTCAAACTGTTCGATGGTATCGATTTATGGCGGCGGCCTGAGCGTCTTGAATTGCTACTGACTTGCTGTATCGCTGATTTGCGAGGGCGTACTGGTTTTGAAACGGCCAATTATCCGCAGGCGGATTATCTGCGGGCGATGGCACAACAAGCGCGAGCCATTGATATCAAAGCACTCGTTGCTCAAGGCTTCAAAGGCGAAGCGATGCGTGATGCCGTCAATCAAGCCAGACTACGAGCCATTAGCACGGCGAGAGCGGCATGGGCAGATGGCAAACTCCCGCCAGCAACTGATGCTTAATGTCTAAACTAATCAGGCTCTAAACTAATCAGACTCTAATCTAACCAGATCTCAGCAGAGGCCTTCGCATAAAAAACCTCTGCGAAAATAGAATCAACAGTATCACTCATAAAAAAACGGCAGTTCCCTGCCGTTTTTTATGCATTCATCCTGTAACGAAAGCTAGTCTGCTTCTAACTCCCGTAAACGCGCCATATCTGCATGATGGTCACGCGCCAGCCACACGTAGATAGACGGCAGCACATAGAGCGTCAAAATCGTGCCTATTGCCATCCCGAACACCAACACAATACCAATGGCGTTTCGCGCTAACGCACCTGCCCCTTCGGCAAAGATCAGCGGTGTATGACCGGCAATAGTTGCAATACTGGTCATTAACACGGGCCGTAAACGCAGAATAGACGCTTGACGCACGGCATCTAACTTACTGCGCCCTTCCTCTTGCAGTTTATTCGCGAACTCCACCACCAAAATACCGTTGCGTGCAATCAGCCCCACGAGAGTCACCAAACCTACTTGTGAGTAAATATTCAACGTCGTGGTAAAGCTATCGGTAAAATGCGGCATCGGCATGGGCATTTTCATAAAGGTAAAGACCAAGGCGCCAAACATCGCCAAAGGTACTGAGCCCAATAAAATAACCAACGGATCACGGAAGCTGTTGTACTGGGCGGCTAACACCAAGAAAATCATCGTCAACGCAGTGATAAAGGCAGGCAGGAACGTATTGCCCTCGCGCTTTAACTGCCGCGACTCACCGGTATAGTCAATCGAATAGTTCGACGGCAACAGGCGTTTTGCTTCTTTGTCCATATAATCCAGCACTGTGCCAAGCGGCTGGATCGCAACGCCACTGATTTTCACTGAGTTTAATTGCTGCATCCGGTTGATGCTGCGCGGTACTGTCGAATGGGTCATCGTAGCGATCTGATCCAAACGGATCATGGTATTTTCTGGGCCCGTGATGTAGAGCTTGGTCAAATCGTCCGGCGTTAAGCGCTCCGCACGCTTCACTTGCGGGATCACTTTATAGCTAAGGCCATCCATATTAAACCGATTGACCCAACCGCCGCCCAGCAAAGTACCTAAATCGCGTGTGACTGTTGCCATGTCGAGGCCTAAATCGGCCACTTTTTCTCGGTCAATTTCCAAGCGGTATTCCGGTTGGTCAACCTTGACATCTAGCATCGGTGGAAAGGCAAAAAAACCACTTTCAGTGAAAATCTTTTGCAGCTTAAGTGCTTGTTGGTAGATTTCTTTACTGTCAGCCGTTGAAGCAATGACAAACTCAACAGGGAATTGGCCACCGCCTGGCAAAGCAGGGGGTGTAATTGGCATGATCCGAACGCCAGCAATTGCGCCGAGTTGTTGCTGCAAATCAGGTAAAATTTCAGCGGTAGTGCGCTCACGCTCGCCCCAAGGCTTGGTGACCATACCGCTAAAGCCCATCTGCGTATTATTGATTTGGAAGGTGAAATCAGTTTCAGGCACATTCATAAACACCTGATTGACCTGCTTCCCATAAAAAGAAGTCTGATCAATGGTCGCATTGGGCGCCGATTCCACAATACCAAAAATAACGCCTTGGTCTTCATTGGGTGCCAGCTCTTTCGCCGAGAACATATAAAGCGGCACAGTGAGGATGGCGATAAAGAACCAAAACACATAAACGCCAGCACGGTTTTGCAAAGTCGCTTGTAAAGTGCGTTCGTAGAAATGGGTAAAGCGGTCAAAAATTTTCGACAACGGTGCTTTGAGTTCCGTATGTGGCGTTAACATTCTTGAAGCCATCATCGGCGACAACACTATCGCCACAATCGCTGAGATAGTGACCGCCCCCGCTAAAGTAATCGCAAACTCGCGGAACAAGGTTCCTGTCAGACCGCCTTGCAAGCCAATCGGCACATACACAGAAATCAGTGTCACCGTCATGGCAATAATCGGGCCGGCTAACTCGCGCGCCGCCACAATCGCCGCTTTGAATGGCTTTAACCCTTCTTGAATATGGCGTTCGATGTTTTCCACCATCACAATGGCATCATCGACCACTAGACCCACCGACAGCACGATGGACAACAAGGTCAATAGGTTCAACGAGAACCCAAACACTTTCATGATAAACAGCGCCCCGATTAAAGATAATGGGATCGCTACAATCGGAATTAACACAGAACGGCTAAAACCGAGGAACAAAAAGATCACCACAATAATGATCAGCAATGTTTCAGCCAGGGTTTTGATCACATCTTTAATCGCGGCATCAATGTATTTGGTAGCATCATAGGAAACCTCAGCAGAGAGGCCAGCAGGCAGCTCAGCTTTGATTGCTTCCATTTCTTTATTGACCGCTTTAATCACTTCCAAACTGTTGGCGTTGGGTGCAACAAACACGCCCATAAACACCGCAGTCTGACCCGAGTAGTTCACTTCGGTTGAATAATCATCGGCCCCGAGCACGACTTCGGCAATATCTTGCAACCGCACCACGCCGTCATCATTTTGCCGAACCACCATGCGGCGAAAATCCTCGACATTATTCATATCGGCATTGGCGTTCAGATTCACTTGGGTATACGCGCCGCGGGTTTGACCGAGCGCCGCTTGCACGTTATTGGCAGCAAGCGCATTGCGCACATCAGTTGGCGTAATGCCAAGCGCCGCCATTTTTTCGGTTTTTAGCCAGACGCGCATTGCAAAGGTGCGGCCACCTAAGATATCTGCTTTTTGCACCCCAGAAATTGCCACAAGGCGCGGCTGTACCGAGCGAGTTAAAAACTCAGTGATTTGGTTTTGTTCCAGAATATCCGAACTAAAGCTTAAATAAGCTTGGGCAAACTCACTATCTGCCGCTTTAATTTCAATGGTCGGCACTTCGGCTTCAGGTGGCAATTGACTACGAACTTGATTCACCTTGGCTGTGATTTCAGTCATCGCTTTCAGCGGGTCGTAGTTCAGTAACAGATGGGCAGAGATCGTGGAAACACCCATACTGCTTTGCGATTGCACATAATCGATGCCACCGGCAGAGGCAATTGCCCGCTCAATTGGCGAAGTGATAAACCCACGCACTAACTCGGCATTGGCCCCCACATAAACCGTGGTAATTTGAATCACTGCGATGTCACTGCGTGGATATTGTCGCACCGACATATTGCCGAGCGACTGGATACCTGCAAGCACGATCAGCAGACTGACCACAATTGCAAGTACCGGTTTTTTAATAAAAATATCGGTAAACTTCATGAGAACCCCATCCTAACAATACATAAAACCCAAGCTTAATGTGAAGCAAATCGCATTAACTATCCGTTGGGGTTGGTTCAGTTTTAAATTCAGGTGTAGGATTTGGCGAAATCACCACGCTTTGGTTGTTGAACAGTTTGAATGCCCCGGCGCTCACGACACGCTCACCCGGTTTTAAACCCTTAACGATTTCAACAAAATCGCCGCGGGCCTTACCCAGCTGCACAAACTGCTGACGCGCGACCAAGCTCTCTGGGGTTTTGCCGGCATCAACAACAAACAAAGTATCGCCGTAAGGCGCATAGACAATGGCGGTGGCTGGGATCGCTAAAACCTGCTGAGGTTCAGACAATGTCACAACGGTGGTGACCGCCATGCCTGGCACTAATTTTTTATCGCCGTTATCCAGAGAAGACTGCACCTGCACATTCCGAGTCGTCGGGCTGATCTCGGCACCAATTGCAGTAACAACCCCAGAAATCTTGGTATCGAGTGCAGACACCTCAACCGGCAAGCCTGTACTCATGCGCGCTAACCAATCTTGTGGCACTGGGAAATTCACCCGGACGCGATTGGTTGCTTGTAAAGAGACGATTTCGGTACCCACTTGCAAGTCAGTCCCTAAGTCAACTTGACGCAGACCCACACGGCCGTCAAATGGCGCACGGATTAGCTTTTTCTGTAAGGTTGCGTTTAAATCATCCACGTCACCTTGCGAAGACTCCACTTGTTGTAAAGCGGCGTCGACTTCACTTTGCGAAGCAATTTTGTTTTTATTCAGTTCAACAATCCGCTGATAGTTGGTTTTTGCCAACTTTAAGCGCGCTTGTGCCGCATTCAGTTGAGCCGTTTCGTTAATCGCTTCTTGCTCAATCAACACATCACCCGCTTTCACTTCAGCACCAGATTGGAAAGTGATCCGTTTGACTTTGCCAGGAACTTGCGCGGAAATCATGATGCCTTCGTCAGCTTCGACGGTGCCAATAGCCGTGTATTGGTTAGGCCACTGCTGATATTGCGCTTCAAACACGCTGACAGCCTCAGGCGGTTGCACGGCATTTTCTCCGGCAGCCATCATCATTTCGAATTGATCAAATTTGACGACAAATAAAACACCCGCAACGACCACCAAGCCACCGAGTGCGAATATAACCGATTTGAATTGACTCATTTTTAACGCCGTTAATTAAATTAATAACTATTAGAAAACCGCTCTATTTACTGAGAAATAGGCGAAATTGATCAGAAACTCTGACTGAAAGTCGACTTTTAGTGATACTCAAGCATTGCAGCGATATCGTCGATACACAGCATCGATGCAAAATACCTGTATAAAATACCACCCTTCGCAATTGCGAGCTAGTCGCATTTATCCATAAAAACCACTAAAGTGTAAAAAACTGTAACGAACGGTACAAAATAAACTTTTACAGCTAGCATGAAACCTTAGATGCATGTCAACTTAGATGCATGTCAGCTTAGAATTCAAAAGGCACGGGCCAAATCCTTTGTTGGCTTTGATAATCCTGCCACAATTTAGCATATTTTTTTTGAATGACAGGATGAGCAGTATTGGGAGCAATTTCAGCCAGTGGCCACAGCACAAAGGCGTTATAGAGTATTTCGCCGCGCGGCAACTCGACTGGCGTTTGACAGACCAATTGATCATAGGTCAATAAGTCTAAATCTAAAGTGCGGCCTGAAAATTTTTCACACTGACGAATGCGACCATATTGGTCTTCGATGGTTTTAAATAAAGCCACACAATCCGCGATTGCTAAGTCGGTCTGTGCGCCAATCACCATGTTATAAAAAGGATCACCAGAGAAGCCAACCGCATCACTTTCGTAAACTGAAGATAATGTTAACTCGCCAAAGTGTTTTTTCAGCTCGGTCACAGCCGCTCTGATATGGAAATCACGCGCCTGATTAGTGCCCACACTGATAAAAATATGGGCCATTACCATTGTCCCCGACGAATCGAAACACCCACGGTGGCTGCCGCAGGCACTGCGCCAGGCTTACACACTCGAACACTGACGGCTGGCGTGGCAAATTTACTGAGTAACATTTGCGCAATCCGCTCGGCGACAGTTTCAATCAATTCAATGGGTTGGGCTTGCACTAACGCCGTCACTTCTTGGCAAATCACGGCATAATCCAAGGTTTGCCTGATATCATCAGCGGCGGCGGCTGCGCGAATATCCGTGGCGAGCTCTAAATCGATGAGAAGTTTTTGTTGAATAGTTTTTTCCCATTCGTAAACACCAATCACGCTACTTATTTCGAGTTGTTGTACAAAAACTATATCCATCAAACTGTTCCGCATTGGCGTTTACTGTGAATTCAGGTACTCTGGTCGGATAGGCAAAACAAAGAAAAGCCTATAATCTAGCCGCCATTTTTGACCTGTTGGGTTAATTTCTTCGTAATGGCTAGATCTTAACGCAAAACTACGAACTGAGGAAATCCATTCATGACTTTGACGATCGCGGGTATGATGCTAGTCGCTTATTTATGCGGCTCGGTATCGTCTGCCGTCATTATTTCTCAGTTGTTTCGGCTACCAGACCCTCGCAAGCATGGTTCTGGCAATCCGGGAGCCACGAATGTACTGCGTCTTGGTGGTACCTTCCCTGCTGTGTTAGTCCTTGTTGTCGATGTATTAAAAGGTACCATTCCTGTTTGGGCATCGTATTTTTTAAAAATCGAACCGTTTTATTTAGGCATGATTGCCGTATTTGCCTGTTTAGGGCATATCTATCCGTTATTTTTTGGCTTCAAAGGCGGCAAAGCGGTCGCGACTGCGTTTGGCACTATGTTACCGATTGGTTTGGATTTAGCGGGTTTGTTGGTATCAACCTGGATGATGTTGGTTGGCGCAACCGGATATTCTTCCTTTGCGGCGATAGTCACCGTTAGTCTTGCACCCATTTTTACTTGGTTTATTAAACCCTTGTATACCTTTCCGGTACTAATGATCAGTATTTTGATTGTCATTCGCCATCGCCACAATATTGTCAGATTGTGGCAAGGCAATGAATCGAAAGTTTGGGATAAAACCAAACGTCCGAAAGAATAGGATTAGCTGAGCGGAGGCAATTGCTCCATAGGCCAGCGCGGAGTGACGCCTATCGATAAATCTTGCGATTGACCAGCCTTCAAGCGTTGCCACCCCGCATAAGCAATCATTGCACCATTGTCAGTACAAAATTCTTTGCCAGGATAAAACACTTGGCCCTTCATCGAGCGTAATAAAGTCGCTAACTGTTCCCGTAAAGAAACATTGGCACTGACCCCACCGGCCACTACTAAGCGTTTTAAGCCAGTTTGCTGCAGAGCGCGCTTACATTTAATCACCAAGGTATCAACGACCGCTTGTTGAAAAGATGCAGCAATATCTGCTTGTACTGATGGTGAATTGCCTTGAGCCGCAATCACATTGGCTGCCGCGGTTTTTAGACCACTAAAACTGAAATCGAGTCCGGGGCGGTCTGTCATCGGCCGTGGAAATGCATATTTTTTCGCATCTCCTTGGGTAGCCAGTTTGGCTAATAATGGTCCTCCGGGATAATCCAGCCCCATGAGTTTGGCTGTTTTATCAAAAGCCTCCCCTGCGGCGTCATCAATGGATTCGCCCAGCAATTGATATCGGCCGATGCCATCCACTCGCACCAGCTGCGTGTGCCCGCCAGAGACTAACAAAGCAATAAATGGAAATTCTGGCGCGTTTTCCTCCAGCATTGGCGCTAATAAATGCCCTTCCATGTGATGCACGGCAAGAGCAGGTTTGCCCCACGCAAAGGCGAGACTACGGCCAATTGCTGCGCCGACTAATAAAGCACCCGCTAACCCCGGCCCTGCGGTATAAGCAACACCATCGATACTTTCTGCATCGCAATTGGCTTCTTTTAAAACTTGTTGAATCAATGGTAGAGTTTTTCTGATATGATCACGGCTTGCGAGTTCAGGAACCACACCGCCGTAGTCTGCATGCAACGGAATTTGGCTATACAGCACATGGCTCATTAAGCCTTGTTCACTGTCGTAAATGGCAATCCCTGTTTCATCACAGGATGTTTCGATGCCTAAAACCCGCATTTTTGACCTCAACTCTCACTTGGAAGCCGCGAATTGTAACGGTTTCTGACAATGAGAGCCAGAGTTCTATATATTTGCTTTACTTTAGCGTTGGCTTTTGAGTAAAATGCCGCACCATTTTTAAACGTATTGGTTAGCCGCTGACC
>CAZIPG010000133.1:0-8411 GCA_964540955.1 uncultured Rheinheimera sp.
TTGAACAACTAATTTAATCGCAAAAAGCCCAGCCCTCACCGGTTGGGCTTTTTGCTTTAATGAGTGTTGTCAAAAGGTCAAATCTGGCTAGTCGCATCGGCTAGCCAGCTATCAATATATCCAACTACGGTTGGATTCAATCGCGTTTTCTGCAGGCAGAAGGCAGGTACTCAGCTTCAACCGTGGTCTGGTTCGCGCCAACGCCTGACATCCCTTTCACGGGCTCATCATAACCACACAACCAAGAAATCGGGCTTTTCGGACTGCCATCAACGACGGCGGGCCTGAAGGTTAAAACTTTGCCTTGCAAAGGTTTCGCAACTTTATGACCCAAAGTGATATGGATCGCACCGCCCGCAACTTCAACCCCGGTGATGCGATTGCCGATTAACTTCTCAGGCTGAGGCACGCCCGCCTGTTGGTTATTTTTCGGAAAATCCGAGTTTTCCACATAATAAGCAGTCACATCCTCCCGAATATCGGCCCCCATGGCCAAGGCTTCGGTGATTTCACTGCGGATAATATAGGATTGGTATTGGGGTAAAGAGACTGAAGCCAAAATGCCAATCATGGAAATCACAATCATTAATTCCAATAAAGTAAATCCATTTGTTTTTTTCACGTGATTTCTCCCATCATAAACAGTGGTGCATAACCACTGCTGATAAACATGTAAATTGAAAATATCATCACAATTGCAATAGCAATATAAATCCGTCTGAGCAGCGTTTCTGCCGCACTTTGCAACGCGGACAGTTGTTCGCTCAGCATCAACGACAACAGGCCAGAGACTTCGCTCACTGAATAAGCTTCTTGCTGCAAGTACTGCAGCATTTTTTCGCAAGATTTCAGAGCAGCAATATCAGCTTGCGGTTTTGCTAAACCCAGTGGCAGATTTAACAACGCCAACACCTGCGCGTAGCGAGTTTTGATTGATTTGGGCAGCAACCATCGGAATATCACCGATTTTTCAATGCCCGTTCGATACTGGAATAACGCTTGCACTTGCAAACTCAGCAACAGCGCACCGACTAGCGACAACAACACCAAGCCCCCTAAACTGGCCCAATGCGCCGCAAACCATAAAAAACTACTAGGCGCTGGCATATTGCTCATCTCAAATAGCTCTAGCGCTTTTGGGATCACAAAAATCGCATACACACTGGTGAGAATAAAGTACATCAAAATCAGATAGCCGAGGTAAATACCAAAACGGCGAAGCCGACTCGGCTGTTGTGACAGCGCTGAACAATCAAGCTGTTGATAGATTGCCAACGCTTGTTGCACTTCAGATGCAGAGTATTCGCCACTTTTTAGCTGCGCCAGCAAGGTATGACTAATATCCTGACGCTTGGGCTCTGAACCGAGCTCAGTAGCCAGCACACTGCTGCTGGCCTGCGTAAATGCCTGAGCAACAGGTTGCTCTTGTTCAAGACGTCTGCTTACGTCGATACAATAAAATTTAAAACGACTCCAGTTCATTCATTCTCCTGCAACTCCGTGGACCTGGCCCAAATTCGGCTTCAACTTTCAGCTTCAAACATTTGCTTCCAGTACAATTACTTACCCTTTTTCGCACAACATATCAACCAATCAAGTCCGATTGGCTAGCCATCAGCGGTTCGGCTTTAACGCATTGATAGCGGCTTCCACCGTGTCAAACTGTATTTTGGTTAAACACACTTCTGCGAGGCAAAACTGATGGCGTTGAATCAGTTGAGAAGCTTGCTCGGCATCAATCGTCATGGTTGTGGGTCGCAACTCTATCCCCGAGTTATGGCCGACTAATGAAAAAACTAAGCCTGTTGAATCTATCAACTCATCCGCAGGGGTGAGCAGCAGCCCAGTACATTCAGCGTTGAAATCCGCCGCAGACGCCAGATAAATCAGCTCATCATCTCCAGATAATTTCAGCATACTTGGCCAGTTGACCATCATATCTCCCTGCATTGATTAAAGATTCTCCCTAAGCGCGAGCCTGCAAGCATGCATGTAATGCTTTGCCAATGCAAAGCCCAGCCAGCACTTGTTGTCTGCTGTTGTGGGTAGGAAAAATTGTAATTAATTCAATCGTCCGGCTGCGGAAAAGATCACATCCTCACCCGGACAAACCGATTTTTTAGCTTTACTTTCACAGCTTTGCTGCGGCTCGTCAAAGCAAAATTCAAATCGAGTTTGGGTTTTCACCGCTGCAGAAATGCTGCCTTTAGTTAAATTCGACCAAGGCCACTTTTTAACCACTTTCACCGCCTCGACCGCGAACCGCTTGTCCGTGGCTGCAATCAGCTTTAGATCAGCCACTTCATTTTGCGGCGTCACTACGTATTCAACCGTGGCACACCCTTCGACATGCTTCATGGCTGCAGATAAAGGATAAAGCGCAGGAAATCGCTGCAACGCTTGCCATGTTGGCGAATGCAACACCGCTTGCTGAACGGGCAAACGTGAGTAATCTTGCGCTGCTGCATCAGCCTGCCCCGCTTCGACAGCCTGCCCTTCATTAGCGAAGAGCCCAATGATTAAAAGTGTGGAAAGAGTTTGATTCATTTGAACATCCTTTTAAAAAGTGCGCCAAGCATAGATCCCTGCCATCTGCATCGCGAGTCAACTGTTTCGAGGCTGATTGTCGTTGAAGTATGATGTGCGCTGCCCAAGAACTTTTGACTGTTTATGGATTTTTTGTCGTGAAAAAACGGGCATATGCGCCATTTTCAAACACATAGGTGATTTGATTTGGGCAAATCCCACTGTAACACTGGTAAGTGCCATAGCCCAATGTCACATACTGAATGAGAGAATCCTTTGCGCTTCCCATTGTTCCCCCTGCAACAGAAACATTATTCAATACAGGGTTTTTAACGATCTGAAGATCTTTCATCGGGACTGAAACAACCTTGTGGTTCAGCGTAACAACGAGGGACACCAAGGCGGCACCGTCCGCTGATGCCTTAATTTCAATCTTATTGCCATGCGGATACTCAAAAGTTGCCTGAGTCGGTGCAAGTATGTAGTTTCTTGCCGCAAATGAATTTGGGTTGAAAGCGAACCCCAGAATTAACACCCAAAGATATTTCATCAAATTCCCGCTCAACGAGCTCAAAACGATTGGCCAACAATTAAATTGTGCACAAACTGAAGATGCCAGCCGCACTGCGTGGCATACATCACTGTTGTTCTTGTCCTAAAACAGCCTTCTCCGCAGGCACAGCTATTAGCGGATTGAATATCCCGAGGAGGGATCCGATGCCACATCAGTGCTGCTATTTTTCAGATAAAACGACGCTCTGACAGCCCCAACAAACACCAGTAGCTTCAATAAACTAATGATACCGACTGAAGATTCATCTGACGTTGCAACAAATATTAAATCCAAAAGTTGATTGATTAATAACAAAACGGCCGCCCAGCGATGAGCTTTGTAAGTAAACCACGCCGCAATCGCCATGACTGCTAAAGTTGCAGGGATAGTTGGATCACTCAGGAGATCCCCCAATACCCCATCAAGTCCCGAAACTAATACGTAGACATAAATTGCGCCAGTAAGCACCACGACAAACGCAGCCACCACCGCTGCAATCAACAGCATCAGCTTTGCTGTGCTCGCAGTCTTTGGCCCCCGGATGTAAGCTTCGAATATATTTTGTTCCATTTCAGTACTCATCATTAACAACGCCACCGCCTGCATTACAAAGGTGTAAAGTGACACGCGTCGTTCTCTTTTAGTAATTCACGCTACCAGCATAAACCCATGGCCGCAAAGTTCAGGCGTATTGAAATAGACTCCAAAGCCCCCGCACTGATTTGCCCAACCTATGTTGCAAAGCCAGCAAAAACACTATCTGCTTGAATGGCGCACCTTTGCAATAAGCACAGCTCCGACATACCGAACCGTCCATGAAACGGTGGCAAAAAATAGGGCAAAGGCCAGGGGAATAACGCTGCCAAAAGCAATAGTCATCCCCGCAACAAAGCCAAAGATGTACTCGGCACGGTAAATAGGAACCACAATGGCAATGAGGAATAGCCCTAAAAGGAAGACGAGACTTAGCTGACTAAACCCCAAAAGGAATGATCCAGCTAAAGCTGCTCCGTATAGGGCCGCGCTGACTGCGCCCACGGCCAGTTGCTTTGAAGTAACCTCACTTGCATCGCTAGCTTTGCCAAACGAGGCACGCGCTGCGCAGGCTAACCCCAGCAAAGGCAATACCAAAAGCGAGAACCAGTTCGAGAAGCCTGGCAAGTCGGCGCGAGCGAGAAAGTGATGCGTCTTCACCCCTGTGGTGAAATACTCGAAGGCAAGAAAGGCAAGTGCAAATACCAGCCCAGCAACGGGCGCTAAGGGTGAAACGTTTCGCAATGAGTACATCCTGTGATTTTCCTTTATGTGCCGACTCAGCGGCCTAACTATTGCCTAAACGGCGAGCCGCTTGTTGCGTTTGCGATGTGCTAGCATTCGCTAGGTAGAACGAACCCAACCAATGCTCAGTAAATAGCGATTACCTGAAATTACCTGAGTTACTGAATGTTCGCAAATATCGGGGCGAAAGAACTTAATACGTTTGCTGCAATAAATGGGAGATTTACAGATAAACTCGCCGCCTGATTTTGCTTGCTTGAGAACAATATTGATCCGGTAATGTCTTCCATTTTTGACTTCATCAATGTGCGGCGGCACCTCACATCCTTCAGGAAACTTGAGCAGATAGACATCAAATTTGATTGGCCACATTGCTCCTGCCAAGAGCATTTTTTCATACCCTGTTTTCTGACGACCTTTTTGCCATTTAAATAGATTACTCAAGATCACATCAATCCTTTGGCATCGCAGCCCGCACTTTGACTAACATTTACAGTTGTTTATTCGCGTCTGAACTCGCAAAGACGCGCAACCTGTTCTTGTGTTTCTGTCGAGAACAGCGCCATTTGCTCAACAGTTAAAACCCCATAATGCTTCAAAGCAGCCATCTTGAAAACTGCGTTACTCCGTTTCAAATCATCAAACATTTCGGCGATGGCATCATCTTGTTTTTTTATTTCTTGCCAGAGCTCTAAATAAGCCTGATGCTCGCGCTCCTTGCGAGCAGATGATATTTGCTCGATGCGCCGAAAAATTGTATCGCATGCGGAATTAAGCAATTTTTCTCTCAAACCACTCAATATTTTCCAATCTTTTTCAGGTACAGAAGACATCTGAATGTTCTCCTCGAGATACAACCTTAGAATGAAATGGTCGGCAACAACTTAGCGTTTGCCTATCCAGCGAACGCAGTGAGCGATAGTTGACTGATTTGTTATACGCCTAGGGATAGGATTTCTTGTTTTTTATCGGTGCGACTCTGAAAATTTCCATATTTGTCCGGCCAGATGCATTGGAGAGCCTTAAAATGACCTTCTCCGTAAAGATTGTTCGCAGCACGAAAATACTCAAGAATGTTGTTCTCGCTGACATTTTCAAATTTCACAGGATAGTTTTTAAGCACATCGTTAGCCGTTGCTCCGTGCTCAAAAAACTGACCTTTTCTAATTAACTCGCCTATGTCATTCAAGAGTAAATGAGCTAACTTGCTGTCTATCCCAGAAATAATTACTTCTGGATGCGCGAAAGTTTCCGTAAAACCAATTGTATAAGAAAAGTTTGGCATATTTTCACTAAAAACAGAAAGTACATGCCAGCCGTGCTCAGCTATGTCTTTTCTTACTTTTTCCATGATTTTTTGTTCTGGCATTTTTGCGACCTTTGCGTATTGCCATGCATGGCAATCACCTAATAACATTCAAGCCGATCGCATAATAACATTCATGCCGATCGCATATTAACATTCATGCCGAACGCATATTAACATCTCATGCCTTGGAGCGTCGTGGGGCCGCAGGCCCCGAATGACGAGGATTGTTAGCTGCCAACCTTACTCACCATTAGCGTTAATTTCTGAGCGCCAATTTCGATTGTCGCTTCCTTACCGTAGGCCACGGTGAATGAAGGATTTATTTTGTTATCATCAACAGTAACCACAGCAACCACGTCTGCTGTTTCATCTTGGTTTGGCTTCACAGTCAGGTTATAGCTGAAGTTACTCCCAATAGTTATTAATGCCGTTTTATTAGGTTCAACCACTATCTTAGGCGCTGCAACCAGCTTGCCTTGAGAGTATACAGATGTAGATACTTGATAAGTATCAGCTGCAAAGCATGACGCCGACGCCAGTAAAGCGGTCACCAGTAAACTTGCCTTAAAATTCATTTTAATTTCCTTATGTAATGTGATGGTGAAAAACAGCTAACACCCCGCGCACACGCGCGAACTTTGGTGAGCGTCAAAGGCGCGGTGTGCTGGCGTTTGTTAAGTGCGACCACTACAACGCCCAGCCATAATGATTTGCAATTATTGATACTAACCGCGGAATATCTGTCTTAGCCGCAGCGATGAAATCCTGATCAGCGACCGTTGCTCCGCTTAATTCGATATCACCTTTTGCTGTCTTTATAAAATCTGATCCCGAAGTATGATCGCGGCCTTCAACGAATGATACCCAAGGTCCTTGGGTCGTTGAGTTACAACGACTTAAAATAGCTATTAGCTCGTCTTTGGTTATATCCATAGCTGAATCCGTATCACACTTAACACCCGCATTTGGGGCCGAAGTGTAGCGTAGCGGAACGAAGGTCCAAGCCCTGAAAGGGCGACCAACATGCGTTTGTTAGGCACATTGATGCTTTGCTACGGTACATAAATTAAACCAACAGTAAACGCAGGCTGACCATTAACATTGGCCACTTTCCCTGTTAAAACAAGATCACTTACGCCTTCTGTTTCTGTACATAAATCAACAATGATTTCCCAATGCTTGCCCATCCACTGAGCACAGGAACTATTCCAAACTTCATTGCTCAAGCTTATTAGAGGCTGACCATAGCTACTTACATACTCTTTGTTTAGTCTTGCTATATCTGGATCAACTGGCAATACACTGGGAACAGGACTAGATAAACTAAAATCACCTTCTACGAAACGCTCTACGACCTCAGTCAAAATAGGACGCCAATCGGTTGCAATTGGATGTTCCGCATGCTCATCTTCAAGTGGAAGAATCTTATCTGTCATAACCTGACCTCCTAACGATTTGCAAATTGGCTGCCGCAGCGTAGCGTAGGCAGTCCAGTGGAGGCCACGCTGTTTGTGGCCGGAACGAAATTAAGCAACTTGTTATATGCCACATTTTTCAATCCATTTTTGAACAAATTTCTTAAATCCGGGAGCATATTGCCAAAGCATAATAATGGGTCTTTTATTGGCGTCCAATAACGCAAGAACGTCCATGTCAGAGTATTCTTTATAATTTTTTAGCTCATGCCACTTGAAGCGTATTTTATTGTTTGAGCCTTCAACCTCGACCCCGTTTTCGTCATAAGTAAGCTTAAAGTTAATTGTTCTTAGAAAGAGACTAGCTAAATAAGCACACCTTATACAGTACAACCATGAGACAAAAATGATCATGACTAGAATTAAGTTAGAGTGAAGGTCGGACTCAATTTTTCCCAAGTAGAGTAAAAAGAAAAACGCGGTTAAACCAGCACCACCTATAGCAAGAGCAAAGAACATTGCTGATGAAATATAAATAAATATTTTATGTAGCAATGGGTGGTGATACACGAAGCCTCCGTGGCATATAACGCCCCGCTTAACAGGCGCAAAAGGCTTGGCTAAAATTAGCGACGAAGGAGCGCAAGCCAAGCTTTTTGCGTCCTTTGTTGAAGCGTTTGTTATGCTTACAACACCCTGAAAGATTCCACCCATTGGTTATAACCATCTGTATTTTCGTCCAATTTAGTAATCGGCTCTGGGTTTTCCAAAGGTAATACTTTTGAAATAAACGCAATTCTATTTTTATATAGTTTAATGGTGCATATCCACGTGCTAGCAACGTTTTGGTAAGTGCCCTTAGCTAAGAATTTGTGAGAGTTAGAATCAGGCAAATTTCGTTGTTCTATGATATTGAACTCGCCAGTAGATCTAAACCTTTTTTGAGAGTGCTCATTTACAATATCGGGAAGGATTTTTTGAAATTGCTCAGTTGTCATTTCTTTGGGCAGTGTAACCCACTCAATAGTGTATAACCCTTGAGGTGTCCAGTAACCAGAACCAATGAAAAAATCGACGAATAATTGATTGGGATAAACTGTGTCTTTGGCATTTGGATGAACCAACGCGGGTAAACCTACGATAAATTCATTGTTTGGAGATGTATATGTCTCATTTTTAAAGTCCATCTTTCCTGAAACATTTAACGTAGAACATGATATCAAGAAGAAAGCCAAACCAAGTATTGCTGTAATTCTCAAAATTAACTCCTGTAAGCATAACAATAAGCGCACGTGCGGCAAAACGCGGAGCGGTTTGGCGTCACTGTGAC
>CAZIPG010000134.1:0-8323 GCA_964540955.1 uncultured Rheinheimera sp.
CAACTCAAGTTGACGAAGCAATTTTAAGTGCTAGAACAGCATTTAAAAGCTGGTCACGCTTAACACTTAGCGAACGCATTTTAATTGTTGAAAAATTTGCTGAGTTACTCAAAACCAACACTGAGCAAATGGCACAAACAATTGCCGAAGAGACTGGCAAAGCCTTATGGGAGAGCCGCACAGAAGTTGGTGCTATGATTGGCAAAATTGCCATTTCAATCAAAGCGCATGCGGAACGAACTGGCACAGTCGAAAATCCAATGCCTGGCGCTCGGGCATTTATTCGCCACAAGCCTCATGGCGTTGTGGCTGTATTTGGGCCCTACAATTTCCCTGGACATTTACCCAATGGTCATATTGTCCCGGCATTAATTGCTGGCAATACCGTCTTGTTCAAACCTTCTGAATTAACGCCGAAGGTTGCCGAATTCACTGTACACCTGTGGCAACAAGCTGGATTACCTGCAGGTGTTATTAACCTGCTGCAAGGTGAAGTATTAACCGGGAAAGCCATTGCAGGACACCCTGGGATCGACGGTTTATTTTTTACTGGCAGCTCGAATACCGGGCACTTACTGCATAAACAATATGCGGGGCACCCTGGTAAAATTCTGGCTTTAGAGATGGGCGGCAATAACCCCCTAATCGTCAAAGATGTTCAGAACATCAATGCTGCAGTTCATGACATTATCCAGTCTGCCTTTATCACCAGTGGTCAACGTTGTACTTGCGCTCGTCGTCTGTTTATTGAGCGCAGCAGCAATGGTGATGCGATTTTAACTGCATTAATCAATGCGGTGAAACAAATCAAAGTCGGTCAACCTTTTGCTGAAGATCAACCATTTTATGGCGCGATGATCAGTGAAAAAGCAGCGCTCGGCATGGTCAAAGCGCAAGCAGATATTGAAGCGCTGGGTGGCGTGCCATTAGTTCGTCTAGAACATTTGGCGCCGTCCACTGGTTTTGTTAGCCCAGGCATTATTGATGTGACCAATGCAGCAGCATTGCCTGATGAGGAGCATTTTGGCCCACTCTTGAAAGTATATCGCTACGATAACTTTGCTGAAGCTATCGAAGAAGCAAATAACACTGCTTTTGGTTTATCTGCCGGTTTACTGGCGGACCATGAAGCTGACTATCAAGTATTCTTCAGTGAAATTCGGGCGGGTATCGTCAATTGGAATAAGCCAATTACAGGTGCTTCAAGTAGCGCTCCATTTGGTGGAATTGGTGCGAGCGGTAATCATCGCGCCAGCGCTTATTATGCGGCTGACTATTGTGCATATCCTGTGGCATCAGTGGAAGCAACTGAAGTAACGCTCCCTGCAGCGCTGAGCCCAGGCCTCACTATAAGCTAACTTTACAGCCCTTTGGTCTAGATCAAAGGGCATACAAAACCAGTCTAGTAAAATAGGCTGGTAATTTAATAACATTGTGATTTATCTGAACCCTGTAGGAAGTTGTAAATGCACCAAGATGTAAACCAATTATTCAGCCATATTTGGCAAGATTATTTAACAGTGACACCATCTGCGAAAAAAGTGCACGCGCTGCTCGGTTCTGGTCAGCAAGATGATGTGATTAATGATCACGTTGCTTATCGTACTTTTAATATCGAGAAAGTTGGTTTGGCTAAACTCGCCGCCCATTTATTAGCACTTGGCTACAAAGAATGTGGTGAGTACCACTTTGAAGCGAAAAAGCTTTATGCAAAACACTTTGAGCATACCGATCCAACTGCACCTAAGGTATTCATTTCAGAACTGTTGCTGGAAAAATGTTCACCAGAATTGCAAGCCATTGTGCACAAGCTGGTTGACCAAATGGATGCTGATGCTGTCACTGCAGAAAATTTCTTGTATTCAGGTCGTCATTGGAATATTGACCAAGCGACTTACCAGACATTACTGAAAGAAAGTGAATATGCGGCATGGTTAGCTGTTTGGGGTTACCGCGCCAACCATTTCACAGTGTCTGTGAACCATCTGCAAAACTTTGACACTCTTGTCGCGGTGAACAACGCGCTAAAAGCTGCAGGCTTCCCTTTAAATACTTCGGGTGGCGAAATTAAAGGCTCTCCAGCGGTATATTTAGAACAGTCTTCGACCTTAGCCGATGCAGCGCCTGTCGAATTCACAGACGGCACTCAACAGATCCCAAGTTGTTTCTATGAATTTGCCTTACGTTACCCAATGGCCAATGGCGAGTTGTACACTGGGTTTGTTGCTGAATCGGCAGACAAAATTTTCGAGAGCACCAACGCTCGTTAATACTGTTCTACCTACAACGAGTTGAATACTGAAAAGGACAGTTCGCTGTCCTTTTGTTTTGGTGAACGGGCATACTTTTTAAATCAAGGTCAAGGTCAAAAGCAAAACAAAGTCAACGGCTTACTTTGATTGCAACCATTCCATCCAGTTAGACCCAATTCTTATCACTGATTTCTTTATGTAGCGCGAGTTTGGTATTCAATTTGCTTTCATTGCATTTAGCTGCTGTAAAACATCAAACCAAAAATCAGTGGCGGCATGGGCTATGAATCCTTTGGCTTGAGGATTTATAAAACCATGAGAATACGGCAGAATTTGTGAAGCCACATTAGGTTTAGATAACATCTGCTGATGACATTCTAGGACATTGAAATGGCTTTCTGCCGTCCAGTAAACCTGCGTGTTTATTTGCGGCTGTTTAGCAAGTGCTTGGCGAATTTGGCCACCATAAAATAGCCAAGCTAAACTATCCCTATGCACGCGACTCACCTGCTCTGAACATATAAAATGCCAAAGCGCCGCTGCTCCCGCACTAAATCCAATCAGCAACACTGGCTTTTCCGGCGATAGTGAACTGAGCTTTTCAACCAGCAAATCCACATAAGAAGCGACCCCACCTTGCTGGTTAAATGCCTCATAGGCGCTCGCTTCTTGATTAAAGTAAGTCTCTGCAGCATAAGGACTACAAATCACAGCATCGAGTTTTAAGTTATTCAACGCTTCTTGCAGCTGAGGGGTATGGCCAAAAATATCAGTCACTAAAACCAGTTGTTGCATAGATTACCTGCGGTTAATCAAAACCGCAGACTATTTTTTACAAAATAAATTCAGCGGTAATTTAAGGTAACAGATCCCATTCTCATCGGGTTCTGGAAATTGCCCTGCTCGCATATTCACTTGCACGGCCGGTAAAATAAGTTTGGGCATTGAGAGTGTCGCGTCTCGTTGCTGGCGCATTTGCACAAAACTCGACAAATCTTTACCTGCCCCAACGTGAATATTTTGTGTTTTCTGCGCCAACACTGTCGTTTCGAATGCAAATTCAGACCGAGTTTTAGTGCCGTAATCATGGCACATCAAAAGCTTGGTCTGTTCAGGCAAGGCAAAAATTCGTTGGATAGACCGATACAAAACCTCAGCATCGCCGCCAGGGAAATCACAGCGGGCAGTGCCATAATCTGGCATGAACAGGGTATCTCCGACAAACAATAAATCACCCAGCAAGTAGCTGACACAAGCTGGCGTATGACCCGGTGTATGCAAGACCTGAATAGTGAAATTGCCCAGCGGCAGCTCAGCATTATCAGTTAACAACAAATCAAATTGTCGGCCATCACAAGCAAAATTTGCCTCAACCCCAAAAGTTTTGGCGAAAGTGCATTGTACTTGGGTTATCGCACTACCAATTCCTGTTTTTCCGCCGCATTGCTGCTGAATAAAAGGTGCAGCTGTTAAATGATCGGCGTGAACATGAGTTTCAAGAATATAACGAAGCTGCAGTTCTCTTGCTTTGATCCATCGCACGATTTGCTCGGCTTGTTCAGTCGAAGTGCAACCTGAAGCCAAATCAAAATCAAGCACAGGATCAATGACAACTGCGTCTTTAGTCACTGAGTCATAGACAACATAACTGTAGGTATTTGAGTTTGAATCGAAAAAATGCTGAAGAATTAGACTTGCCATGCCACCCCCACTTTTATTTAAGCGATTGCTACTATAGCAAATCACTTAAAGAACAAAAATAGCTAAGCTTATGCCATTAACTTATAAAAGCATAAAAAAACCTGCAGAAGCAGGTTTTATCGCTTAGCAACGCTCGCTAGTGTGACTGCAGCTCTCTTTGCAGATCACTAATAATCTCAGTCACTTGCTGGCTTGCTTCTTCCATTTGTTTCAGCGCTTTTGTCATCGCTTGGCTGTCACTTTGCGCGCCAGCACTGAGGGCATCACGGCCACTTTGATGGACCTGCCGATGAGGTGCATCCAATAATTTATAACTCCGTAAATGGCTATAGTACTGCTTACCATCACCCTCTGCATACCATTTACCTAAACGGCACTCAGCATGGGAATTTACAGATTCCGTAAAACGGCCTTGTTGGATTTGGCTATAAACTTGATGCTTCCAAACGGCATGATCCAATTTGACGGTATTTAAAAAGGCCAATGTTGCAGAATTTGCGATCACTTGTTGCATATGAGCAGAAGTACCGATGACATCATTAACGACAGAATCAATTTGTGAGGAAGACGCTGCGACATCTGCAGCACTTTGTTGACTTTGACCAACCATGGCACGAATTCGGGCCGTTTGCTCAATCACTTGACGAATAAGTTGTTCGATTTGACTACTGGCATTGTGGGCTTTGCCAGCTAATTGGCGAACCTCATCAGCCACAACTGCAAAACCGCGACCTGCTTCGCCAGCTCGCGCAGCTTCAATTGCAGCGTTTAAAGCCAATAAATTAGTTTGATCAGATATTTCCTGAATGCTGGAAATTAACTGATTGATTGACGACGCTGTACCATCGAGCACCGCTGTCACTTGCGCACTTTGTTCTGCATCTTTGGTGATTTGGTTGGCACGAACATCGAGATGATGGATCGCATCTTTAGTTTGACCAAAGACTTCATCTAATTTTCGTAAACGTTGATGCTCTGTCGCAAGCTCAGTGGCATTTGCAGCTAAATCCTCGCGAATTTTATGAAGCATGCTACCACCCATTAGCATCGCGTCACAAACAGCATCAAATTGATTCGCTTCATCAAATTGCGATTGTAGGCTTTTGAGTTCATTCGCATGTCGAGCTTGCAATTGGGCAATTTCACGTTCATGTTCGACGCGTTGCTGCTGTAGTTCTTTTTGCAAATCGGCTATTTGTTGTTTCAGTGCTGCATTAAAAAACATTGGGAGCCTCTAAATTAATTCATAACTTATCCAGTTTTCAGCATTACTACATCAGGCAGTTGCAATATCCTGTTGTAACCGCTCGATGATTTGCACAATCAACTGGCTCTGTTGCTCAAGATCAGCCACACATTGCGTGAGCTTGCTAACGTCTGAAAGTTTAGCGGCTTCTGCAGCTTGGCGAGCAACGCTGTGAAAAGCGCGATGCGGACGTTCAAGCGCTTGAAAGCTAGCTAATTGCGAAAAATGTTTCGTCCCATAACCGCCCGTTCCAAACCATTGCTGATATTTTTGCTCTGCTGCAGAAACTGGTAGCTCTTTTGATTGACTAATTGCTTGGTAGACTACCGCTTTCCAAGTGGCATAATCAAGTTTGAGTCCATGTAAGTAGGTCAGAGTCGTGGTCGCTCGGATTAATTTTTTCATTAAATCAGAGCGATTGATCACCTCATTGACGACAGTATCAATTTGCTGCGAAGACTGAGACACTTCCGCTGCACTTTGCTGGCTCTGTGAAACCATATTCTTGATATTACTGGTTTGTTCAATCACTTTACGGATCAGCGATTCGATTTGCTTACTGGCATCATTCGCCTTGCTGGCAAGCTGGCGAACTTCATCTGCAACCACCGCAAAACCACGGCCAGCTTCACCAGCACGTGCGGCTTCAATTGCCGCATTAAGCGCCAATAAATTGGTTTGATCGGATATTTCCTGAATACTCGAAATAAGCTGATTAATAGAACTGGCAGTCCCCTCAAGCACTGAAGCGGTCGCTGCACTTTGGTCGGCATGCTCGGTAATCAACATAGCGCGATTTTCTAACGTTTTAATCGCACTTTGCGTTTGGCCAAAAATATCTTCTAATTTTGCTAAAGCAGTCCGTTCATCTATCAAATGATCGGCATGTTGGCAAACATATTGGCGAATACCATCCAGCATCGATACACTTTGCAATTGTTGTTGCTGCAGTTGCTGGTGGAGTTGTAAGTTTTGATTTCTTTCCGCTAATTCTTGATTGAGCAGTGCAACCTGCTGTTGCAACTGAGAGATCTGTGTGGATTTTTCTTGTTGCTGATCTTTGAGTTGTTCTTTTAGTTGCTGAATTTCAGCTTTTAATGCACCAGTGAAAAACATCGGAGTTCCTCTATGCCCACTTCTTATCAATTCATCCTATGTCAGGATTTCGCGATAAAAAAGTAATTATTGAGGAAAAAATGAAATATTTCGAGATTTCTGGATCTTAAATACAAATTTGATAAAAAAAATACTTATTTAGAACAACAACGCGCCCGAAGGCGCGCTGTATTTTTAACAATAGAGTTGTTAAGTCCCTAGTTTAGTTGGCAAGGGCTAATTGCTGCGCCAAGTAATCGTCATAAGAACCTACGAAGTTTCGTAAATCATTGTCAGTGATTTCGATAATCCGCGTAGCCAAAGAAGAAACGAACTCGCGATCATGTGACACAAACAACAATGTTCCTTTGTACATTTCAAGCGCCATGTTCAAAGATTCGATAGATTCCATATCTAAGTGGTTCGTTGGCTCATCCATCACCAAAATGTTTGGCCGTTGCAGCATCAATTTCCCGAACAGCATGCGACCTTTTTCCCCACCTGAGAGCACTTTGACTTTCTTTTTAATGTCATCTTGGCTGAATAATAAACGGCCTAAAATACCCCGAATGGCTTGTTCATCATCTGAAGGCTGTTTCCACTGGCTCATCCAATCAAATAGACTCAAGTCTTTATCAGCAAATTCATATTCGTGGTCTTGCGCGTAATAACCAATATTGACGTTTTCAGACCATTTGATTAAACCAGAATCTGCTTGTTCATGCCCAACTAAGCATTTTAAGAACGTCGACTTACCGATGCCGTTCGCGCCAAGAATTGCGACTTTTTCACCGACTTCAATCGTCATCCCCAAGCCTTTTAACACCGCTTGGTCACCGTAGGATTTTTTAACATCATCAACTTCAAGTGCTAAACGATACAGCTGTTTTTGTTGATCAAAGCGAATGAATGGGTTCACTCGGCTTGATGCTTTCACTTCTTCAAGTTTAATTTTTTCAATTTGCTTAGCCCGTGAAGTGGCTTGTCTTGCTTTAGAAGCGTTGGCTGAGAATCGAGCAACGAACTGTTTCAAATCATCAATTTGGGCTTTTTTCTTGGCGTTATCAGACAGCAAACGTTCACGCGCTTGCGTCGCAGCAAACATATATTCGTCATAGTTACCTGGGTAAACACGCAACTCACCGTAATCCAAATCAGCCATATGAGTACAAACGCTATTTAAGAAATGGCGGTCATGCGAAATGATAATCATGGTTGAATTGCGTTCAGCCAAGACATCTTCTAACCAACGAATGGTATTGATATCCAAGTTGTTGGTCGGTTCGTCCAACAACATAATGTCAGGATCGGCAAACAATACTTGGGCTAATAACACCCGTAATTTCCAACCTGGCGCAACAGCGGACATCGGACCATAATGCTGTTCAACAGGGATACCAACCCCCAATAATAATTCGCCTGCTCGAGATTCAGCGGTGTAACCGTCCATCTCACCAAATGCAACTTCTAAATCGGCGACTTTCATGCCATCTTCTTCTGACATTTCAGCAGATGCATAAATCCGATCACGCTCTGCTTTGACCTGCCATAATTCAGCGTGCCCCATAATCACAGTATCGATGACGCTATATTGCTCAAAGGCAAATTGGTCTTGATGAAGCTTTGCCACGCGCCGATTCGGCTCCACCATGACAATACCGCCACTGGGATCGAGTTCGCGGCTTAAAATTTTCATAAAGGTGGATTTACCGCAGCCATTTGCACCGATGAGGCCGTAACGATTGCCTTCGCCAAATTTAATTGAAATATTTTCAAAAAGCGGTTTGGAACCAAACTGCATGGTAATGTTTGCGGTAGATATCACGTTGTTTATGTCCGATATGCTGGGGCGATCGCTCGCCAAGATTAAATAAACAGCTGCCGTTGCGGCGAGTGCTGGAAAATGCGTCTGTATTATACGCACTTCAAGCCCGAGTTACCATGACTGGACGACATTCGCACTTGAAATGATCAGAGATGACCAAATTTGTCTGTTGAATTATCAGAGTTCAATGAAAACACAAAGAGC
>CAZIPG010000135.1:0-8317 GCA_964540955.1 uncultured Rheinheimera sp.
GCACTGGGGTTGCCTTTTTCGGTTCCTTTTTGGCAAAGCAAAAAGGAACACGACGATAGTCGGAACTCCCGTGCCAAGCTGGCACTTGCAAATCAGAAATTGTGGCTGCCCACAATTGGACTCATCACATTAAAATCTAATCAATGACTCTGACCCCATTGATTAGATTGGCTCGTTGTTGATACCACCATGCGAGCTCTGGCTCATCGCTTTGTGCGAGTAGTTTTGCGGCATAGGCATTCCAACTGGGCTGATCTGGCGCGGCATCGGCTAAGATCAGCGCTGTTTTTAGCTGCATCTGCCGATCATTTTGTTGCTGATAAACCTGCATAGAAATTTGCATCAGGGTTAACCAATCAATTTTCTTGGCATAAAAATCGAGACCGGCTTGCTCTAATGAATTTGTTGCTGCGGGCAACTGGACTGGTTGCGGACTGCGTTGGAATGGATAATCCGACGTTAGCTGAGCCACGCGGGCAAACGCAGCGAATTCTTCTGCAGGTAACACCGGACGTTTGGTCCATGCCTTGGCTTTATCGACCGTCACCTGATAGGCCGGCAGCTTGCCACTTTTCGCTATCGCTTGATAAAACGCATCTGCAATCACAAAGTAGCCAGGCAGATTTGGATGCAAGTGCTCTAGCATTAACTCCCGGCCAATCACTTGGCGCGGGCTATGAGCTCGCAGCGCTTGTTCTGCATCGACTAAAAAAACCGACTGTTCGTCAACAAACTGTTTAATTTGCTGATTAATAGCTGCAGGGGCACGAAAACGTAATGTATCGTAATCGCGGGCAGCACTCAGCCACTGCTGTGCTTCCTGCCATTGTTCCTGTTGCAACATCCATTGCCCCAGTTGGTAGCTCAGCATCGCATGTTGCTGCGCTTTCGCCTCCGCACTCAATAAGGCAAATTGGCTGCGATCGCCTTGTTGTAACGCCGCGAGTTGCTGCAATTGACTTGAAGATAGTTCAGCACTTTGAAATGGCGGTTGGTCTGCAATATTACTGCCGATTGTTGCCAAAAATACCGGGATGCCGGCGGCTTGATATTTCGCCAAGAGAACGGTCATGTTGCGATTAAATTGGGCCAAACCGGCCTGATATAATTCAGAATCCATCGCTATTGCTTGCTCTGCCGCCATGCGTGCCATCAAAGTTCGCTTGGCTTTGGCTGTATCAGCTTGTGAAACAACATCTGTCGATAAAGCCGAATTTGCTGCGTCATTGGTTGCTACGCTACTAATTGCCGCTTTCGTCGGTGCAGCAGGCTGCAACACTTGTTCTAACCATTGATAGATATGTAATTTTTTTAACTGCAGCAACACTTGGGTCAGCGCTGGCGACTGCGCAATGCGATAATTCGACCCCACGCCCATAATGCCAACAAACTCGTTATGTCCTGCATAAATCAGCACTGCATCAGGCTTTTGCGCAATAATGTCATCGGCAAGGTCAAGTAAGGTATAGCTATTCACCGCAGATAGCGCGGTATTGACCACTTCCACCGGCCGATCAGGCCAACTGCGCCGCAGTCGGCTTTCAACCATGCTGGCAATAGAAGCACCTAAACCATACGGATACCCTGCAGCTGTCGAGCCGCCCTGTACAAAAAGCCGAATGCCATTGGTGGGTTTTTCCTTTAAAAAATACTGCGGTTCTACGGTCACATTGGGAATGTCGGCCCCTTTTGGGAAATAACGCCGAATTAAATCTGGCCTCACCGTGAGATACTGCGCTGCCGCTGGATGCTCAACAAACACTGGGTAGCTCGGCACTAATCCCAGCAGTCGCACTGTACCTTCGAGCAGCGCCAGCAAAGCCAGCGGTAACGACGCTAAAATGAACCAAAAAACAATCTTGCGTTTCATTATTTATCCTGTGATCCAAAGGGGCAATGCAGTCTATTGCAACTTGAGTTGCGCTCTTAACCGCTGCGCTTGTTGTTGCGCCGGTGCATAATCCGGCGTTCGTATCAGCACTTGTTCTAAGTGCGCTAAAGCCTCCGCATGGCGCCCTCGCAAATACTCACAACGAGCGAGAGCCATGCGGTATCCTCGGTGATCAGGCTGCAGCGCTGAGGCGCGACGCCAATAACCAACGGCCATCGATTGTTGCTCCGCCTGACCATAAAGTTGACCGGCCACAGCAGCCAATTGGTGCTCAAAAGGCAGCGCATCGCTTAATAAGGCAGCGACGCTCGCAGCTTTTAAGCTATCGCCTTGCTGTTGGTAGTAAGCCATTAATTGTTGATGCAGTACCAGCCAATCCTCCCCCTGCAAGCGTCTTAAAACAAAATGCCCAACGGCATTGCTGGCTTGCGGCAATGGGACAGGCTGCGCGGTCGGGGTGAATGGATAATCAGCAAGCAGCTGCTGGATCTTATAATTGGCAACCCCCTGGTCTATCTCACTGAGTAAACTCACTGCTTGAGTTGCCGTGGCAGTGTCTGCCTGAACAGTCACGACATCAAGTGCAGGCAACACGGCGGCCGCTTGTAAACTCGCGAGCCAGGCCTGCGCTAACAACTGATATCCTCGTTCATTTGGATGAACATGCTCCAGCAATAAATCATCACCAATGCCCTGCGCCGAGCTTTGTGCTAAAAATGCTTGCTGAATATCTGCCAGCCACAACAAGCCGCTGGCTTGCTGCTGTTGTGTCCATTGCTGTAAAAATCGGTTGAAATCACTGGGCGCACGAAATCTCAATTCATCACAGTCGCGCGCTTTCACAAATACTGGGGCTGCAGGGTAACCCTGCAATGCCAACCAACGCGCTTGCCAATAATTGACTTGCGCATGGCAATCATATTGCTTTAAGCCTTGCTGCAACGTCTGCTGTAACTCAGCAAATTGCTGAGTTGCGAACATGTTCGCAAGCTCTGGCTGGTCGGGCGTGGCTAAAAAAGGAGGCAAATCCACATCATTACTCACCAGGCTGCTCACTACTAACTTCACACCTTGGGCAGCACTTAGTTGGTAGATATCCGCTAAATTTTGTTGGAACTGAGTTAGCCCTTGTTGAAACTCCGCTGAGTGGTAGGCAATCCCCTCAGTTTTTGCTACTTGGGCCATCGCCGTTCTGCTCGTTTGCGCCGGAACTGCATCAGTCAGTAGGGCCTCCAATACTTGATAAAGCGCCAAACGTCTGAGCCATAACCAAGCAATGGTCAGGCTGCGGCTGTCGCTGAGGGCAAAGCGGGAGCCCACGCCAAGCAAACCTACATACTCGTTGTGGCCTACATACAACAAGACCGCATCGGGCTTTATTGCAAGGATCTCAGGCATCAAATCCCGCACGGTATAACTGTTGATAGCCGCCATCGCGACCGAAATCACCTCAATCTTCGCATCAGGATATTGCTGTTTTAACTGCTCCTGCAACAAAGCACTGGGCGAGCCAAAGCGGCCATAAGGAAAGCCAGCCGCAGTGGATTCACCCGCGACCACAATTCGGATCACCCCAGCCTGTTTCTCGCGAATGAAATATTGCGTGTCTGGCGCCACTTTGGGACTCGCGGCTGCATACGTATTCACATAGCGACGCACTATCTGCGGGTTGGGTTGGGCATAACCCGCCACTGGGCCATCAATAAACAGCGGGAGTGGATCATACTGAGGTAAAGCCCGACACAAAAGCTCCAACAACCCCAATAACACCAAGGGTAAGATCGCCATCAAGCCATATGCAGTCAGCTTTAGCTTTAAATTCACCGGCAACAACTTCGTCATAAATCGGTCACTCATGGGCTTAGCAGACGTCTTGCAAATTCGCTGCTGGATGGCTCGACGCCAAAGGTTTTTCGTAATATAACAACAGTATCGACAACCAATGAATTTGCCAAGCACGCTGATGTGCCGTCGGCCTGACTTTGGAACTTATGCGGATCATTCTCGGAATTTCTTGTTTTTACCATGACAGCGCAGCAGCGTTATTGGTCGATGGCGTCATTGTCGCGGCCGCTCAGCAAGAGCGTTTCAGTCGATTGAAGCATGACGCCGGCTTTCCACTGGATGCGATCCGCTATTGTTTGACTGAAGCGGGCATCAGTTTGCAACAAGTCGATGCCGTCGTGTATTACGATAAACCTTTGCTCAAATTTGAACGTTTATTAGAAACTTTTTTGTATCATGCGCCAAAAGGCTTGCGTAGTTTCCTCAAAGCAATGCCGATTTGGCTTAAAGAGAAGCTATTACTCAAGTCGGTACTACGGCGCGAATTAAGCCAACTCAGCGGCCTGCACAAACAACAGTTACCTCAGCTATTGTTCACGCAGCATCACCAAGCGCATGCGGCGTCGGCCTTTTACCCTTCGCCTTTTCAAAAAGCAGCAGTGATTTGTTTAGATGGTGTGGGCGAATGGGTAGCCAGTTCAATTTGGTTGGGTGATGGCCATCAACTCACGCCCTTGCAAGAGCAGCATTTTCCGCACTCTTTAGGATTACTCTATTCCGCTTTTACCAGTTATTGCGGTTTTAAAGTCAATTCGGGGGAATACAAACTGATGGGTTTAGCGCCCTATGGCGAGCCTACGTATGTGAAGCAAATCCAGCAACTGCTGACCTTGCATGCCGATGGCAGTTTTGTCTTGGATTTAAGCTATTTTGACTTTGAAGTTGGCGAACGCATGACCAACGCCAAATTTCATCAACTATTTGGCGCCGCCCCACGCCTTGCCAGTGAGCCGCTCACGCAACTTCATCTCGATGTTGCTCGATCCATTCAAGTGGTTACTGAAGAAATAGTGCTGAAAATCGCCGAATATGCGCACAAAATCACGCAATGCGACGCAGTGTGTTTGGCAGGTGGCGTTGCACTAAATTGTGTTGCGAATGGACGCTTGTTGCGGGAAGGCCCCTTTGCCAACGTCTGGATCCAACCGGCTGCAGGCGATGCTGGGGGGGCTTTAGGTGCGGCTTTCCAGGTCTATCATCAATTTCTATCAGAGCACCCGAGTGCAAACGCCCGCTCAAGTAATCGCCCATCGAATTTAGCCACTGCAGATGAGGTCTCAGACTTGATGCAAGGCAGTTTATTGGGGCCGCACTATAGTGATGAACAGATCGAACTGGTGTTGCAGCAATTGGGAACGCCTTATCAAGCCTTGAATGAGGCTGATTTATATCCTGAAGTCGCCCGCTTGATTGCCGAGGGTCATGTAGTTGGTTGGTTTCAGGGACGCATGGAGTTTGGCCCAAGATCCTTGGGTAACCGTTCAATTTTGGGCGATCCGCGAAGCCCAGCCATGCAAAAACAACTCAATCTCAAAATAAAGCAGCGCGAGTCATTTCGCCCTTTCGCGCCTGCTGTATTAGAACAGGCCTGCAGTCAATACTTCGACCTCGCAGCACCGAGCCCTTACATGCTGCTGGTTGCACCGTTAAAAGAGCCATGGCGAATCTCCGAAGGAGAGCAATCTTTCCAAGGGTTGGCACGGCTGCAACAAGCCCGTTCAGTGGTTCCCGCTATTACTCATGTTGATTACAGCGCTCGGGTGCAAACGGTCGATGCCGTGACGAATCCGCAATTTTTTAAATTAATCGCTGCTTTTGCTGACATCACCGGAGTCCCGATGCTGATCAATACTTCGTTTAATGTCCGCGGCGAACCCCCGGTTTGTCGACCCGAAGATGCCATCGCCGGCTTTCTCGCAACCGATATGGATTATTTAGTCATGGGCCATTTTGTCTTAGCCAAACCCGCCCAAGATAAAGCTTTAGTCGCCAAGTACCGCGCCAGAAGCTTCGCGGAGGATTGAACATGAATATTCTGTTTTTTGGGGCAGTCAGCGCCTGCCATTCAACGAGTTTTAAAGGCAATTGTTATGGACATTAAACTGTTAGCTGCAGAGGATGCCAAGGGATTAAGGCATTTTGCTTATGGCCTCAGCTGGGTTTTACCGCTCATTTTTATGGGATTGTTGCCCTGGTGGTTTGAGTATCAGTGGAGCTATTATCCATTATTGGTGCCCATTATCTTACTGCCGTTGGCTTGGCTGCGGCCACTTTGGCTCTATCCTTTTTATCGGATCTGGATGTTAGTTTTTGGCACGCTCGCTAAGCTTAACACGTTGTTATTGCTCGCTATTGTGTTTGTACTCATCATCACTCCTATGGGTTTTGTTGCGAGGCGATTGGGCAAACTACACTATAACCATAATCAAATTGGCAACATTCAAATTGGCAACAAACAAGCTGTTCAGTCGAATTGGCAAACGCCTAACTATCCCCCCTCACAGTCCCATTTAAAGGAGCCGTTCTAATGCTGGAGTTTTTGTCTGATCTGTGGGCTTTCTTAAAAGTACGCAAGAAAATGTGGCTATTGCCTGTGGTTATTTTCTTGGCTCTGCTGGGTTCAATCATTGTTGTCAGCCAACAATCAGCGTTGGCTGGGTTGATTTACACCTTGTTTTGACTAGTTTTTTGGCCTTCGTTGTTCAGACATGCCGTAAATTACTTTGACTCACGTCGATTTGAAGTAAATACAGCATGTCCCGATGAGGTTTAGTGATATCTCAGCGCGCGCAATTGCAATTAGCCGGATTGCTGTTGCTGTACCGCACCGGTTCAACGCGTTGATCTGCTGGCCAGACAATACACATGTGTGGGCTTTCAGCCTGTTTTATTGGGTAATTTTCAATCCAAACAATCTCATCATTAGGTGCATAAAACATCACCTTTAACTCGGACATTTGTTGGCTTAAATGAGTTAAATGCAAAGGTTGAGTAGCTGTCAGCAGTTGTTTTTCACTCTGACTATTGACTAAATAGCTGATGGGTTTGCCGACAAAATCCGGTTGATGCTGCATACCGACAAAACAAACAGAAGCTTGTTGCGCTGGTTCAATCATCGCTAATAGGTCTTGAGTTTTCTGCTTGACGGCACTCTGTTGCTGCTTGTTGATTTTTCCTCGAAGCAATAAAGCGATTTGTCCGGCATCCGTGCTTTCAGATTCATTCAGATATTGATGCACTTGCAACCAAGCCTCAGCGCTCACATAATCAGGCTTTAACTTTTGCAATTCCAAATCTGCCAAAATCAATGAGGGGTAAGTGTGACCTTTACTTGCTGCTTTTAATAAGAATTTTTTTCCTAACTCTTTGCCATCGTCAAATTCTAAATAATACGCACCGACCAACATTAAGATTGATGGGTCCGTTGAATTCTCATGTTGCTTGATTAAAGCTGCCAGCTTTTTCGTTTCGCCATTCTGTTGATATTGATCCATCAATAAATAAAATGGACGTGAATCTTTGAGGCTCAATGCAGATTTCAGTAGAGTCTCTATCTGAGCATTACTATATTTTCCCGTGATGTCGTTTAAATACATTCGAGCCAGTGCAAGACTAACTTCAGGCGGTGTTGGCGCTTCCACACTATTGCATGCATCTTCAGCATAACTTGGGAATATGCCTTTGTGGACAGTGCTCCCTTGCATTTCATTGATACAAAACTGAATTAACTTCTCGCGTTGATACCCTTCAGCACTTCCGGGTAATGTTGAAGACCAATAAATGACATGCTCACGATCTGGGCTTACGTCTAAATGAATAAAATTGAGTGGTTGATTGGGTTCAATTTGAAAATCAATATAACCCTCACCGACTAAAATACTCGCCTCAAATACAGCACGATACTGGCCAGGCATGATATAAGTACCGTCAGGACCTTGGATTAAATCAACGGCAACTAAGGTATTGTTTTTTAACTGTTGTAAGCGAAAATCGCTGATAGATTCATGTAATTCGAACCGAACAGCACCTGCAGGCACTGCAACTTTCGATGAATTTTGTGAGGTTTGCAGCGGTTCAGCAAAACTATGTTTGGCTGACTGTGTTGCTGGTGGCTGATTGGAATTTGCTGGCTCAAGCTTAGTTTGCTGCGTGCTTCCACACCCTAAGATCAGACAAGCTAGCGTTGTCAGAGCGAATAAATTGCGGCTTAACATTGAAATCCTTTTTTATATTTTTAACTATCGATGTCATTGATCACAAAACACCTAAAGCCTTGCATCCATACTGATAGTAGATTGTTTTACCGGCAATTATATTCGTTAATAGTTGTTAGATCAGCTTCAAAGTGACAGGAAAAACTCATAAAAGACATGAAAAATGCATTTATTTAGCATTTTGATAAAGCAGAATAAGCAAATAAGACAGTGGATAGGCAATTTGATGATGGGATTTTGGCATTTTTCAGAGCCTTGATACTCTACGCGGAGTAAACCGCTAGGTTCTATAAAGCAAAAGGCCCACTCGATTGACTGGGCCCTGTGGATTTATTGGGAGCCTTCATGCCCCTCGCAGAGCTCGGGG
>CAZIPG010000136.1:0-8305 GCA_964540955.1 uncultured Rheinheimera sp.
TAACATGCAAAATGGCCAATCGTGCACAACCCTGCACGATTGGCTTTCTTATATCGAACAAAGCCATCCCATTGAAAAAATCGAGCTGGGACTTGGCAGAGTTCAGCAAGTTGCTGAAGTTGCTGAGCTGCAGCATTTGCCTGGCAAAAAAATTCTGATTGCAGGCACCAATGGCAAAGGCACCACAGCCCGAACCCTTGAACAACTGCTGTTGGCGCAAGGCTTCAGCGTTGCGGTCTATACCTCTCCTCATCTCCTTCGATTTAATGAGCGGTTGCGCTTGAACGGCCAAGATGCCTCTGATCAGCTCTGGATGGCAGGACTTGCTCAAGTTGAACAAGCGCGCAGTGAAATCCCGCTGACCTATTTCGAGTTTACAACGTTAGCCGCTTTTGCCGTCATGAAAAGAGCTCAGGTCGACATCTGCATTATTGAAGTGGGGTTGGGCGGTCGTTTGGATGCAACCAATATTATTACTCCCGATATCAGTGTGATTACGACCATCGATTTGGATCATCAAGACTGGCTTGGCAACGACCGTGACAGCATTGCCAGAGAAAAGGCTGGTATTTTCCGAGCGAACTGCCCTGCGGTGATCGGTGAATTGTCTGTCCCAGTCTCAATGCAGGCCATTGCAGATGCTTTACAAAGCAAAGTTGCTATCGTCAATCGGGATTACCAATACACTGAAAACGAACATGATTGGCAGTGGCATTGGCAAGGTCAGGCCTGGTTGTTGCCGCGCCCAAGTGTTCCCATTCAGAACGTTGCCACCAGTTTAACCACTCTGGCGCTGCTCAAGTTGTTGCCCGAGCAATCGGTAGTTGCTAAAGTGCTGGCAGAGATGACATTGCCAGGACGCATGCATTGGCTGCAACGAGCACCCGCTCTTTTATTGGATGTGGCCCATAACCCACAATCGGCGATGTATTTGGCTCAGCAAGTGCAGAAAATCGCGCCACAATATCGGCGTGTGTCGGTGCTGATTGGCATGTTAAAAGATAAAGATATTACCCAATCGCTGGCTAGTTTTGGCGAAATGGTCGACCAGTGGCATTGTGTCAGTTTACCCGGTGTGCGGGGAGCCAGTGCCGAGCAAGTGCAACAGTCACTTCCTCTGAATGCATCGAGTCAGGCTTATGCGGATATCGAAACTGCTTGGCAGCAGATCATCCCGCAATTACGGGATGATGAACTTTTGGTAATTTTTGGATCGTTCGTCACTGTTTCCGCAGTGTTGGAACTTTGGCAACAGGATATTTTATGACAGCAACCTTTACTAACCGACTGGTCGGCAGTGCCATTTTGGTCATTGCAGCCGTGGTGTTTTTACCTGATCTGTTAGATGGACAAAAACAAGTTCGCAAAGATGATTTTAAGGCGGTGCCGGAGCGGCCTGAATTTGCTGAAGTTGCCAAGCAACAAGTATTTACTGATGCTCAACATCAAGCCGCGCGAGATAAAGCCATGAGCTTGCCAACTGAGCCGCAAGCGCAAGCCGATTTACCGGTAGATACTGAATTCAAAACACAAGAGTTTGCAAGTACAACCGCTGGCGGACCAGTCAGTTCTGATCCAGATCCGCAGCCAACTGCTGAACCAACCAATTCCGCTGAGTTGACGCCCACTTCAGGCAATGCTTCAGACAAGACCGCAACTCCGGTGAATGCAAGTGACAAAAAGCCAGCAACTGCAGAGACTCAGGCGCAAGCTAAAACGGAAGCGACGAATGCTGCAGTAAAATCATCGAGTACTGAAACAACGCCAGCAAAAACGATTGAGGAATTAGATCCCAAACTGGCCGCTGAAAAAGCATTGTTGGCAAAACGCGCAGCTGAAGCTGCCAAGAAAACCGAGAGTAATCTTGATGACGAAATCCAACAATTAGCGTCTGCCGAACAGCAAAAAAACGTCCCTGTGAGCAAACCTTTGACTGGTGCAGCCTGGATTGTGCAAGTAGGCTCGTTTAGTAAAGAGGCGAACGCCAACAGTTTAGTGTCGAAGCTGCGGTCGGCGGGTTTTGCCACAATGACGCGAAAAATCAAAAACGCGCAAGGGGATACCATGGTCAGTGTGATAGTGGGACCCGATTTGAAAAAAGACAAATTGGAAAAAAGCCTACCGCAACTTCAGCAAATCGCCAATGTCGCGGTGTTGCGAGTCAGTGCTTATCAGCCAGTTGAAAATAATTAGCTATTGGCACGCGCATTTTGTTAGAATGCGCGCCGTCATCAAACATCCTTTGGTAGCAAATGGTCTGGGTTGATTACGCCATCTTGGCAATAATCGGATTATCGACATTGATCAGTCTGATCCGCGGCTTCGTGAAAGAAGCTATTTCATTGATCATCTGGATTTTGGCATTCTTTATTGCCAGTCATTACTATCCTTTTCTCGCACCATTTTTCTCTAATATAGACAGCCCACTGATCCGCAATGCCGTCGCTATCGGCATTTTATTTGTCAGTAGTTTACTGGTGGGCGGACTTTGTAATTATCTGATTGGCAAACTTGTGCAATCCACTGGTTTAAGTGGCACCGACCGCTTATTAGGTCTTTTGTTTGGTGCACTGCGTGGTGTCTTGGTTGTGAGTGCGATTTTATTCTTCTTAGATGCATTTACCCCATCGGCGGGCAGTGAATGGTGGAAAGCATCAGTGCTTATCCCAGAATTCGATTTTATTATTGAGTGGTTTTTCAGTTATTTGAAAGACAATTCGAGTTTTATGCAACAAACATCTGTTTGACGAGGAAAGTCCCATGTGTGGTATTGTTGGTATTGTAGGTAAGTATCCGGTCAATCAAGCGTTATATGACGGTTTGACCGTTCTCCAACATCGCGGCCAAGATGCGGCAGGGATTGTGACCGTTGATCAGAACCGTTTGCGCCTTCGCAAGGCCAATGGTTTAGTCAAAGATGTGTTTGAAGCCCGTCATATGACTCGCTTAGCGGGAAATATCGGCATTGGTCATGTGCGTTATCCAACTGCGGGCTCAAGCAGCACCGCTGAAGCCCAGCCATTTTATGTCAACAGCCCGTTTGGTTTGGCACTGGCCCACAATGGCAATCTCACCAACGCTGATGAAGTGAAAGAAGAGTTGTTTAAGACAGCGCGTCGTCATGTCAATACCAGCTCAGATTCTGAAGTTTTACTCAATGCTTTTGCGCACGAATTGCAATTAGACAATTCATTGCATTTATCTCCTGAGGCGATTTTCCGTGCAGTCGCCAATGTGCACCGTAAAGTCCGCGGTGGTTACGCTGTAGTGTCATTAATCATTGGTCATGGTTTAGTGGCATTCCGAGATCCGCATGGTATTCGTCCTTTGGTCATGGGCAAACGTGACACCGATCTTGGCACTGAATATATGGTTGCTTCTGAAAGCGTGGCGCTGGATGCCGATGGTTTTACCGTCCTGCGTGATGTTGCTCCGGGTGAAGCAGTGTACATTACGGAAGAAGGTGAACTGTATAGTCAGCAATGTGCCGAAAACCCAACCTATACGCCGTGTATTTTTGAATATGTGTACTTCGCGCGGCCTGATTCAACCATTGATAACGTGTCTGTGTATGCCAGCCGCGTAGCAATGGGTAAAAAATTGGGCGAGAAAATTAAACGCGAATGGTCGCATTTAGACATCGATGTGGTGATCCCAATTCCAGAAACCAGTAACGATGCTGCGTTGCAAATTGCTCATGAATTAGGACTGCCATACCGGCAAGGGTATGTAAAAAACCGTTATATCGGTCGTACTTTTATCATGCCAGGGCAAGGTGAGCGCAAAAAGTCAGTGAAGCGCAAACTCAATGCTATTTGGCAGGAGTTTAAAGGCAAGAATGTGTTGTTAGTGGATGACTCTATTGTTCGTGGGACAACGTCTGGTCAAATTATTGATATGGCGCGTGAAGCGGGAGCGAACAAGGTTTACTTCGCATCGGCAGCACCAGAAATTCGCTTCCCGAATGTCTATGGCATTGATATGCCATCAGCCAATGAATTAATTGCCCATGGCCATGATGTGGAAAGCATTTGTAAAATCATTGGGGCAGATGGCTTGATTTTCCAATCGTTGGAAGATTTAGTGGCCGCAGTTCGCTCAGAAAACCCTGAGATTAAAAAGTTCGAAACTTCAGTATTTGATGGCGTTTATGTCACCAACGATATCACGCAAGAATACCTGAATAAACTCGATGCGGCGCGCAATGAAGCCAGTAAAAATACCAAAGCAGCCTTGATGGCGGGGAATTTAGAAACCTATAACGAAGGCTCATAGCCTCGTTGTTGCACCAATAAAAAAGGAGCTGAGGCTCCTTTTTTATTGGCTGTATCTGTAGTTTCCAGCGTCGTTATGCATTGATTGCAGGACTGCCCGAGTGGAATTTAAAATCTGCATCAGGCGCACTAATGAGTTCAGCCTCTAACTTGCCGAAATACTGCACGCGTGGCGCAATATCTACTTTGCTGATGGTTTGCGCTAATTCTAAATAATCGCTGAAATGACGTGCTTCAGAACGTAATAAGGATTGATAGAAACTGGCGAGTTCACTATCGACAAACGGGGCTATGCTGGCAAAACGTTCACAAGAGCGCGCTTCGATATAGGCGCCACAAATTAATTTATCAATTAAAATCTGCGGTTCATGCGTTTTGCAGTGCTGGATCAGCGTTTTGGCATAACGACTGGCGCTGATGTTTTCGTAAGGGATCCCGCGTTGTTGCATGATTTCAAGCACTTGGCAAAAATGGTGTAACTCTTCTCGGATCAATAGCACCATTTTGTCGATAATTACATCCGAGTGTTGAAAATCGGAGCGGCCAATGATGCTTTTGGTCAATTTCTCGGCCTGTTTTAACCGAGTTAAATCGCCATCAAAGCGGTAGGCAAAATCTTCAAATGGTTTTAGCCAATTTAGTAAGGTCGTGGCGCTGTCATGATCACAGGCGTAGCGCCGCAACAAATACATGGCTGTTTGCGCTGCTTTGAGCTCACAGACCAAATGATCCTGCAGCAAAATTGCGAGTCGTTCCGGCTTTTTGGCTTCATCTAACCACGCTGCTGGCGTTTTGCATTGAAGGAATTCATCGATAGGTTGCAAGATTTCGGCAAAATTCATAACACTTCTAGGCCTTCACTAAACACGGGCTGATTATACATAAAATCGCTGCCAATCGCAGTCTTGCCGAGTACATTGCAGTTTTGCGCTGCGCTTTGCTGTTTTGAGCTGCGCTTTGCTCTGCCTGTTGCGATTAGTCGCGATTGCTATCCACTCTTCTAACGAAGGGGGGGCCAAGGTCAATTGAGCTCATGAAAGCGTTGTCTGAGATTATTCGCTGCTTGGCAACGGGGTAAAAAATAATTGCCACTGCTCAGCACTCACCTTAAGGTATGACGCTTGTTGATACCAATCGCCGAGCACATAACGAAGGCCGGTCTGATCGGCCAATGGATACTGATGAATTGCTGGTCTATGGGTGTGGCCGTGGATCAAATGCAGAACTTGGAATTGCTGCAAAATTTTGGGCACCTCGTCAGGCGTCACATCCATAATTTCGGCAGTCTTGCCCATTTTAGTGGCTTTACTTTGCCGCCTCGCTTTACGAGCTAAGTGCTGACGATACCAAAGTGGACTGTGCAAAATGAGCCATTGCCACCAAGGTTGGTCCCACCAACGGCGAAATTTCTGGTACTGCACATCCAGCGTACAGAGGCTATCGCCATGCATCAAAAGCGTGGGCGTACCGTACAAATCGACCACAGTCGCAGGGGAGAGCAACACCATGCCAGACTGCTCTGCATAGCGGTTTCCCAATAAAAAATCGCGGTTGCCATGGCAAAAATAACAAGGCACTCCAGCAGCTTTTAACTGCAACAATGCGCTGGCAACTTCGGCCAGTAAGGGTTCTGGATTATCATCCCCAATCCATACTTCGAACAAATCACCCAAAATGTACAAGGCGTCTGCGTTCACGGCTTCAGTTTCGATAAACTGCACAAAGGCCGCAGTGATATCGGGCCTTTGTGCGCTTAAGTGCAAGTCAGCGATGAATAAGGTATGCGCTGAATTAGACGGGTTCATGCTTGTTTGAACATCCAATCCGCGGATTAACCGTGCAATTCCGCTTTTTCGATAATGATTGGCTCTACCGGCACATCGGCATGACCAAAGCGACGAGTGGTGGCAACGACGCGCATTTTATCCAACACCTCAAGCCCTTCAATGACTTCGCCAAACACACAGTAACCCCAACCAGAGCTATTTTCAGCACTGAAGTTTAAAAATGAGTTATCCGCCACATTGATGAAGAATTGGCAAGTGGCTGAGTGTGGGTCGTTGGTGCGAGCCATGGCAATAGTGCCTTTTTTGTTGGCAACGCGGTTATTCGCTTCGTTTTTGATTGGCGCTTTGGTTTCTTTTTGCTCCATATCCACAGTGAATCCACCGCCTTGCACCATAAAACCATCAATGACGCGATGGAAAATCGTGCCGTCATAGAAGCCTTCAGCCACATAGGCTTTAAAGTTGTCCACAGTGATTGGGGCTTTGTCGGCAAATAATTGCAATTTAATCACGCCGAAATTGGTATGTAAGCTAACCATAAAAGTTCCTCATAGAAAAAGTGGCCCTAGTTTACCTGATGTCGTGAATAACACAACGCAAGGATAGCTCAGGACTTGTGCCAGTGTTACACTATCTCTTTTATCATTGCTGCAATAGGCAAGTACAGACTGCCGATATGTTGGAAACAGAGGAACCTATGCTACAGATTTACAATACGCTCAGCCGCCAAAAAGAAGTTTTTCAACCGTTACAACCTGGCAAAGTGGGTATGTATGTCTGCGGTATTACGATTTACGACCACTGTCATGTCGGTCATGCTCGGACTTATGTCGCGTTTGATGTGATGAATCGTTATTTCCGTTTCTCTGGTTATGATGTGACTTATGTGCGCAATATCACCGATGTTGACGATAAAATTATTCGGCGTGCCAATGAAAATGGCGAGAGTTGCGATGCCTTAACTGCGCGTTACACCGAAGCAATGCACGCTGATTTTGCTGCATTGAATCTGTTACCGGCAGATATTGAACCCCGTGTGACGACTCATATGCACGAAATCATTGAGTTAATCGAAAGTTTGCTGGCCAAAAAACATGCTTATATTGCTGCCGATGGCGATGTGTTATTTGATGTCAGTACTTTTGCTAATTATGGCAAATTGAGTCAGCAAAACCTCGAAATGCTGCAAGCAGGCGCTCGGGTGGAAGTGGACCAAGCGAAAGACGATCCGTTGGACTTTGTGCTGTGGAAAATGGCAAAACCAGGCGAGCCAAGCTGGGAGTCTCCGTGGGGCGCTGGCCGTCCTGGCTGGCATATCGAATGTTCTGCCATGAGTGCCAAACATTTGGGGACGCACTTTGATATTCACGGTGGTGGTTCAGATTTACAATTCCCGCATCATGAAAATGAAATTGCACAAAGCTGCTGTGCGCATGACACGCCCTACGTGAATACCTGGATCCATACCGGGATGGTGCAGGTCGACAAAGAAAAAATGTCAAAATCACTGGGCAATTTTTTCACTGTGAAAGATGTGCTTGCCGAATACAACCGCGAGTCTGTGCGGTATTTCTTAATCTCTAGCCACTATCGCAGCCAGCTGAACTACTCAGCTGAGAATCTCCTGCAAGCGCATGCGGCTTTGGGCCGTCTTTACACCGCTTTGCGTGATGTAACTCCAGCCAGTTCGGTTGACTTAAACAATCCTTATGTCGAGCAGTTTAAAGCGGCTATGGATGATGATTTCAATACAGCACTGGCGTTACCTGTGTTGTTTGAATTGGCGCGGGAAATTAACAAAGAAAAATCAACCAATCCTGAAAAAGCCGCCAGTCTTGCGGCCTTGTTGATTACTTTGGGCGGCGTGCTTGGTATTTTGCAGGGCGATGCCGAATCCTTCTTGCAGGCAGGTGGCTCTGATGACGATGTCGCTGAAATTGAAGCGTTAATTGCGGCTCGTAATGCCGCTAGAGCTGCGAAAGATTGGCCTGCAGCGGATGCAGCACGAGCAGCGTTAACGGCAAAAGGGATTGTGGTCGAAGATAAAAATGGGGTGACGACCTGGCGTCGGGGATAAACTGACATCAGGGAGTTGATGAAGAGCGCGCCATCAGTATTCACGTCTTTCGCGTTTATCGTGGAGCAATAAAAAACGCCAACGGTCAGTTGGCGTTTTATTGGTAGCTAAGGTCATGGACCGGCGCAGGTCGTCCTGCTCTGTATTTTAAGTGCTACTTAAAGCAG
>CAZIPG010000137.1:0-3113 GCA_964540955.1 uncultured Rheinheimera sp.
GCAACGAGCAACGCCCGTTGAATCAATGAAAGATGGACCGACTGCTTTAGAGAAGCTGTCTGAATGGAAGAAGCCGTTTTTCAGGGCAACGAAAGTGTTGTCAGAGTAGATTGCACCTGCATCCCAAGTGAAAGTCCGGTTTTGGAAATCGAACTCACCATCGAGGCTGGTGCCAAAACGCCAAGTATCCACTTCAGCTGCGAATGAACGCGGCGCCACGATTGGACGGAATGACGCACCAGTAATCGCTTCTTTGAATGGGTTGTAGATGCTGTCAGCAGAAATTGCGACACCACCTAAAGGCTGCGCTGCCAACTGAGCTTCTGAAGTACGCTCTGTATAGAGGATTTCAGTTTTCCAGTTCATGGTATCTGTTAACGCGTGAGAACCTTGCGCGTATAAAGAAACCGTTTCTGAAGGCTGTTGAATATAGTTCACTGGCGCAAAGTTATAACCGTCAGTGTTCGGGTCATACACTTTGAAGTCTGCAGCTTTAGATGGCGCACACACTTGATTCGCCACACAGCCTGTTTTGCTTGGATCTAAAGTGTGCGAACGTTTAGTTGCACCGCCGTTGAATACAGAGAACTGACCGTATGGCGTTGTTGGGCTCGCACGACCACCAGCTGCAGAAATGTTGGCTGGTAAACCATAAATTGGTACTGAAGAAATCTCACGATCAGCACCCATGATTGGTTCTTGCTTGACATAGCTGATATTTAACAACATGCCAGTTTTTTCAGTGGAAGTACCGAAAGTCGCAGAATATGATTCGCGCTTACCGTCTTCAAATGAAGTTTGACCGTTGTATACTGCTAATTCAGCGCCATCGAAATCGTTGTTGGTGATCACGTTGATTACACCACAGATTGCGTCAGTACCATAAACGGCTGATGCACCGTCTTTTAATACTTCTAAGCGTTTAATAGCTGCTAGTGGGATTGTTGATACGTCGATTGAACCACCTAAACCGGCAATCCAGCGACGACCATTCACCAGAACCAAAGAACGGTTTGAACCACAGTTACGTAAGTTCACACGAGACTCACCACCAGTGTTACCGTTGTTGGTCTGTAAACCTAAAGACGCACCGTTAGTAGAGATTTCTTTCAGGATATCTGCAGTATTGGTTAAACCAGAACGTGCAATATCTTCAGCAGAAATTGCCAACACTGGTTGTGCGGTTTCCATGTCTGTTCTTTTAATACGAGAACCGGTGACTTCAATTCGTTCTACTTTCTTACCATCAGCACTTGCACCATCAGCAGCTTCTTGCGCGTTTACTGAGAAAGCAGTAGCGCCCGCTGCGGCAAGTACCAGGCTCAAACGAACAGCTTGGTTAACTTTATTATATGAGTACATTAGATTTTCTCCCTGGATCGCCTTATAGCGATTCTGTTCTGGTGTTGACTTGAGTGATGTCAACAATTGTGTCGCGACAACAAAAAAAAATTGTCGTTGCCGTTTTTTAATTGAATTTTTTTTGTTGGTCAACAGCTTTTCGATGGAACTTTTAAAAATTATCTAGGTCGCGGCAAAAGTTGATATTTCGACACAACGAAGAGGACATCTGTTAACATTTGACCTGAAATTAAGTCCAGAGATCCGACCTTATAAAGAGTATGGGCTTTCATTGATTAACGTTTTGCTAAAATTTACTTTCGAAGCTTTATATTGAACAGAGGTGCTGCACATTCACTATAAACTTTATGGCCTAGAGTTGCAGCGATGTACAAAGCCCCTTACACTAACAATAACTGTACATTCATACATAACTCTTATGCTGAGCGCTGGCTTAAAAGAACAAATCAGACAAATTCATCAAGCCATCAAGTTGGCGCTGCCAGGCTATCAAGCCAGACCCGGCCAAAATAAACTGATTGCCGAAATGGCCAACATAGTCGCTGGCAGCTATCACAGCTACGATCGCATCGGTTTGATTGAAGCAGGCACAGGGACTGGGAAATCTTTGGCTTATTTAATGGCAACCATTCCGCTGGCCCTAGAAGCTAAGAAAAAATTAGTCATCGCCACTGCAACAGTGGCGCTACAAGAGCAATTGGTGAACAAGGACTTACCGTTTTTTCAGCAGCATAGTGCACTAAAGTTTGAATTTAGCTTGGTGAAAGGACGCCAACGCTATGCCTGTATTCCCAAGTTGCACCAACAAATTGCTCAGCCCGATTTGTTAAGTAGTTTCGACACGCCCAAGGCAACCTCCCAATTGTCTGAGCTCGCGACCGCGTGGCGTAATCGGCAGTGGTTAGGTGATAAAGATACTTTAACCGAGGCTATGCCAGAAGCACTTTGGCAAAGCATTCAAGCTGACCCATATAGCTGTAGTAAAAATCAGCGCGCCCATCAGCAATGCCCATTTCATTTAGCCAGAGCAGAAATCGAACAAAGCCAAGTATTGGTCGTCAATCATGCCCTGTTATTGGCCGATTTAGCCTCGGGCAATGCTATCTTACCTGATCCGGAAGATTGTATTTTTGTCATCGATGAAGCCCATCATTTGCCGGATGTCGGCCGTGATTTTTTTGCCGCGCAAGCCTTACTAACTTTTGACCTGCAAGGATGGCAAGACAAGCTAATCAAACTCCAACAGCAATTACAAAAATTGCTGCCTGAACATTCGGCTTTGCGCGATTGTCTGAAGCTGCAAGACTTCACTGCAGATTTTTTCAGTCAGATCAAACCGCTACAACACTATATTCAAAAACAAAGCCAATGGTTTAGTCAGGGCAACAGCCAGCGTTTTACGGATGGCATTTTGCCTGAATTGTTTGTTCGCCAAGCAGAACCGCTGACCGAGCTAAGTGGTAAAATCCTCAGCACGGTAGAAAAACTGTTTCAAGCGCTGATCGAACAGCAAAATGACGGTAAAATTCGGGCAAGTCAGCTCCCAGCCTTGCAGCAAGAACTAAGTGCTTTAGAGGCCAAATTTTCCAATCAAAATGAATTATGGCAGGCCTGGACAGTGCCGCAGACCCCGCATGTCAGCCAAGCGCGCTGGTTAGAACTGAAAGAGCAAGGCGTGTTCGGCCATGCATGCCCACTCTCTGTGCATTTTCAGCTGGAAGATTTGCTCTTTTCCAAAGCACATGCCGTGT
>CAZIPG010000137.1:3123-8209 GCA_964540955.1 uncultured Rheinheimera sp.
TATGTTCTGCCACGCTCACCAGCCTAAATAGTTTTGACAGCATTAAACGCGAACTCGGCTTGCTCGACCACGAAGGGCTGAGAACATTACAAGTATCCTCCCCTTTTGCTTATGCCGAACGGGGGCTGATCCATATTCCATCCTTAGCCAACGAACCGACTTCAGAACAGTTTACGCAGGAAATCATCGAAGTTCTGCCCAAGTTCTTACAAAAAGACGCGGGCAATTTGGTGTTATTTGCCTCTTATTGGCAAATGGAAGAAGTCGCCAAAGCCTTAAGAGCCCAAGGATGGTCGTTACTGGTACAAGGCGAAGCGAGTCGTCAAGCGCTGTTAGATCTGCACAAACTGAGTATTGAAGGCGGCAAAGGTAGCATTCTATTTGGCACGCAAAGTTTCTCTGAAGGCTTGGATCTGCCGGGTGATTTATTAACCAATCTGGTTATCACTAAATTACCATTCGCGGTGCCCACGTCCCCGTTTGAAGAGGCGATGGCTGAGGCGGTCACTAAACGCGGCGGTAACCCATTTTTATTATTAACAGTGCCGGCAACCGCGCGGAAACTGGTGCAAGCCTGTGGTAGACTGCTGCGCAAAGAGCAAGATCATGGCCGGATCGTCATTTTAGACCGACGTTTAGTCACTAAATCCTACGGTAAAGCCATGCTTGCAGCGCTCCCGCCTTTTCAACGACAAATTGATGGATAAACATGGATTTTTTGCTTGAACCCAGTCTATTGGCTGCGTTATGCCTGGTGGCCTTTTTCGCCGGATTTATTGATGCTATCGCTGGAGGTGGCGGTCTACTGACAGTTCCCGCTTTGCTCACTGCTGGCTTGCCACCGCATTTAGTGCTGGGGACGAATAAGTTAGCTGCAACTTTTGGCTCTTTAACTGCCTCAATCACCTATTATCGCAAAAAGTTATTCGATCCGTATTTTTGGCGACATGCCCTACTCACCACGGCGATTGGGGCATTGATTGGCGTGTTGGTGGTCGACCAAATTAGTAAAGAACTGCTGGAAACTTTATTACCATTAATTATTGTCATTGCCGCTATTTATAGTTTATTTGCCAAGGTCGGCAGCGACAAAATTCTGCAGTTGCCAGAGCCGACGCGCAGTCATCGTTGGACCCAGCGCATCCAAGGCTTCATTTTGGGTTTTTATGACGGCATTGCCGGCCCAGGCACAGGTTCGTTCTGGATGGTTTCCAGCATGGCGCTTTATAAAATCAATTTATTACTGACCAGCGGCGTTGCGCGGACCATGAATTTTGTCAGTAACGGCTTTGCGCTAGCCACTTTTGCCTGGCTTGGCCATATCCACTATCAATTGGGCATCGCCATGGGCTTGTGCCTGATGTTAGGTTCGTATTTAGGCGCACATACCGCCATTAAATTTGGCAGTAAACTAATCAAACCGTTATTTATTATCATGGTGATGGCGATTGCAGGGCGCTTACTCTGGCAACAATGGGGGGCCTGATGGAGCAATCAACACCATTATTTGCCCAATTAGAACAGCAATTGTTGTTGTTAGCGAGCAAAGCCAGCCAAATTGACCGACAAGCGCCGAGCTGGCACCAACGCGATTGGTTTGATTCGACGCTGTTTCAATGCCACTCCCCGATGTTGCTCGATTATGTGCAAGAGAGCATGGGGTTGCTAAAGCGGTTAGTGCAAATGCCCACACAAACTAGAGAAGCCTCATTAGCTGCTGTTTTCGCGCAGAATCGCCAAGCTTTGGCCGAGAAATTATCAGCACAATTAACTGCTCTCACTCGTGCTTTTGTCAATTTAGAAAATCGCGCCAACGAACAAAGCTATCGGCAATATCGCAATCGAAATAAAGCATCGCAGCCATCCAAGCAGCAACAAGCAGCAGGTCGGCTGCTCGCCGAACTCGGCGGCACCAGCCAAGCCATGTACCAAAAATTGAGTGAATACCATCAATTTGCCCATCGCTTACAACAGATGGTGCATGAAGCAGCGCAACGACAAGATGAACCCGCGACCCAACTTGCCCTCCATGCTCGTTTAGGTCGTTGTCGCAAAGCCATCAGTGAACTTGAAGCGGAAATTCAATGGTATGAGCAACGCAAAGCCAATTCCTAACCAGTTACCGCCACTGGTGTACCATGAGTGCTATAGCGAATTAGTCCTGCCGCCCAATCATCGTTATCCCATCGGCAAATACCGAGGGTTGTATCAAACCCTGCTGCAGGCTGGCGTGCCTGCATCGCAATTTCTACAAGCGCCCGCTGCCACCCCTGAGCAACTCGCACTGGTGCATGATCATCACTATATTCACGAGTTGTGCCAAGGCACGCTCGACGCCAAAAAAATGCGGCGTATTGGTTTTCCATGGTCAGAACAATTGATCCGTCGTTCGCTGCAATCCACCGGCGGTACGATTTATACCGCACAGCTCGCCATAGATCATGGCTGCGCTATTCATCTCAGTGGTGGCTATCATCATGCGTTTCCAAGCGAAGGCAGTGGCTTTTGTTTATTCAATGATTTGGCCATCGCCGCGAAAGTGCTGCAACAACAAGGCGTGGGGAAAATTTTAATTTTTGATTGTGATGTCCATCAAGGCGATGGCACCGCGGTCATTTTTGCCGAGGATCCGCAAGTGATCACCGCATCATTGCATGGTGAAAAGAATTTTCCCGCCCGCAAACAATATTCAGATTGGGATATTGGTCTGGAAAACCAGCTCAGTGATGCGCCCTACTTAACCGCAGTGCAAGAAAGCCTCGACTTTCTGCTCCAGCTGCATCAGCCCGATTTAGTGATTTACGATGCTGGAGTCGATATCCATCAACAAGATGATTTAGGCTTGCTGAGTATCAGCACTGCAGGGGTATTTGCCCGTGATTTATTGGTGTTAGGCGGTTGTTTGGCAAGAAAAATCCCTGTTGCAGCAGTAATTGGGGGCGGCTATCAACGGGATATTGCCGCCTTAACCTCAGTGCATTACCAACTTTTTCGAGCCGCATGGCAACTTTATGGTCAGCAATGTGGTCAGGAGTTACCTTGGCCCATTCCCAGTCAACCGACGTGAGCGAACACGTCGGTTGCACAATCTCTTAAGCCTGTTGCAACGGATGATTGCTGTGTGGTTTATTCATTGCCAGTTATTCATTGCCAGCAAAATAGAACCCCAGTTGACGTCGCACCGGAGCCGGTAGCAAAGGTAAGCTCGCCTTGGGGACTAAAAATGTTGCCATGTGGAATAAATCGGTAAAAATTCGATTTTTCTCTGTGGTCCGTTTTAAATAGTCGTGACCAGAAGAGCCACCAGTGCCAATCTTGGTCCCCAACATCCGCTGCACCATCATGGCATGTTTATAACGCCAAATTGTGAGGTTTTCATCGATTTCAGTCAAACACGTCAACACTTGAAAAGGCAAGTTAAACACGGGTTCTTCTTGATAAAGGCTGATAAATAAAGCCGCTAACATCGCTTTTTGACTTAACCGAAAACTGCCCTGCGCTTGCAATTCTTGATACTTGGCGGCATCAAGCAAGGCCGAAAATTTCGCCCGAGTTTTGTCAATTTCGCCCAGTTGTAATTCCCGTTCATGCTCCGCAATTTGCACGATGCCGCGCACTGTCAATTCATCTTCATTTAGCATCTGCTGAGTGGTCTGCTGGTACATTTGCCAGAAACTAAAATCACCAAATTCTAAAAATGGCATACGCTCAAGCCATGCTTCTACCAATTCAAACAAGCTAGGCTGATGCTCTAAGTTTTTTAAAAACTGCTGATCTTGTTCATTCAAGCGGCTATAAAACGAGTTTTTGTCAAAGTCGATACGAAAATCGCTTTTTAGGCCTAAGCCAATTTCCAGCATCTTAAATTGAATGGATTGAAAACCAGAGGCAGGCACTAAATAGTCGCGAAACGACATAAAGTCTTGCGGTGTCATCGTTTCCATCACGCCAATTTGTTGATTCAACAATTGCTGAATACTGATCACCCGCTTCAGCTTGTGGACCACGCCTGTTAACTGTTGATCTTTGACGACATCGGCACTAAACACCTGCAACACCGATTTGATCTCATGCAGAATTTGTTTAAACCAGAGTTCGTAGACTTGATGCACGATAATGAACAAAGTCTCATCATGCGCTTCGTTGCCATATTTGGCACTTTCCGGCGCTTGCGCCGTTAGAATTTTGGCTAACTGTAAATAATCGCCGTAATAGCAGGGGGTCGTATTTTTTTGCATTGTGAATTGTTCCGACACTAAACCTCAAGGTTGACGGTTCAGTCTACCTGCTTTTGCTGGGAATTGGCAGTCAGCGGCCGGCTGGTCGGTCAGGTAGCTATTTTTACTAAACCTGTTTATGCTGTATTCACTCGGCCAATGAATATCAGTACAACCCATTCAAGTGTTGGAGCTTTTTTATGAAATTACATGACGACATCCACAATTATTACGAAAAACTCATGTTGGATCATCTGCGTGAATTAGGCCTTGATGAACTCAAGGATCCAGAATATCTCGCCGATTTATGCTGTATCGTGCTCAATCAATTACCTTGCAAATATATTCGTTATGAAGTGGATATGGCATTTTACCTGCCACAGACCGAACGATTTGAAATGGTGACACGCGTCAAAGATGCCGTGGCCAAAGGGATCGCGTTTTTAGATAGCCAAGATACCAAAGGCAATTTTGATAGCCTCGCATAATCAACATTGATGCATTGATGACAGACAACGCGCCAATCCCTCCTTTATCACAGGCGCCGCCAGAAATCCAACTGGCGGTAGACTTGATTTATCTGCTTGAAGAACATCAACTTCCCCCCGAACTGGTGCTGAAAGCTTTAGCCATTGTGCAACAAGATTTTCAACGGAAAATAACCACCGCATCCCAATAGATACAGCGCCATGTTGATTAGCATCATTTCAAGCGCAAACAACTAGACCATCGGTCAAACCATTGACTCAGATTCGATATCACAAAGATAAACATTTGAGGTGTTAGCAAATTAACGAGGGTGAAGAATTGCAGTAGATTGAGGTGGCGAACCTTACCAGCCACATCCCGGCACATAGGGCATACGCTTT
>CAZIPG010000138.1:0-8030 GCA_964540955.1 uncultured Rheinheimera sp.
TGTCACCGAAACCTGGACCATTCAGTAACTGAAATCCGAACCAACCACTGAACTTGCGTGGTTGGTTCGTTCCAATGAACGATGACCGTTTTCTGCATTTTGGCTGGTCTTTGCTGCCTAACTACAGTGATTTAAAGGGCGGGATCTGGGTATTTTGCCACAATCTGCTCAGCTTCGATTTGCTGAGATGCTAAAGATTCGACACAAAACGTATCTAGCTTTCCTTGCTGCGCCATCAAGCGAAGTTCTGCGATAGCTGCTGTGATTGACCAGGGCTTTTTATAAGGCCTTAAGCTGGTTAACGCATCAAAGATATCTGCAACTGTAACAATTCTGGCCGCTACAGGGATCGCATCCCCGCATAATTTTCTCGGATATCCTGAGCCATCCATAAATTCGTGATGGCAGGCTACGATATCCTGCATAATTTTTGAATCCGGCAAGTGTTCCAAGCTGAAATCGCCAATCACCTTTTGCATGATTTGTTCGCCCTTACTCACATGCGTTTGCATAATTTGACGCTCGGCATCATCAAGAGCGCTGGTCTTTAATAAAATGTGATCGGGAATACCGATTTTGCCAATATCATGAAGAGGTGCGAACAAATAAATGTGTTCGATATTTTCATCGGATAAGTGATAACGCTCAGCGACCCCTTTGGCGATTAACTTTGCATACTTGGCCATTCGTTCTAAATGAGCGCCCGTTTCAAAGTCTCTCAGATTAGCGAAATCCCGAGCCACTTGTGCTGATGCGAGCACGCTGCGAACGGCAGCTAGCTCATTTGATAAAGCCATATTAATCAGATTGCAATACAACAATAAATCGCGTTGAACTGAGTGAGTAAAATACGAGGATTCGTTGGCATCAAAAAAAATAAAACCCAACAGTTGGCCATTGTCATACATTGGAACTGTAAATGAAGATTTGTAATTTTGTTGCAAAAGCCAGTCGGAATGTGCGGAGGAATGTGTAATACTAGCCCCAATATTGTCAATCACTCTGCAAGTACCCTTGTTAGCTAATGCCATCAAGCTTGGACTTTCTGCAAGAATTGCTTGGTACTGGTACAAGGCTTCACCTTGTCGGGTGCTGTTGACAAAGGTTTTTAATAAGTCCTGGGATTTATCGTAGAGCGTGCAGGCGATCCGCACGATGGATGGCATTGTTTCTAAAATGCGGTCGTGCAACTTTTCCAAGCGTTGATTCAAGGTGCCATCGCCTTGGAATAAATTCAGCACTTGGTTTGGAGCAAGTTGTGACAAATTGCTCTCCTTAGAAAAACATTGCTCAATTGATATTAGGCACGACGCCGTCAAAATTCAACTGAGCCTGCTATGGTTGTATATGATTTGGTGATTCTGAGTGAATTGAACAATCATCTCAGATGGGATTGTTGGAAATGGAGAATAGAATGTTTGGCTATAAATTTCAGTTCAGTGCTTTAGTTTTAGCGTTGATGACGCTACAAGGTTGTGGCGGTGGGGGTTCAAGCCCTGCACCAACCAATGGTAATGGCGGTGGTGGCACAACCCCAACAGCACCAACCTGGACACTGGGTACTTTCAACCCAGAAGGCGATTACAAAAATTTTTGTGCATCTCCACGCAGCGGTGTGGACCCATACAGCGGCAGTGCTTACCCTGATAAGGCTGGTACGGCAATGCATGAAAAAATGTGGATCCGCAGCTGGAATAACCGAACTTATCTCTGGTACAAAGAGGTTGCCGATGTTGACCCAACCAGTTTGAGTGTGCTGAATTATTTTGCGACGCAAAAGACCAAACAGTTAACAGATGCGGGCACTGCAAAAGACAATTTCCATTTCACCCAAGATACCGCAAGTTATAAACAGCAAACGCAATCTGGTGTCAGTTACGATTACGGCATTAATTGGAAAGTGGGTAGTACTACCGCGCCGCGCAAGTTTGAAATTGCCTATTTAGATCCTTCTTCGCCAGCAGTGACCGCAGGATTGCAGCGTGGTGATCGCTTGTTAACAGTCAACGGCGTTGATTTCGTCAATGACAATACTTCAGCCGGTGTGGCTGTTTTGAATGCAGCGTTATTCCCAAGTACGGTCGGGCAAACCAATACCTTTAAATTCAGCAGTGTTGATGGCACTGAAAAAACAATCAGTATGGCATCCGCCAGTGTCACGACTGTGCCTGTAATGAATGTGCAAGTCATCAATGCTGGCAACAAAAAAGTTGGATATATGCAGTTTAATACGCACATCGCCAACGCCCAGCCTCAACTGATTAATGCAGTGCAACAATTTAAAGACAGCGCGGTCAGTGAGTTAGTCGTTGATTTGCGTTATAACGGTGGTGGTTTATTAGCGCTGGCATCGCAATTTGCTTACATGGTGTCTGGCCCTAATATCATTCAAAACCGTTATTTTGAACAAATGAAGTTTAATGATAAATATCCAAATACAGATCCCGTCACAGGCTCAGCATTAACACCAACCAGTTTTTACAGCCGCGGTATTGATTACACGGCAGGCGTGTTCACTAACCAGACTCTGCCCAATTTAAACCTGTCACGGATTTTTGTGTTAGCAACCGATGACACTTGTTCTGCCAGTGAGGCCTTTATTAATGGTTTGCGTGGCATTGATATGGAAGTGATTTTGGTCGGCGGCCAGACCTGCGGTAAGCCTTATGGTTTTTACCCAACGGATAACTGTGGCACGACCTACTTTACTATTCAATTCCAAGGCGTGAATGCTAAAGGTTTCGGTGATTATGCCAATGGTTTTGTGCCAAAAGCATCACCTGTGTTTGCCGCTGATGTCAAAGGATGTAACGTCAGTGACGATTTAAGCAAGCCACTGGGCAACAGCGAAGAAGGCATGTTGAAAACAGCCTTGTACTATGCGACTAACAATAGCTGTCCGGTCAGTTTAGTCGCTCAGCAAACAGTGGAAGACAAAGTGAGTGTTGCAGAGGCGGCGGTTGGACAAAGTGGTTTGGCGGTTCAAGATCCCCGCGAACGGGCTCGGTTAGATCACAATAAAGTGTATATGCCGATCCAAGAGCGTTAATTCACAGCGCAAATGCCTAGTGGATTTATGTCGAAATATGCAAACTGCTGACGGCATCAAGTCATGGGCAAGTAAGCGCTAGACTGCACAACATGCGGTCAATAAAAAGCTCAGTGAGTGGACCTCACTGAGCTTTTTTATAGAGGATGGATTAACAAACTGCGTTGTTTACAGACGCTGCGCTAACGTTTACAGACGCTACTGTTTACCAACGCTACGCTAACGGGCTCAGCCAAGCCAAGGACATTGCTGGCGACGTTGTTGCTCGAACGCTGCGATCTGCGGATTTAAGGTTTCGCTGGCGCCGATAAAATCTAAGCCAGACAACAGCCGTTGTTTCACATCTGGGTCGATGCTAAAACCAACAGCGGCATTATTTCCGAGTAGAATTTCTTGATTGGCCAAATCAATTTGCCACTGCTGCGGGCCTTGTTTGCTGCGGTTAAACAGCAACTCAATATTGGCACTGCTTAAGCTAATCAATAACATGCCGTTGTTGATGCTGTTATTAAAAAAGATATCAGCAAAACTTTCAGCGATGATGACATTAAAGCCATATTGCTGAATGGCCCAAGGCGCGTGCTCACGGCTGGAACCACAGCCAAAGTTCGCGCGGGTCAATAAAATAGAGGCGCCGTGGTATTCTGGATAATTCAGCACAAAGGCTGGATCCGCACTGCCATCGGCTTGATAACGCCAGTCGTAAAACAATGCCTCGGCAAAACCGTCACGACTGACTGAGGTTAAGAACTGTTTAGGGATGATTTGATCCGTATCAACGTTGTTCTTATCTAAAGGGCAAACTAAGCCGCTGGCAAAAATTTGGCTCATACTGAAGCTCCTTGGAATGTTGATACATCGACGAATTTACCGGCGATAGCTGCCGCAGCCGCCATCGCAGGGCTGACTAAGTGCGTGCGACTGCCGCGGCCTTGCCGACCTTCGAAATTACGGTTTGAAGTCGAGGCACAGCGCTCGCCAGCTGCCACTTGATCATCATTCATCCCTAAGCACATCGAGCAACCCGGTTCGCGCCACTCAAAGCCAGCCGCTTTAAAGATATCCGCCAACCCTTCGGCTTCGGCTTGGCGTTTGACCATGCCTGAACCTGGCACGACTAACGCCCGTACACCCGCCGCAACTTTCTGCGTACCAACAACCGCAGCGGCTGCCCGTAGGTCTTCAATGCGACTATTGGTGCAAGAACCGATAAACACCACATCGACGGCAGTATCTGTCAGCTTTTGACCTGCACTGAGCCCCATATAGCTCAGAGCCCGACGCGCTGCATCGGCTTTAATTAAGTCTTTAAAATCATCTGGGGATGGGATAGGTTGGTCAATGGCAATCACCTGCTCAGGGTTGGTGCCCCAGCTGATTTGTGGTTTGATTTGGCTGCCATCAATCTGCACAACTTTATCAAATACCGCCTCAGCGTCTGAGTATAAGCTTTGCCAGTAGGCAACCGCGGCATCCCAATGCGCCGCACTCGGCGCATAAGTTTTGCCTTGCAGGTAGGCGAATGTGGTGGCATCAGGCGCAATCAAACCTGCTTTGGCACCCATTTCAATGCTCATGTTACATAAAGTCATGCGACCTTCCATCGTCATATTGCGGATGGCTTCTCCACAAAACTCAGCAACAAAACCATTACCGCCGGCAGTGCCTAGCTGGCCAATCACTGCCAGAATGACATCTTTCGGAGTGACCCCCAAACCCAGTTGGCCATTGACTTGGATTTTCAGGGTTTTGGCAAGCTGTTGTGGCAAGGTTTGGGTTGCCAGCACATGCTCGACTTCGGAAGTACCGATGCCAAATGCCAAAGCGCCAAAAGCGCCGTGGGTCGATGTGTGAGAATCGCCGCAGACGATGATCATCCCTGGTTGTGTTAAGCCCAGCTCAGGGCCGATGACATGCACAATGCCTTGATCAGGATGATGTAAATCGAGCAGCGTAATACCATGTTCAGCACAATTGGCGGCCAAAGCTTCTAATTGTTTACGCGAGGTTTCGCCAGCCGCTTCATAACTGCGCACTTGGGTCGACGTGTTATGATCCATGGTGGCAAAAGTCAAATCAGCACGACGCACTTTACGGCCGGCTTGTTTCAAGCCTGCAAAGGCTTGCGGGCTCGTCACTTCATGAATTAAATGTCGGTCGACAAACAGTAGATCAGTACTGCCGTTTAAAGCGCCAACGACATGGCTCTGGTAAATTTTTTGATATAAGGTTTTTGCCATGATGAACTCCATTATGCCGCTAAAATTGCCGCGACGATCGCATCGCCAACTGCGGCGGTGGAATAGGTTGAATCCGCTTTAATATCGCGCGTGACGACACCCGTTTGTAAGGTATGCTCAACCGCTACTTCAATGGCTTTGGCTGCCGCTTCTTGACCAAAGCTGAAGCGCAGCATCAGTGCCGCCGAAAGAATTTGTGCGACCGGGTTGGCGATGCCAAGCCCCGCGATATCTGGCGCTGTGCCACCAGCAGGTTCATACAAACCAAAGTTTGAACCATTTAAGCTGGCGGATGGTAATAAACCGAGTGAGCCGGCAATCGCAGCCAGTTCATCCGACAAAATATCGCCAAACAAGTTATCGCAGAGCAAGACATCAAAGTGCTGCGGAGCTCGGATCAACTGCATCGCAGCATTATCGATATACATGTGTTCCAGTTGTACTGATGGATATTCCTGCGCGATGCGGGTGACGACTTCCCGCCACAACACACTGGTTGCGAGCACGTTGGCTTTATCAATGGACGTTACTTTTTGCCGACGTTCTTTGGCTGCGGTAAAAGCAACGCGGGCAATACGTTCAATCTCTGCCACGCTGTAGGTTTGTGTGTCAAAGGCGGCATTGTCACTGCGGCCTTTTTCACCGAAATAGATGCCGCCGGTCAATTCGCGCACACACAGAATGTCCATGCCTTGGCTGCTGGTGCGTGGATGTAATGGCGATAATTCGGCAAACGCGGGATAAATTTTGCCTGGGCGCAAATTACAGAATAAATCGAAAGTTTTCCGCAGTGGTAATAATGACGCGCGCTCAGGTTGTTGCGCAGGTGGCAACGAAGTCCACTTCGGCCCGCCCACTGAGCCAAACAAAATAGCGTCGCTGCGTTGACATAGAGCCAAGGTCGCTGGCGGTAAAGCTTCGCCATGAGCATCAATGGCGGCGCCACCCACGAGGGCGTGCTCTGTGGTCAACTCAAAGCCAAATTTTTGTGAAACTGCCGCTAATACTTTTAGCGCCTCAGTCATCACTTCAGGCCCGATGCCGTCACCGGCAAGTACTGCAATTTTATAAGCGCTCATATTATTTCTCTGTTAATTCAGCATCTTTACGGGCTTGTTTCACCGCGTCGATGCGTTTGCTACGTTCAATTAAATTCAATACATGGACATAAGCCAGCACTGAGGCTCGCACGATATCGGTGGCTAAGCCTGCCCCATGGAAGCGGCGACCTTGATACTCAACAATAATGTCAACTTGGCCTAACGCATTTTCACCTTCGCCTTTCGCTTGAAGGTTGTAGTCGACCATATTCACGTCTAAGTTGGTGATGCGATGGACGGCTTGGAATGCGGCTTCCACCGGGCCATTGCCGGTAGCGGCTTCAGTTTTCACTGTATCACCAACTTTTAATCCCACAGTGGCGCTGGCGACATGGCCGGTATGGGTGCTGGAACTTAAAAAGTCCAATTGATAGTGGGCATCATCATCTTGCAGGGTTTGGAAAAATACTAAGGCTTCTAAATCGTAATCAAACACTCGGCCTTTTTGATCGGCTAAAGCCAAGAACGCAGCGTAAATTTGTTCTAAATCATAATCTTCTTTGGTATAACCCATTTCGCTTAAGCGATGGGCAATCACAGCGCGGCCTGAACGCGAGGTCAAATTCAATTCGTTTTGCCGAATGCCTACTTGTTCCGGCGACATGATTTCATAGGTGTTTTGCGCTTTCAGTACGCCATCTTGGTGGATACCTGAACTATGAGCAAATGCATTTTCGCCGACAATCGCTTTGTTGGGTTGGATCGGCATATGACAAATTTGACTGACTAAATGGCTCGAACGATAAATTTCCGTGGTCTTAATGTCGGTATAAAACGGTAAAACATCTGCGCGCGTTTTGATAATCATCGCGACTTCTTCTAACGAGCAGTTGCCAGCCCGTTCACCAATGCCATTGACGGTACATTCGATTTGCCTTGCACCTGCTTGCACTGCGCTAATGCTGTTTGCCACGGCCAAGCCTAGATCGTTATGACAATGCACACTTATAATTGCTTGATCAATATTGGGAACTTTGTGCTTTAAACCGGTAATGATTTGTGCGAATTCATTTGGAATGGTGTAACCCACGGTGTCCGGGATATTGATGGTGCGAGCCCCCGCTTTGATGGCGGCTTCGACAATCCGGCACAAATCGTCAATGGGGGTTCGGCCGGCATCTTCACAAGAGAACTCCACATCATCCGTGTAGCGTCTGGCTAATTGAATGGCTGCAACCGCTTGTTCGGTGGCTTGCTCTAAGGTCCGACGTAATTTGTATTGTAAATGCAGTGGTGAGGTTGCGATGAAGGTATGAATGCGGCGCCGTTCGGCTTGCTGCAGCGCTTGGCCACAGGCTTCGATGTCTGCTGTGACTGCCCTCGCCAAGCCGCAAATAATTGGGCCTTTGACACTTTGTGCGATGGCTTGCACGGACGCGAAGTCACCCGGAGATGACACTGGGAAACCAACTTCCATCACGTCGACATTTAATCGCGCGATAGCATGGGCTAATTGGATTTTCTGTTTATGGCTTAAGCTGGCCCTTAATGCCTGCTCACCATCCCGTAATGTGGTATCGAAAATCCAAATTTTATCTGGGTTACTCATGCTGTTCTGTTCCTCTTCGCTGCAAATTCATTTGACCTTCAGACCTTGAGGTAACAAAAAACCCCGGCCTGTGGCACGGGGTTTCTGTTGGA
>CAZIPG010000139.1:0-325 GCA_964540955.1 uncultured Rheinheimera sp.
ACCAATGGCATTCGTGTCGTTGCCGCCGAATCCGATGGCTTACCCGGCGTCACCATCGACTTATATGCGGATATTCTGGTTTGCCAACTGCTCAGTGCCGGCGCCGATAGGCAGCGTAAAGCCATTGTTGCCGCACTGAAACAGATTTTCCCAGGCTTTAGTATTTACGAGCGCTCGGATGTAGATGTCCGCAAAAAAGAGGGTTTGCAACCCGTGACTGGCTGGTTACATTTGCCGCGGGATTCTGGTGAAGTCACCATGCTGGAAAACGGCATGAAAATCATTGTGGATGTAGTGAATGGCCATAAAACTGGTTTTTATCTGG
>CAZIPG010000139.1:378-7923 GCA_964540955.1 uncultured Rheinheimera sp.
TATGCCAAAGGTAAAACCGTTTTAAACTGCTTTTCTTACACTGGGACATTCGCCCTTGCGGCCATGCGCGGCGGTGCCAGCCATGTCACCAATACTGACTTGTCAGAATTGGCGCTCGCCACAGCAAAACGCAATGCAGAAGCCAACAATCTCGATTTATCCAAGCTGGATTTTACCAAAGCCGATGTCTTCAAATTGCTGCGCAGCTTCAAAGAGCAAGGCCAACAATTTGATATGGTTATTTTAGATCCACCTAAATTTGCCGAAAATAAAGCGCAGTTAATGGCAGCCTGTCGTGGTTATAAAGATATCAACCGAGTCGCGATGCAAATCGTCAAACCAGGTGGTTTATTATTGACCTTCTCTTGTTCTGGCTTAATGGAAGAAGCGCTGTTCCAAAAAGTGGTGGCCGATGCCGCACTGGATGCCAATCGTGATTGTCTGTTCATTGAAAAGCTATCGCAAGCCAGCGACCATCCAATCGCCAGTTTTTACCCTGAGGGCCACTACCTGAAAGGCTTGGTTTGCGTGATCCGCTAAGCACGCCCACAAACTCACTCAAGCAGCACTCACTAGCCGGTTTAATAAAGAGGGAAACGAGCAATTGAAGTTTCGGATTGAAGACTTCAATTGCTCATTAAAATTGGAATGTCGAGAATTTATTCTAAAAGCTGTGCAGGCAAATCTTGAATAGTCATTTGGATCAGACGCGGTTTCACCAAATAAACATCCCGAGGGAGTTTGTTGAATTCGTATCCAGTGATAAGGCCATCTTTCTCATATAAAGGAACTATGACTCTTAAATTGCAAGGCTGATCGAACTGACAATAAGATGGGCGATAAGTTGTGCGATCAGCGCTCACCACATGCAACTCATTATTTTTAACTTCCCATACCCCATTTAATGTGTCGATAGGGGTATAAGCTAACTTACCGAAACAATCGTCGCCTGGATACATAATGACGTTATCACAAGTGAATTGGGGAACACGGACCCTATTCTCTTGGTTTAGGATCCAGCCATACCAATCGCCAATCAGTCGGGTTCTCCCCTGCCATTCGTAAGCTCGAGAATTAAAGGCAGAAATAATCATTTTGTTTTTACCTGCAGAGGCAGTCAATAAATCGATCACTCCTGGTCCCGCCACGGGTAATGTCGCTCTCAGCTGACTAAATGGTTCCGGAGACACTGAGTTTTTAAATGTCGCAAGCACGGAATAACCATGATCTAGTTTGCGGTTTATCTGGACATCCATCTGATAATTCTTACTTGGGCTAACTGAATCAGTCAGTGTGAGAGTCAGTACTTTTTTGTCTGCCGATAATGCCCATGTTTTAACAGCCCCTTGATGGGTTCCGGTCAACGTATCAAAGGTGCCATCATCATTCAGAGTAAAGAGGTCATTATCATTTACCCGACCAATTGGATCAGGCAAAATCCACTTTTTGCTGATTGATAAATCAAAAGGAAGCGCACTGATTAACTCATTTTTTCGGACGAATTTAACAATTCTTGTATTCTTTGTGGTACGACTTTGCGGGTACACGTTGCCGCATTCACTGCCTGCAACCGGCGTCTGTCGGCGAAATGTGGAGATTTCAGCGATAAAATTACGCGGGTTGCTTTGGATGATTTTGATGCTCTGGTAACCATCAAAAACATCAATATTGATTAAATCTGGACAAAAACTGGAGGTCCAGGCCGTTTTGCTGAGTTCATCCGGTAACCAACTCCGGGCATACACAACCCCCTTTTGTTGTAAATATCCTTTAAGTTCAGGATCCACCAATTCAAGCAAATTCCCTTGGAATTGAATGTTTTTGGTTCCAGCAAAAAATTGACCATTCAAGTTATCAGTAGTGATAGTGACGGCATCACTCTTTAAAGTCAGGTTTTCAAAGGAAATCTCAGGCAAAAAAATCTGGGTATCAACCACACGCAGATAATCGCCAATTGCTGGCATCTGACCTGCGTCCAAGCGATGGTTCGCAATAAATTTAGTTCTCGCCTGAAGTAAGGTGCTATCGCTGCCCTGTGCGATGTTTCGCAAAAATTGGTCAAACGCTGATTGGTTGCTGACAAGTGCCTCGATATTGGTATAACCAGCTGGCAGTCGGTTAGCCGCATCATCGATGATCCATTGGATTGCTGCTGCAGTGTTCACCAAAGTAACGGGGACCACGGAGATTTCGGCATCTCGCATTTCACTGAATGTGAAGCTATTTTTCCCGATAATTTTGCGGAAAATTATATCTTGAGCGGTCGTTAATACATCCAGTTTTAAAGCAGGTAACACGGTCATGTCGACCGTGGAATTAGCATTTCTTCGCGCCAGTAATTGGCTCGGACTTTCGAGCACACTGCTGAATGTCAGAGAACTCTGATTGTTTTTTGCCAGTCCCGACGCTTTTAATCTGAGTAACTGTGCATTTGGCAAAGTTTTAAACAGTACTGGCAAACTGAAATAACCTTGGCTGTCTGTCAGGGCAGTAAAGGTTTCGCCATTCACTTCGACACTGATATTGGCTTCGGTCAGCGTTGCATCCGCAAGCATGCCTTTTAAAATGAGAGATTGCTGTCCCTCAATCGTCACAGTTGCCGAAGCATTCAACGAACCACTGGCTACGGTATAACTGAAACTATCATTCCCAAGGAAGTTGGCTGGCGGCTGATAGCGAATTTTATTATTGACAATACTTGTCTGGCCCAAGGTTGCACTAGTCACTGCTGTGATGGTTAAAGCCCCTGCACTTCCAGGTTTATCATTGACCAATACATCTACTTCAATGGTCGAATCATTGGTCACCACAGCGCGATCGGCAGCAGCATCAGGAGCGGTTGCAACAGGCGGTTGCGGGGGTAATTGCTCTGCAGAACTACCGCCACCACAGGCAGTTAATCCGACAATAGCGACAGTTGATAGGATGAAAGCAGCAAGATTTGCATGTGTTTTGAACATTCGTTAACTCCATTTAATTCAATGGAATAGTATCATGAACACTCACTTCGATCACCAATTTATCACTTAAAAAACAAAATACTTACATTAGATTTTATCATTCGAAATTTGATAGATAAGGACCTCGACTATTGCTAAGCTGATGTTTTAAAAAGGCAAATCAAGGAGCTCTCCCGATGCGTTATCCATTATTACTTTCTTCTTTACTGTTTGCCATGAACTGCCAAGCCGCTTGGACTTTAGATCCAGCTCAGTCGACCTTACGTTTTGTCAGTGTTAAAAATGAAGTGGTTGCAGAAACTCATCGTTTGTCCAACATCACTGGCCAGTGGGCCGCTGATGGTAAAGTTGCGGTAACCATCCCCGTCGCCACTTTAGACACCATGATCCCAATTCGCAATGAACGCATGCTGCAGTATTTGTTTGCCCAGCCGCAATTCCCAACTATCACGGCGACAACGACAATCAAACCTGCAGATATCGATAAACTCTCGGTTGGCAGCACCCAAATCATCAAAACTGATTTGCAAGTGACCATCAAGGACATCAGCCAAACCCTGCCAGCGGAAATTGCGGTCAGTAAAACCAGTGACAAACATCTGGTGGTTCACACAGTATCGCCAGTGTTGGTGAATGCTCTGAATTTTAAATTAGATACTGGGATCAATCAGCTTAAAGATATCGCTAAGTTACAGCGGATTGACCTGATTGTGCCTGTGACATTTCAAGTGACGCTACAAAAACAATAATGATTGTCCTTTGCTCAGTAACACTTTGCTCAGCAACACGATTGAAAGGCTGTCCAAACGCTTCACTTGCACCATGCTAAGCCGATAGGCCACATAGCCCTAACAAAAAGCACCAACAAAAAAGCCCCTGCAAAACTGGGGCTTTTTTATAAACACATCAATGAGTTAAAACAGCCAATGCGCCATCAAGGCAATGACTGGTAACGTTATTAAAGTGCGCAGAATAAATAACACTAATAAATCAAAAAATGTGACAGGGATTTTACTGCCTAACAATAAAGCTCCTACTTCTGACATATAAATCAACTGCGTGACCGACAGTGCTGCAATCACAAATCGCGTCATTTCAGAAGGGACAGTAGCAATCAGGATACTCGGCACAAACATATCGGCAAAACCCACCATCACCGATTTTGCAGCATCTTCGGCAAATGGGATCTGTAACAGTTCAAACACCGGCACAAAAGGAGCGCCTAACCAGCCAAACACCGGAGTGTGCTCAGCGATAACCAAAGCAAAAGTACCGACCGCCATGATGACTGGCAGCACACCAAACACCATATCCAGCGTATTATGCACTCCATCTTTCACTGTTTTGCCGGCACTTGGCGCAATACTGGCGCGATGTAAACCATGCGCGAGTGCGCGTTTAAATACACCATAGCCCTGAAAATGGCCGCCTTCAGCACGCATATGATCAAAACCACCGATATAGGTATCAGGTTTATTTCGCAATGGCGGTAAATAAGGCAGCACAATCGCAGCCACAAGGCCGGCGGTGCAAATTGTTAAATAAAAGGGCAAGAACATGTGTTCGAGTTTCACCTGCCCAAGCACCACCAAACAAAAGGTAATCGACACTGCAGAAAATGTGGTGCCAATGACCGCAGCTTCGCGGGCGGTATAAAAGCCTTCTTCGTATTGTTTACTGGTGAGCAAAATGCCCACGCTGCCATCCCCAATCCATGAGGCTAAACAATCCACGGCCGAGCGACCGGGTAAGCGAAAAATCGGGCGCATGATTTTTGTCATTAAAGTGCCGACAAACTCTAACAGACCAAAATTCAGTAACAGCGGTAACAGCATGCCAGCAAAGATAAACACGCACAGTAACACCGGCAGCAGCTCATTAAAAACCAGTTGGCCTGTGGCTGCACCAATCATTTGCGGCACGCCCTGTTGCCAGTACACCATGGCTGCACAAATCGCCCCAACAACGCGAACCAGCACCCAGCTCCAACTCGGCGCAAATAATTTTCTGAGGAAACTGTCTGGCGCTAAACGCTGCTCAGCAAAAAGTTTGATAGCCAGTGTTAATACGCCTGAAATGCCAATCAAAGCCATCAGTACTGTCGGCATCCACGCACCAAGCCAAGCTTTCAGTTGATTGGCCATCAGTGCCACAGGAATGGTTAACCCTTTTTCATTCGCCACTGGCACCATGAACAAATAGACACCAATCAATGAAGGCAACAACAAAATAAGCCAATTGCGCAGAGTAAAATAGGAGGATTGATTCGAGGATGACATGCTAGGTTCTTATGTAAAAATTTGGCTTAGGGTAATCAAAAATGACTGAAAAGTCACGAACCAAGCCATGACAATGCAAACTTCGGTGGCGAAATAGCCCTAAGAACGCTTAGTTTAACTCAACAAACAACACGCCAATTTGATATAAATCTTCACTTTCTTGACTGCAACGGATCACTTTGGCATGCGCATCAAGCGATTCGACACTCGGGTTACTTGATTCCAATTTGAGATGAAGCATGGTGCCCATTTCCAGTGGTTCATCAATTTCAAGCGCCATACCCGTCGCACTTAAATCGCGGCAAATGCCATCGATTTCACGCCCTGATTCAGGGTCGTTAATTAAAATTTGCACATTGGCATTGACCAGCATTCGAAAAAAGTTGCGTTTATCATTACGGCTTAACATGAGGCATCCTGCAAATTGACAGATATCTTGTTATAAATCTTTCTGCGGTGGCTGTAAAGTGAACAATTTGAAATAGCCAAGGTGCTATTAGCTGATCAAGATTACGGTTATAAGAGACATTGCAGCCGAGCGCCACTGCGAAGCTTAACTGCAAGAGCGAAGCGCAACTACAACTGCGAAGCCCGACATCAAGCACTCAGCAAAGAATAACGGCTAAGCACAATGCAGATGACTTTCGATTTGCCATTGCAGATCTGAAATCGCAATGGGTTTACAGATATAGCCACAGGCACCTGCTCTGCTGGCTTCCTGTAAATCAGCTTTGCTATCCAAACCGGACAGCATAATGACCGGAATATGCGCCGTTTCAGGGGTGTTTTTTAATAACCGACAGACATCAAAACCACTCATGCCCGGCATCACAACATCCAGGATCACCAAATCAGGCTGCGCATCAAAAACACTCATCAAGGCTTCCGACGCACTGTTCACATAGCTCACTTCATAATGACTCGCAGGTAATGCAATGCGCAAAATATCGAGGGTAAATGCCTCATCATCGACAAGCAAAATCCGTTTCAAGTCTTTATTTACCATGCAAACCTCCTGATCCCTTGTTCACAGTTGTAGCTGAAAAACCGCGCGACAACAAGTTAACCCTATTTGAACTCCTGCACCGCTTGGATGATGCGCTTACTCGAAATTGGATATGGTGTTCCTAATTGTTGGGCATGCAAAGACACTTTAAGTTCCTCAAGCATCCAACGGATCGCCTCAACCTCAGGCGGCAGTAGCTTGCCACTGAATTTTCCTAATAACTGAGTATAGGCATCCTGCGCTTTTTGAAACTCCAACATCTGCAGACGGTCACGGGCAGGATCGGCCGGTAATTTCTCTAAACGCTTTTGTAATGCCGCCAAATAACGTTTGATATCGTCGAGTTTATTGGCGCCATGTTTGGCGACAAAGCCTTTGAACAACAACGAATCTAACTGGGCTTTAATATCGGCATTGGCATAAGCCAAAGCTAAATCTAAGCGGCCACGGAGTTTTTTCGAAATATCGTGACCGAGGGTTAAGATCTGCTCCACTTTCAACGCGATTGCAACCACGGTATCGCCAAGTTCAGCCCGAACATGTTCACGCAGGCGTTGATAGTCTTCAGTGGTTTCCGGCCAAGGCTGCGAGGCCACTAAACTGTCAATCGCGGCAAAAATACAATCATCAATCAGCTCTAAAACCTTGCCAAACGGATTGAAATACAGCCCCAACTTCGCCTTATTCGGCAATGATTCTTGCAGATATTTAATCGGAGACGGGAGATTCAATAACAATAAGCGACGCAGGCCCGCCATCGAGCTTGCTCGCGCTTGTTCTGGGCTGTCTAACAGACGGATCGCCACACTATTTTTTTGGTCAATCAGTGCTGGGAAAGCCTTAATTTCATAGCCACTTTGTACTTTGATATAGGCTTTGGGTAAGTCGCCGAAAGTCCAATCCGTCAATTGTTCTTGCTCAATGCCTTGTTCGGCGACTTGGCTCAAGGTTTCTTGCACCTTGCCCTGCATTTCTTGTTTCAGCATTGCCAAAGAACGGCCTTGTTTCAATACATGCTGACGCTCATCAACCACTTTAAAGTTAAATTTTAAATGGGCATCTAAACTGGCCAGTTCCCAAGCTTCCTCTGGAATTGTCAAACCACTCATGCGTTTGAGTCTGGCGCTAATCACTGATAATAAAGCCCCATCCGAAGGTTGAATGGCCTGCAACAATGCATCCGCATAGTTTGGCGCCGGGACAAAGTTTCGGCGAATGGCTTTGGGCAAGGATTTAATCAATGCCACAACAATTCATGGCGAAGGCCTGGGATCAACCAATCAAAGCCCTGATCTTCAAC
>CAZIPG010000140.1:0-7892 GCA_964540955.1 uncultured Rheinheimera sp.
CGGCCAAATTGATGGAGAGCCGGCGAAAGTCGGCTTTTTTATGCACGAATTTGAATTAATTGCCAAATGTTTTAGTCAGTCAGGTCACAAGCGGCATGATGTGCCGATTGGCGTGGGTGATGATGGTGCAGTACTCCAAGTCCGTGACGGTTTCGATCTCGTAGTCACCACTGACACCATGGTCGAAGGGGTACATTTTTTCCCTGATGTCGACCCGAGAGCTTTAGGGCATAAATTGGTTGCGGTGAATGTCAGTGATTTGGCGGCTATGGGCGCAGAGCCTTGCTGGCTGTCATTGGCTATTAGCCTGCCTAAAGTCGACAACGAATGGTTGCAAGCATTTGCAGAAGGGTTGAGTGAGACTGCCGATTATTACAACTGTCAGTTGGTTGGGGGTGATACCACTCGCGGGCCGCTGACTTTAACTCTGAGTGCCAAAGGGATTGTGCCAAGAGGCAAGGCCCTGACGCGAAGTAACGCGAAAGTAGGTGATTATATTTATGTTACTGGCACTTTAGGTGATGCCGCTCTGGGCTTGAAATTGGTGCAAGAGCAAGTTGAAGTCAGTAAAAAACATCGCGCACATATTCTGCAACGTTTTCATTATCCAACAGCTCGTGTTGCGATTGGTCAAGCGCTTCGCAATATTGCCAGCAGTGCCATGGATATCTCTGATGGCTTGTGCGGTGACTTGCCCCATATTTTGGCCCGCTCAAAAGTCGGTGCCATTGTTGATGTGGCGAAAATTCCAATGTCGCAAGCTCTGAAAGACAGTTGTGATTGGCAAGCGGCTTTACAATGTGCGTTATCGGGTGGTGAAGACTATGAACTGTTATTCACAGTACCAGAAAATAAACGTGGCTCGCTTGAAGTTTTGTTGTCGCCATACGGTGTACCTGTCACCTGCATTGGTCGAATTACTGGTGTTGCTGGCAAATTAGAGCTTCGACATCTAGACCAAGTGTTTAATTATCAACACAAAGGCTACGAGCATTTTTAATGGCAGGCCATCCGTTTAATTTAGCAAAATGGCAGCACTGGTTCGCTTTGGGGCTCGGTTCTGGCCTTGCGCCTAAAGCGCCAGGCACTTTTGGCACCGTGGCGGCAATACCATTAGCGATTGCTCTCAGTTTCCTTTCACCCATTACCTCTTTGCTGATTATTTTCGGCTTGGCGATATTGGCTGTTTACGCCTGCCAAGTGGTAACTGATGATATTGGTGTTGAAGATCATGGCGCTATTGTCATTGATGAAGTTGTCGGTTTTGCGATCACGATGTGGGCCTTACCGCTGGATTTCCTGACTTTGTGTGTGGGTTTTGCCTTATTCCGACTTTTTGATATTGTGAAACCCTGGCCTATCCGTTGGTTCGATCGGAATGTGACAGGGGGCTTGGGGATCATGCTGGATGATATTGTTGCGGGAATACTAGCGTGTGCTGTCTTGCATAGTGTATGGTTACCCTTTATTAAATAATTCAATCTCTTAAGCAGGTTAATATGCGCAAGTTCCTGTTTGCTATCCTTTTAATTGTCACCTCACACAGCGCAAAATCTTTCGACGCGAGCAATCCTCAGTCAATTTATGATTATGATATTAAGCAATGGACTGCGGTCGATGGTCTTTCTAACAATTCCGTCCGAGCGATCACACAGGATAGATTTGGCTATCTATGGGTTGGAACTTTAGAGGGGCTTAACCGGTTTGATGGCCAACGCTTTGAAAATTTCTCAACCAAAAGCCATAAGCAATTAATCGGTAACGCTGTTACCTATTTGTTTACTGATCAGCAGGATTACATTTGGATAGGGACGATGTCAGGCCTATCAGGACTGAATCCGCTGACTTTGAAATTTGACCGTTTTCCAATTTTGGGTGAAGTCACTGATATTGCTGAGATTAGTGAGCATGAAATTTGGGTCGCGGCAGATAATTTATTTCGGGTCAAAGATAATAAGGTCAGTCGGGTTGAGGAAATAAAAGAGCCTGTTAGCCAGATTTTGGCAACCCCCGAGCATATTTGGGTCACCAGTAATAAATTCTTATATAAACTTGATCGCAAAGGGCAGCTTGAAAAATTCCCACTTGCCAATGATATCGCACAGCATCCGATTTACGATTTGTTGTGGGAGGAAGGCAGCATTCATCTAGCCAGTGAACAAGGCTATTTCCATATTAACCTGCAAGGGCAGGTGGTTCGCTGTGATTTACCCTCAGAACCAGGCCATGCAGTCTATCAATTACATCATGACAGCCAGGGCGGTGATTGGGCTTCTGGCTACGATAAATTATTCCATCGTCATGAAGGGCAGAATTGGCAAATTATTACTAGAGACGAACTCGGCAGCTCAACTCGGTTTAGTGATATTTTTGAAGATAAACAGCAAAACGTCTGGTTAGGCAGTTTTAGTGATGGTTTGTATCGAGCCTCACGCGGAAAAATTAAACGAGTTTTGGGCCAAGAACAACAAGAAATGATGGTTCGAAGCTTAGCTCCGACCAACAGTGGTGAATTACTGATCACCACAACCAGTGAGATTGGTTTACTGGATTCAGAACTGAAATATCGTAAATTACCCATAACAAATAGTGCTGGTCTTGGCACTGTGCAAGATTTATTACAAGTGGGGGATAACTGGTTATTAGCCACTGATAGCGGGCCCTATCAATATGATATGAAAGACGGGCGCTTGACGCCAGTTCATCAAGACTTAGTAGGGATTAAAACAAAAGTTATCCAGCCGAGCAAAGCAGGTGGCTATTGGATCGCTACCAATCTTGGCCTTTATCATTTCAAAGATGGTACTTTGAAACAATTTGGCATGAACAAAGAGTTTCAATCGACAGTTGTAACCTACGTTGTGGAAAATAGTGAAAAACTACTCATTGGCACTACACGTGGAGCCTATCAATACAGCGAAGGGAAATTCAACCAGTTAGGCTTGGGCACCCCGCTTGCGGGCGCCTTTATTAGTGCTATTTTAGAGCTGAAGGATGGCACTTTATTAGTCGCAACTGTGGACGATGGTCTGTATGTTCGTCACTTTAACGGCAAATGGATTGATATTGATACTGCAAGTGGCTTACCTTTTGAACCTATTGTCACCTTATTCCACCACGAGCAAAGTGGTTATGTTTGGGCTAGCACGCTAAAAGGCATATTTCGCTTCCATCCTGCTGATATCAAAGAGGGGGATAATCATCAGTCGGTATTTGAGCAGATTTTAACTCCATTTGACCGACAACTTGGGACTGCGCCAGGGCGTTGTTGTAATGGTTCTGGCTCAAGTAAAGTTGCGTATTGGCAAAATCAATTATGGTACCCAACTCTGAAAGGTTTGGTAGCCGTTCCTGTGTCTTTAAAAGTCGACCGAGATCAACAAAAGAGCCCCTTGATCCAACAGGTCGTCACAACACAAACTTACCCAGTAGAACCTGAACAAACCCGTTTGGTTTTAGCAACGGGTGAGCGAAATATCAGTATTCACTACACCGAAATCGACTTTTTAAAACCGCTATCTTTGGAATTTCGTTACCAATTACAAGGGTTTGATTCAGATTGGCACATGGTGGGTTCGCGTCGTGAAGCAATCTATACCAATTTACCTCCAGGGACTTTCCAATTTATTTTACAAAGCCGCAGTTATAACCAGAATTGGGAAATGGCTGGGCAAGCCGACATTCAAATTGTCGTGCCTCGCCGTTTTGATGAAACCATTATTTATCGAGGTTTGTGGCTGCTACTCGCATTGTTCGTGCTGTATGGTATTGTTTGGTTACTGCGACGGAATAATCAAAACCGTGAATTAGAGTTAACCAAATTGGTCAAACAGCGCACGTTAGAGTTGGAAAACTCAAACGTTCGGCTGAATGAGCTCAATGAAAAGCTCTCTCATTTAACACTCAAAGATACATTGACGGGTCTTCGTAACCGTCGTTTTATGTTTGAGCAGTTGCCCAAAGATATTGAACATTATCAGCGCAATCGTGAGTCGATGTTGGCGCAGAATAAGTGTATTGCTCTGATCCATCTTGATTTGGATAATTTCAAATCCATCAACGACAAATATGGCAATAGTGCAGGGGATAGTTTATTGCAGCAAATCAGTGGTTTGCTGATCCGAGAAACTCGGGGTTCAGACTATGTGGTCCGCTATGCGGGTGAAGAGTTTATGCTGGTACTGCGAGATATTCCTTTTGATCTGGTCAATGAATTCGCTGTCAGACTGAATAATTTAATCAGTGCGGATACCTTTATGTTGCCAGATGGTCGAGTTGTGCCGGTTAATTGCTCGATTGGTTACTCAGTCTATCCGTTAGATTTATTAGGCGGTCAGTTAATTAATTGGGAAGTCTCACTGCAATTAGCAGAACTTGCGTTATCTCATGTTAAACATAATGGCCGAAACGCGGTAGCAACTATTGCATTTGACAAGCAAGTCGATGCATTTGAATTTGAAGATTCCAATCATATTGAAGCGCAAATTGAGAAACTACTGGCAGATGGCATCGCTTGGTTTGAACTTACTAGAATGCCGAAATCTTAGTGTTAATCTATGAATTAACATGAATTAAAAAGCCCTCAGCGATTGCTAGAGGGCTTTTTTCTGCCGATCAATTCAGTTAAATCACTGGGAGCTTTCTTACGCCCTTGGATTGCTATAACTTGTTACCACAGGTTTGCTGAATGCGAGCAAGAATACTCTCGGCATCTAAACCAAGTTCAGCGTACAACTCATCTTGGGTGCCATGGCGAATGAATTGATCAGGTAAGCCTAAATTCAGTATTTTGAAATTCAGTTGCAACGCGGCAACTGCTTCATTGACGGCAGAACCTGCACCGCCAGCGATGGCATTATCTTCCAGAGTAACAAGCCACTGATGTTCAGCCTGCAGCTGTTGCAATAGTGGCAAGTCGAGTGGTTTTATAAAACGCATATCGACCAAGGTTGCATCTAATGTTTCAGCTGCCAATTTGGCTTGATGCAAGATTGGGCCAAAAGCCAATATGGCAATTTTTTGGCCATTTCTGACAATATTGGCTTTACCAATGGGCAATTCGCTCATGATAGGATTGACTGGCTCACCGGTAGCGCTACCACGAGGATAGCGAACCACTGCAGGCCCTTTGAATTGGTAGCCTGTGTAGAGCATTTGACGGCACTGATCTTCATCAGAAGGCGCCATAATCATCAAATTCGGGATACAACGCAGGTAACTTAAATCAAAAGCACCTTGGTGGGTAGCGCCATCGGCGCCAACCAGCCCTGCACGGTCTACCGCAAAGAGCACATCTAAATTCTGTAATGCCACATCGTGAATGACTTGGTCATAACCCCGTTGTAAGAAACTGGAGTAAATTGCAACCACGGGCTTTAACCCTTCAATTGCAAGGCCAGCTGCTAACGTGACCGCATGTTGCTCAGCAATTGCTACGTCAAAATAACGCTCTGGATAAGATTTTGAGAACTGGACGAGGTCTGATCCTTCACGCATTGCCGGGGTGATGCCTTGCAACTTGGCATCTTGCGCTGCCATATCGCAAATCCATTGGCCAAAAATGTTAGAGAAGGTTGGTTTGCTAGCTTTTTTCGCCGGCTGCGTTTGCGAATTCGGATCGAACTTACTGACCGCATGATAACCAATTGGATCTTGTTCGGCAGGCGCATAGCCTTTGCCTTTTTTCGTTACCACATGCAGTAATTGCGGGCCTTTCAGCATCCGCATATTGCGAATGGTATTCGCCAGATTAATCACGTCATGGCCATCGATTGGGCCTATGTAATTAAAACCCAACTCTTCAAAAAAGGTCCCGGGCGTAACCATGCCCTTGAAGTGTTCTTCAGCGCGGCTAGCGAGTTCATGCAATGGCGGTACACCGCTCAATATGCGCTTACCACCTTCTCGTAAACTGGTGTAGAAATTACCAGATAAAATCCGGGCGAAATAGCGATTAAGTGCCCCGACGTTTTCTGAAATCGACATTTCGTTGTCGTTTAGGATCACCAGCATATCGGGCCGTACTTCACCGGCATGGTTCATTGCTTCAAAAGCCATACCTGCAGTAATAGCGCCATCGCCAATGACAGCAACAACTTTTCGATTTGCTTGCTCATGTTTAGCCGCGATGGCCATGCCAAGGGCTGCACTGATAGAGGTGCTAGAATGGCCAACTGTTAAAGTGTCATATTCGCTTTCTTCACGACATGGGAAAGGATGTAGACCATTCAACTGCCGAATACTGTGCATCTGCTCACGCCGGCCAGTTAAAATTTTGTGTGGATATGCTTGGTGGCCGACATCCCAGATCAGACGATCAAATGGGGTATTGTAGACATAATGTAATGCTACTGTCAGTTCAATGGTGCCTAAACCTGAGGCAAAATGGCCGCTGCTTTGACTGACGCACTGCAGCAGATATCTGCGCAATTCATCACTTAACTTGGGAAGTTGATCTTGCGGCAGTTGGCGAAGCTCTGCGGGCAGATTGGCTTTGGCTAATAAAGGGTATTCAGAAATATCAAGCGCCATTGTCGAAACCTTGGTCAAAAACTGCGGGCAATTACATAATGAGCAAAAGCGCTCAATTCAGAAGTGTCATAAGGTAGCACAGAAAGTGCTGTTTTGGCTTCAGCTAACAACATTTGTGCTTTAGATTTTGCCGCTTCTAGGCCCAATAATTGTGGGTAAGTTGATTTATTGGCTTCAAGATCCGACCCTTGTGGTTTGCCAAGAGTCGCGGTATCGCCCTCTATATCCAAAATATCGTCTTGGACCTGGAATGCTAGACCCAAGGCTCGGGCGAATGTGATTAAAGCTTGAAGTTCCTGCTGATCCGTTTTGCCACTACATAACCAACCAAATCGCACAGAGGTTTCAATTAACGCGCCTGTCTTGAGTTGGTGCATGTTTTCAAGCGACGCCAATTGCATCAATTTATTAGTATGCGCCAGATCGATAGCTTGACCACCACACATGCCGTTATAACCTGCATGGTAGGCTAAGGTTTTGACTAGCTCCAGCTGGGCTTTGCAATCCACGGCCTGGTATGGATGGCTTGAGATCAGTTCAAAAGCCAGCGCTTGCAACGCATCGCCCGCCAGAATCGCCGTAGCCTCATTGAATGCTTTATGGCAGGTTGGTTTGCCGCGACGCAGATCGTCATCGTCCATGGCAGGTAAGTCATCATGGATCAGTGAATAAGTGTGTAAACACTCAATAGCGCCAGCGGGCCCATCTAAATCTTGCAGCTTCGCGCCCAGCATCTGGCCAACACTATAAACTAAGAAGGGACGAACGCGTTTGCCACCCAATAACAAACTGTAGCGCATCGCCTCAAGTAATTCGGCATCGCTAATTAGGCGCTTTTCAAGCGTCTGAGTCAAAAAATGTTCAACGCGCTGTTGATACAACGGAAGGCTAGTGAGCAAGTTAGTCGTCCTGTAATTGCGCAAAAGGCTGCAGTTGTTCGCCTTGCGGTTGTTGCAATAATATTTGCACCTTTTGTTCGGCACTTTGTAATTGCTGCTGACTTAATCGCGACAATTGTACGCCGCGTTCAAATTGCTGCAAAGCCATGTCGAGTGACAGATCACCCTGCTCGAGCTGTTGCACGATAGTCTCTAATTCACGCAAATTTTGCTCAAACTGCTGGCTTTCTGGCTGCTTTTTAGTCATTTGGAAGCCCCAATGTTATTTGTCGGCAAACTTACCTCAGCGCGCTCTAGCGGTCAATCATCCAGACTTGCTCTGAATTAAAAAAGCCGCAATAAAAAAATTAACTAAAAAAAGTCGTTGGTCGATAACACTCTGTGAGCTAAGCTAAAAGTGCATTAAGTTGTGGTAACAGCAGGAGATAAATTGTGGATTTAGCAACCGTCATTGGTTTGGTC
>CAZIPG010000141.1:0-4917 GCA_964540955.1 uncultured Rheinheimera sp.
CGGCAGATCTTAGCGCAGCAGTCAGTCGATTTGGTGTTGTTGGATTTGTCATTACCTCCCAGTTTCGATCCTGAGCAGACCTTGGCAGCCCTGCCTGAATTCGCTGGCCAACCGGTGATTATTATTACCGGCCATGCTGAGCGCGAATTGGCATTGCAGGCGATTAGTCGCGGTGCTTGGGATTTTCTGGCAAAACCCATCGATCCTGATTTACTGGCCGTGGTGGTGAAGCGGGCGGTCAGCAAACATTTACTCGAACAAGAGTTAAATTTACTGAAACGCGGCGCCAAAGCGGAGCAAGGATTAGCCCCCTTAGTAGGCATTTCTGGGGCGACGCGCAATATTCGAACCTTGATTGAACGGATAGCGCCAACCGATGTGCGAGTGTTAGTGACAGGCCCCTCAGGGACTGGCAAAGAGGTGGTATCCAAGGCGTTGCATCAACTCAGTCATCGGGCCCAGCAGCCTTTTGTTTCCGTGCATTGCGGGGCAATTCCTGCGGAATTATTAGAAAGTGAATTGTTTGGTTATGTCCGAGGCGCTTTTACCGGCGCAGACAAAGACCGACAAGGCTTGCTCAGTATGGCAGACGGTGGCACCTTGTTTTTAGACGAAATTGGCGAGATGCCACTGCCGATGCAAGTAAAATTGCTGCGGGTTCTGCAAGAAGGCAGTTTTTATCCCGTCGGCGGACGCGAACAAAAATTTATTGATATCAGGCTGATTGCCGCCACAAATGCCCATTTGCCAGAGCTGGTGCGGCAAGGTCGTTTTCGTGAAGATTTATACTATCGCATCAAAGGGATCACGCTCGAAACTACTGCTTTGGATGAACGCCGCGAAGATATTCCGCTATTGATTCAGCACTTTCTAGCAAAATACTCAGAAACTGTTGGGCAAAAAATGCAACTGTCGCCGCCTGCGCTGCAATGGTTTTTACAAAAATCTTGGCCGGGTAATGTGCGGGAGCTTCGCAACACATTAGAGAGTGTGCTGGCAATTGCTCGCCATGGCGTGGTGCAATTGGCCGATATTCAGCTGTTGCACATGGATGCGGCGGATGGGGCATCAAATAGCCCGTTTGATGAGGAAACTCCTCTACTTGGTGGGTCGTTGGACGAGCAAGTGCGTCAACTTGAAATTCGGTTGCTCAGCGCTGCATTAACCGAGCATCAAGGCAACCGCAGTAAAGCTGCTCGCCAATTGGGGTTGTCTCGGCAAGGGTTACTGAAGAAAATCGAACGTTATGGCCTGACGGAATTAGGCGTCAGCGACTAATTAGGTAACCGACTAAGGGCACATTTGATGTCCGCATTGGCTAGTGTAGATGAGCCGCTCAATGCAGCGGCGCCAGCGGCGACTTAGCTCTGGCGACTCAGTACTGGCGACTAGTACTGCGGCTCCATCGCATCAAGCGAAGCCGCCAACTGCCGATATTGTTGCTGTGTCAGCAGGTCGACCGTTTCGTCAATTTGTGAATAGACAATTAGCACTTGGCCTTGTTTGAGCTGTAGCAATACTTGTTGTACTTTATCTGCAAGCGCCACTTCATCATCGCCATAATCGGTGCCTTCTCGCAGAACAAACGATTCGATGAGTCGGTTTAATGTCTCTGGTGCTAGTTCTTGCCATGGGATAATCATGCCGGGGTTGCCTCCTCTGGATTGCCAAGCTGCATTTGCCGAAGAAATTCCGGCACAATCTCGTCTAACCAATAGCGACGTCGCCATGGATTTTGGCCTGTGACAAAACCAACGTGGCCGCCTTTAGCCGAGACTAACGAAAACACATAAGGGTTGAGCTCATGTGCTGCAGGGATCGAAGCCGCATCCAAGAATGGATCATCGGCGGCATGCACCAACAGCAGCGGTTTCTTCACCTGCGCTAAAAACGCTTTACCACTGGCGCGTTGGTAATAATCATCGGCATCGCGATAGCCATGCATCGGCGCCGTAATGAGCTGGTCAAAGTCGCGAATTGTTTGTAAACGCTGGATATCTTGCGCGCTAACAGGCAGCGGAAATTGGGCATGGGCGGCTAATTTTCGCAGCATGGTCGCTTTTAAGCGATTGAGCAAATAGCGCTGATACACACGACTGAAACCGCGATTAATGCGCGCCGCGCTGCCTGCGAGTGACAAAGGCGCAGAGATGGCGACCGCCGCGCCAAGTGGGTTTTGCTGTTGCTGCTCACCGCAATATTTCACCAGCACATTCCCGCCCAAAGAAAAACCCACTGCGCCCAATGTCACCCCAGGATAACGCTGGCGCAATTGTTCGATAAAAAAGCCGAAATCTGCGGTATCGCCCGAGTGATAAGCACGGGGTAATTTGTTGGCAACCCCATGACAACCGCGAAAATGCATTAACACCGCAGCGTAACCTTGCTGGCTTAAGCTCGTCAGCATGCCTTGGACATAGTGGCTATGCAAATTGCCCTCTAACCCATGCATGACAATTACTAACGGCCTATTTGCACTGGGTTCGTGCGGTAAAACCCAATTGAGTTGTAATTCATCGCCATCCGGGAGCTGCAGCATTTCTACCCGCGTCTGCAGATGCCGTTTCGGCGCTAAGTATTTGGCCACTATGGTTTGCAAATGCGTATTGCTTAACCACCAGGGTGCTTTGAATGGGGGAAGGGATGGCTGATTGGGGACAGCAGCATCAATGACTGCAAGTGGTCGTGCCACTGGGCTTGGCAAATCAAGCAATTTAGTACATCCTCTTCACTACAACCTTCAGGTCGAGAGCATAAAAACAATGGATCGACGACAGTTTATCATGACCAGTTTAGGAACGGGACTGGCTTTAACCTTAGGGATCTCAGCCTACCCGCTGCTGACCGCATCTGGCTCTGAACAACGAAGTGCGGCAGAGCTAGTATTTAGTGCATTTTTACCCGCATTGCTGCACGGCGCTTTGCCAAGCGATGAGCGACAAGCTCGGCAGCAGTTGGCGAATACGCAAAAAGCAGCGTTAGAGTTTTTGCCATTTTTACCGCGCAGCCAACAGCAACAATTGCATGATTTATTTATCTTGTTGCAGCAACAGCTGACGCGCTTGGCATTAACAGGGCGCTGGCTGAGTTTGCATGAGTTGCCGATTAACGATCGCATTCAGCTGCTTAATGCTTGGCGCGATAGCTACCTTGGGTTGCTGCAACAGGCCTACCATGGTTTAAGGGAACTGTTGTTTGGCGCTTATTACGGTCAACCTGCGCATTGGCAACCGTTGCGTTATCAAGCCGTGGAGTTTAATCGTTATGAATGATCCCATTCGTCAAGGTCTTGCACGCGGCTGGCAGCATATTGATGCCGCCACTCTCACCAGTGATCAACAGTTTAACGTGGATGTGGTGATTGTCGGCACTGGTGCTGGTGGTGGCATGGCCGCTGAAATTCTAAGCCAAGCAGGCTTGTCAGTATTGATGCTTGAGCATGGCGCTTTGCATTCGAGTAGCGATTTCAAACAACAAGAGCGCTGGGCTTATCCCCATTTATATCAAGATGGGGCAGGGCGTAAAACCAAAGACCAAGGCATTGCGATTTTGCAAGGCCGCACGGTCGGCGGCTCGACGACCGTGAATTGGACGACATCTATCCGCACGCCCAAAAACACCTTAGCTTATTGGCAAGAACATTTCGGCATCGATTTTTCTGGCGAACATTCGTTAGATCCTTATTTTGATTTGGCCGCGGGCCGTTTGCATATCAGTGAATGGCAGATGTCGCCCAATCAAAATAATTTGGCGCTCAAACACGGCTGTGAAAAGTTGGGCTGGGAATATACCGTGATCCACCGCAATGTGCATGGCTGTGCCAATCTGGGCTTATGTGGCATGGGTTGCCCGCTTAATGCCAAGCAGTCGATGCTGGTGACGACAATTCCGAAAGCATTGGATGCGGGAGCGATGTTAATTAGTCGCGTTTCGGCGCGTAAATTAGTGTGGCAAGGCGATCAAGTGGAATGGCTTGAAGCGGTGCCAGTGGATGATCATTATCAAACGAAGACAGGGGTGTTGCTGAAAATCAAAGCGCGCCATTATGTGATGGCGGGCGGAGCAATCAACACCCCAGCCTTATTATTGCGCTCAGAAGTGCCAGATGTGTCAGGTCGGTTAGGCAAGCATACCTATCTGCACCCAAGTTTGATTTCTGGTGCCTTATTTGCTGAACCTATCAATGGCCATATGGGCGCGCCCCAGTCGATTTATTCCGATCAGTTTGTTTGGCCAACCGATGACCGCATGGGCTTTAAACTGGAAGTGCCCCCTGTGCATCCGGTGTTGATGGCGACAAAACTCACAGGGTTGGCTGAACAGCATGCCGAACTGATGAAAGAGTTTAACCATTTGCAGGTGATGATTGCGTTGTTGCGAGACGGTTTTGCTGAACAAGCACAAGGTGGGCGAGTTGAACTCGATAGTCATGGCGAGCCGCAATTGGATTATCCGCTCACAGACTATATGTTCAGTGGCGCTAAACAAGCATTGCTAGCCATGGCGGAGTTGCAATTTGCTGCAGGCGCCAAAGCGGTGATGCCGATCCATACCGATGCCAAACTTTATCGGAGTTGGCAGGAGGCCAAGGCCGCTATCAACGCACTGCCGATGGCGATTTATCGCACCATTTTTGCATCTGCCCATGTGATGGGGGGATGTAATATGGCCAGTGATGCCAGCAAAGGCGTGGTCGATCGCGAGGGGCGTCATCATCAATTAAAGAACTTATCGGTGTTTGATGGTTCCGTCTTGCCCACCAGTTTAGGGGCAAATCCGCAGCTGACCATCTATGGTTTGGTGTGGCGTAATAGCACCAGGTTAGCTAATTGGCTGAATGGGCAAGCATAACTGGGCATAGTGCATAGCACTGATGTTTTGTGGGCAATAAAAAACCTGTTAGACCGAGCGCTTTCG
>CAZIPG010000141.1:4927-7818 GCA_964540955.1 uncultured Rheinheimera sp.
TGGTGTGGCGTAATAGCACCAGGTTAGCTAATTGGCTGAATGGGCAAGCATAACGGGGCATAGTGCCTAGTGCATATTGCAGTGGTTTTGCGGGATGAAATAAAAAACCTGTTAGACCGAGCGCTTTCGGTCTAACAGGGAAACGGCAAGGAGTGCCTAATATCCGACAGGACCAACAAACAGGAGCCTTGGCGCTATAACGACCAAGAGTAACGTCTTACAACAAAATTAATCGTTAGGGCCCGCATGGCTGATTTTGTACATGAAGTACACGGCGTAAAACACGCATAACCCCAAGACGATTGCCAAGCCAGTAAACGAAATAAAAATAACTGGGTCGCTCACAAATTGCTGCCATAAGTTCATGGTAAATTCCTCCACAGAATTGATGAACTCAGTGTAGAAAAGCTGCCCAAACTCAATGCTGATTTAGATCAAAGAATGGCCGACGTTAGATGAGTAGCTTGCGATCGCTTGATCCAGATCAACGGCCGCAGTAGTGATGAGCGTTGAGAGGCTGTTTAAGCCGTTGAAATAATTCTGCAACGCAGGTTGGGCTGACAGCGTTTCGGGCAAATCTGACCAATGCTGAGCTACATAAGCGGCAATTTCCGCTTGTTCCTGTTGCTCTGCTTTCAGTTCCAACGCCAATAACTCTGTTTTGAAATGTAAAGTCGATGCAGTCAGGTTGCGTCGGATCTGTCTAAGCGGTTGGATCAAGGTTTGTTGGGTGGATGCAATTGCCGAAGTGCAGGCATGCAGCTGAACTGGAGTCAGTTGACGCCGCTGCGTAGCCAGCCAACAAATGGCGAGGATCAGATTGACCTGGGCGCCAAGTTCATCTTGTAGCCGCAGCAGTAATGCTTGCTGCTTGGGATAAAAAGCCAAGCTGAATTGCCACAATGCTTGTTGGATGTCGCTGGCTCGCGGAGCAGGACTCTCTAACTCAGGGCTCTCTAACTCAGGCTTTTGGTGAGCAGCTGGGATGCCCTGTTGTTCAGCGTTGTTTGGCAATTCAGTCGACATCTTAGTTGGCACCACCATTGGCCTGCCAAAATTCAGCGGTCTTACTTTCGAGTTCTTCTTGCGCCATAAACCACTGGTCTTCAATGTCGCTGAGTTCACTATTGGCTTTGGTTTGCTCAGCCAATAACTTGGTCAGTTCAGCTTTGCGACTGGCATCGTACAGGCTGTTATCGGCTAATTGTTCAGTGATAGCCGCGAGTTGTTGTTCCAATTTTTGCTGGCGGGCTTCTAGTTTTTCGATGGCCTGTTTCAGCGTGCGAGTCAGATTTCGCAAGTCGGCTTCTAAGCGTTTTTGATCTTTACGCGGGGTTACCGCAGTCGCGGCAACCGTGCTATTGCTGTCGGCCTTTTGTTGGCTTTGTTTGGCATCCGCTTGCAACCATTGGTAATAATCGCTGAGATCGCCGGCAAAAGGCGCAACTTTGCCATTCGCCACTAAATAGAATTCATCCGTGGTGCTTTGTAACAAATGCCGATCGTGCGAAACCACCACGATGGCGCCTTCAAAGCCTTGCAGCGCCATGACAATAGCTTCACGCATGTCTAAATCTAAGTGGTTGGTTGGCTCATCGAGTAATAGCAAATTCGGCCGCTGATAGACGAGCAACGCAAGTACCAAACGGGCTTTCTCGCCGCCGGAGAATGGTGCGCAGGCAGCCAGCGCTTTATCCCCATGGAAGCCAAAACCGCCCAAGAAATCGCGCAGGCTTTGCTCGGTGGCTTGTGGGGCCAAACGGACTAAATGCTGCAGTGGCGAATCTTGCGGTCTCAAGGTTTCCAGTTGATGCTGAGCGAAATAACCAATCGCCACGCCAGCGGCATACCACAGCTGACCGGCTTGCGGCTGCAGACTGCCCGAAAGTAATTTAATCAGCGTGGATTTACCCGCACCATTGCGACCCAATAAACCAATTCGGCTGCCGGGCAGCAATTGGAAATTAATTTGCTGCAGGATGGAGTGATCGCCATAGCCCGCTTTGACGTTTTCAAGCTTGAGCAATGGGTTTGGCAGGCTGCGCGGATCTAAAAACTCAAATTGAAACGGCGAGTCGACATGGGCTGGCGCTAACAAAGTCATGCGCTCTAGCGCTTTAATCCGACTTTGCGCTTGTTTGGCTTTGGTGGCTTGAGCGCGGAATCGGTCGATGAATTTTTGCAAATGAGCAACTTGACGTTGTTGTTTTTCATAAATTGATTGTTGTTGTGCCATTTGCTCTGCGCGTTGCCGTTCGAACTGGCTATAGTTGCCGCGATACAGGGTCAGCGTTTGATTGTCGATATGTGCGATGTTATCAACCACCGCATCCAAGAAATCGCGATCGTGGCTGATTAGCATCAAGGTGCCAGCAAAATTGGTCAGGTATTTTTCCAACCATAGCACGGCATCTAAATCGAGGTGGTTTGTTGGTTCGTCCAATAACAGCAGTTCAGCGCGTTGCATTAAAGCGCGCGCCAAATTGAGACGCATGCGCCAACCGCCCGAAAAGGATTTGACCGCTTGTTGTTGCATGTCGCCCGTAAAGCCAAGGCCATCTAACAAGGTGCCTGCTTTGGCTTGCGCGCGATAGCCATCCATCACTTCAATTTGGTGATGCACATGGACTAAATCGGTGTCTGCTTGTGGCTGTTCGACCAACTTCAGCAGCGGATAGAGTTTTTCATCGCCTTGCAACACATAGTCCATGGCGGAGCAATCAAGAGCGGGTGTCTCTTGCGCCACTGTAGCGATGGTCCAACTATTGGGAATACTTAAAATGCCGGAATCTTGTTGCAGTTTTCCCTGTAATAAAGCGAAGAGGGTCGATTTACCACAGCCGTTGGCGCCGATAATTCCGACCTTTTGGCCCGGAAATACGGTAAGATTG
>CAZIPG010000142.1:0-6034 GCA_964540955.1 uncultured Rheinheimera sp.
ACGGCTCATTGACTTAGGTTGTGATGCGGCCCAAGGTTTTTATTGGGCAAAACCACTCGCTGAGTCGGAGTTTTTACAGCTACTCCAGCAAAGTTGAACCGCTGACACTGAGTATCGCTAAATTTTCAGGGTTAAAGGGACTCTGCGTAAACGCTGAACGAAGGCCCCAGCATGTTTTGAGCACGCTGGGGCTTTAACATTAGAATTGATAAGTTTGCACTGGATAGCCTAAAGCTTCCAAACTCGGTCTGATCTTTTTCGCATCACCAACCACTACGATAGTCATCGTCGCGGGATCCAGATGCTGTTTTGCCAGGGCATCGATTTGTGCTTTGGTCAAATTGCTGACAATTTGTTGCCGTTTTTCCACAAAGCTGGAGTCGACATTAAATTGCACCATTTTCGCCATAAAGCCCAGTTTCGCGCCCGGCGTTTCATACTTTAAGGCGTCCGATTGATTCACCGCATTGCGGGTAAATGCCAATTCATCTTCTTGGATCCCTTGCTGCTGATACTTGGCAATTTCACTAAGGAATTCTTTCACTGCATCGGCGGTCGCATCGCTTCGCACTGCGGCTGATGCGCTAAATACCCCAAGTTGGTTGTCTGCACTAAAACCTGAACGCGCGCCATAGGTATAGCCTTTTTCTTCACGTAATTTTAGATTCAAGCGGCTGTTGAAATTGCCACCCAACACAAAATTCATCAAGCCAGCTTGGTAGTATTCCCCTTGTAAATCTTCCAACAGACTCCGCTTACCAATGCGGATCTCTGATTGGGCGGCATCAGGTTTATCAATTAGATAGATAGTTGCCGGTTTTGCGACACTGTCCGCCCCTTGAATTTGTAACGTCGCGCCTTGCCCTTGCCAACTTGCCAGTTGTTTGTCTAAGAGTTGGGCGACTTCGGCTTGTGCCAAATCACTGACGATGATCATTTGACTGCCGGCAGGTTTGAACTGAGCGTGATACCCAGCCTTCACGGTCTCCAGTGTTAATTGTTGCAAAGACGCGAGAGTGCCCACAGCATCAAATCGAGCGATATGCTGGCCGAACATTAACTCTCTAAACGCGCGATCGGCTTGATAACCGGCATTTTTCTGTTGATGTTCCAAACCTTGCATCGTTTGCTGGCGGATCCGTTGGAAATCATCTGGTGCGAAGGCCGGTTTAAACATCTTTTCCGCTAATAAATCTAGGGTCGCCGGTAAGTGTTTGCTTAAACTCGAGACGTAAATGTTGATGAACTGATCGTCGCTACTGATTTCAATACGGCTGCCAAGTTTTTGTAACGCTAAGGCCATTTGTTCAGTTGTGAAATTTTGCGTACTTTCATTCATCAATGCTGCGAACATGGCACTGGCGCCCAGTGTTTCTGGCGTTTCGTAATAAAGGCCCGCTGGCACTTTCAACAATATATCCGTGGTGGGTGTTTCAAAACTTTGCGTGCCTAACACCTTAATGCCATTGGCAAATTGTTGTTGCCATGTACTCGGGAGTGTCACCCCCGGATTTGCTTTTGAGACTGGAATTTGGCTGCGATCAAAGCTAGAGCTTGCCTTACGCATTGCTAAGTCGCTGGCTTGGGTCGTTGATGACGCTAACAGATTTCGGGCTGGTGCTTGGAAATTATCTGGTTTAGCAGGCGCAGCCTTTTGATTGTTTGGCACTATGCTCAAAATGGCTGCATGCTGACCTTTGAGGTATGTTTGATAAACCCGTTGAATATCTGCTTTGGTCACGGCTTGATAGCGGGCCAATTCGGCTGCCGTTAAGTCTGGCTCACCAAAAAAAGTTTCGTTGTAGGCCAGTTGACTGACTTTTCCACTGACGCTTTGCAGGCCAAAAATGCTATTTGCTTCAATCTGCGCTTTGACTTTCAATAAGTCGTCATCGCTGACTCCGCGCTCTTCAAATTCGAGTAGACTTTGGCGCAAGATATTCTCAATATCACTGAGTGTTTTGCCTGGGCTTGGCAATGCGATCAAGCTAAAAGTACAGTGTAATTCAGCACAACTGTGGCTACTCTGAGCTTGCACTGTGAAGCGGTTTTTGATCAAATTTTTGTAAATAATTGAGTTGTTATCGCCACCAATAATTTGCGCCAAAATGTCCAGTGGCGCCTCATCAGGATGACGGGCATAGACGGTTGGAAACTCCATGGAGATCAGCGGGAATTGCACATTGTCTTCAAAGGAACTGTAGCGATCTGCAGGCAAACTGAACAGCGTTTTGGCCATAGGCTCTACCGCAGGGCCTGCAGGAATTTCGCCAAAATATTTCTGCACCAGCGGTAAAATTTCTTCGGCTTTGACTGCGCCGCCAATAGTCAGCGTGGCATTGTTGGGCCCATACCAGCGTAGGAAAAATGCCTTCACATCATTGACGTTGGCTCGATTTAAATCGTCCATATAACCAATGACTGGCCAAGAATACGGATGGTTGGTCGGATACAGTATTTCGTTGGCGCGCTCAGATAAACGGCCATAAGGGCGGTTATCAATGCGTTGACCGCGTTCGTTTTTCACAGTCTCTCGCTGCACTTCAAATTTTTCTTGGGTGACTGCATCTAATAAAAAACCCATGCGATCAGATTCTAACCACAGCACTTTTTCTAACTGATTCACGGGGACTGTTTGGAAATAGTTGGTGCGATCTGTATTGGTGGTGCCGTTCATAGAGCCGCCAGCTTCAGTGATCAACTTAAAATGTTGTTCATCAGCGACATGTTCAGAGCCTTGGAACATCATATGTTCGAAAAAGTGGGCGAAACCAGATTTCCCCATCTCTTCCCGCGCTGATCCAACATGATAAGTGACATCAACATGCACTAAGGGATCCGAATGATCTTCGTGCACAATCACCGTTAAGCCATTGCTCAGTTGGTATTTTTTATAGGGGATCGCGACCGAATTTCCTTGTCCTTGATGGACTTTGATTAATGAAATTCCGCTCGGTAATGCTTGGCTTTCTGCGCTGACTGTTTCTGAGGTTTTGTCTGTCGATGGCGAGCACGCGGCCACGCTGAATGCAAGGGCAACTGCCCATGACATTTTAGAAAGTGAATGCATCAAAGTTCCTTATTTAACTGAAGTAAAACGGCCTGCTTGTAAGTTACAGCAAGTTAACATATTTCCCGAGTTTATCGCAAACCCGGCCGGAGAAGTATCTGTGAGTACGTCTTCTGTCAGGAGTAGGTCACCACAGAGTTTCGTGGTTAAATAGACTCAGTTGAACCATGCCGAGGATGCGAGAACTATGCAGATTTGCCAAGAATTAATCACACTGAATACCGAGACAGGCCCGATGCAATGCCAAGTTTGGCAGCCGCTAGCAACTCATCGTCGTTATGCGGCTATCATGCTGTATTCTGAAATTTTTCAAATTACTGCACCTATCGCGCGCATGGCTGCAATGTTGGCAGGGCAGGGGTTTATCGTGGTGGTGCCGGAGATTTTCCATGAACTTAACCCGCTCGGGACTGTGCTGGCTTATGACGACTTGGGCAAAAACAAAGGCAATCAGGACAAGTGGACCAAGCCGCTCTCGAGTTATGACAGCGATAATCGCGCCATCATCGGCTATTTACAATCGCATCCGCGCTGTGACGGACGCATCGGTGCCTTTGGCGTTTGTATTGGCGGGCATCTGGCCTTTCGCGCTGCGTTTCAACCCGAAGTGTTAGCGAGCATTTGCTTATATGCAACCGACTTACACACGGACACTTTACCAGGTCACCCCCAGACACTGGCATTGGCTGGCAATATCCAGGGGCAATTAATGATGATTTGGGGGCGCCAAGATCCCCATATCCCACAGCAAGGGCGCGCAGATATTCAGCAAAGCCTTTTGCATGCCGGTTGCCGCTACAGTTGGCACGAATTTGATGCCAATCATGCGTTTATGCGGGATGAAGGTGAGCGTTATGATCCTGCGCTGGCACTTTGGGTGTATCAACAAGCCAGTTTATTGTTTCATCAGATGCCGAGCCTAGAGATACAGCAGTCAATGCTTGGATAGTGTTGTCGAAGTAGGCTAGTTTACAAATTCGGTAAAAATCGTTATGGTTGATTTATAAGAAATAAAACAATCACTTAGATTTTTTTATTGCGCATAGTTTTTTTTCAGCTGCTGCTGGCCAGCAAAAACAACTTATGCTAATTTGGAAATTAACAATTTATTTAAATACGTTATTGCTTACTGGACGATACCGACAAAAGGAACCCCTGCAGTGAAATTATCCACTTTATTCACATTAGTCACTTTGAGCTGTGGCAGCATGGTTTATGCCGCAACACCTGATTATGCTGATTTATTAAGTCGTAATCCTGATATTTTTGATGTCAAAATTTCACCCGATGGCACTTATCTTGGCGCCAAAATGTTTGTTGAAGGGAAGCAAACATTGGTGTTTTTGGATACAAAAACAATGAAGCCGACTGGGGTTGCTAAGTTTGGTGGTTATATTGAAGTTGGTGAATATCGTTGGGTTACGTCGGATCGCGTTGTTTTTAAAGTGGCAGAATCTCAGCCTTGGGCTGAGGAACCCAAATATTATGGCGAACTATATGGCGTAAATGCTGATGGTTCTAAAGGGCAATTGTTATTTGGTTACCGGGCTGGTGAAGCTGCGAGCGGTTCTTTGATCAAGAAAAAACGCGAGAATAAATTTGCTTGGGCTGAATTTATTGAATCCACCGCAGATGCGGATGACAATATTTTAATTCAATCTACCCCGATGTCTGAAGATGGTGAACGATTAGCCGAAGTGTTGGCGATGAATATCTACTCAGGGAAGACAAAAGCATTAGGGCGGGTCCCTGTGCCTAATGCGAATGTTATTGCAGGCCCTAATGGCAAACCTCGAGTTGTGACCGGTTTAAATAGCAAAGGTGATCTCGAAGTTTATATCAAAGAAGAGAATGTAGACGGTTGGAAAAAAGTACCGAGCGCAGCCTTTGGTAGTGATTTTACCCCGTTGGCAGTCACTGCGGATAATAATTCCTTGTTTGTGTTAGATGACATGAAGCAGGACAAAACTGGTGTTTTTAAATTCGATTTAAATACTGGCAAATATACCGATGTTTATACCGATCCTGCAGTGGATGTCACTGATTACAAAAGAACCAGTGATGGTCGTTCAGTCTATGCAGCGCAGGTTGATGATGGTCGTCCAGCCTATATTTTGTTATCTGATGAATTTCGCGAAGCCCAAGTCTTTAAAGACTTATTAGGCGCTTTTCCAGGTGAAGATGTCACTATCACCAGTAGTACCAAAGATTTAACCAAGTTTGTGGTCGCAGTAAGTTCAGACATCAGCCCGACTGCCTATTATTTGTATGATACGCAGAAAAATGCCTTGAGCCTGTTGAGTAAATCAAGCTCTGCCTTAAATGGTATCGAATTTGCTGCTGTAGAACCGATTAGCTTTTCCTCTTTTGATGGCATGAAAATTAATGGCTATCTAACCAAAGCGCCCAGCCAATCCGCTGAAAAGCCTCTCGTGGTGCTGGTGCATGGTGGCCCTCATGGCGTTCGTGATACCTGGGGATTTAATTCTGAAGTTCAGCATCTGGCGTTAGCGGGTTACAACGTATTGCAAGTGAACTATCGGGGTAGCGGCGGTTATGGCGATAAATTTGAAATGGCGGGTTACCGCCAATGGGGAAGTAATATTCAAAAAGATATTATTGCCGGCACTGAATGGGCCATCGCGCAAGGACATGGTAAAAGTGGCAACGTCTGTATTGTCGGTGGTTCATTTGGCGGCTACTCGGTGGTTCAAGCCTCGATTTTAAAACCTGAACTCTATCGTTGTGGCGTTGCAGTAGTTGGTGTCTACGATTTATCGCTAATGTACAAAGATGGCGACGTCCGTAAGTCCGGCTATGGCAAAAGTTATTTAAAACGTGTCATTGGTGAAGATCCGCAAGAATTGGCAAAATTCTCACCGAGTAAAAATGTCGCAGGCTTAAAAACTCATTTATTGATTGCACATGGTAAACGCGATGAGCGAGCGCCTATTTCTCATGCGG
>CAZIPG010000142.1:6044-7803 GCA_964540955.1 uncultured Rheinheimera sp.
GCCTTAATTGCTGCGTTAAAAGCTGCGAATAAACCTTATGAATATCTGGAATTTGATGATGAAGCCCATGGTTTCTATGCGCCAGAAAACCAACTCATTTATTTGCGTAAAGTCGAACAATATTTGGCGACACATTTAAAGAAGTAAGTATTTAACACAACAATGAACGCCCAACATCCGCTTGATTTTGGGCGTTTTTTTTCGCTGAATTCACTGTTATTTTTGCTTTGGGCCCACTCATCTTTTCCTTTGCTCATTAAAAAGCCACTTTAAAACAGCTTGTTCCTGTCTGCTTATGCAAAATATTCAATAAATTTAGGGTTATACTAAGCACATAGTTGTCATACTTTTGACATCATCGATTGGTAATGTTGCCAGGTCTCCTAGTGTTAGGTGCGAATTTTATGTCTGTGTTTGAACATATCCTCATTATCACGTTGTTAATCAGTATTAGTGCCTTTTTTTCCATGTCTGAAATTGCCTTAGCTGCTGCGCGTAAATTACGGTTACGGCAACTTGCGGTGGACGGCAATGCCAAAGCGCAGTTAGTGCTGGATTTACAACAACATCCGGGTAACTTTTTTACCATTGTGCAGATCGGGCTGAACGCCGTGGCGATTTTGGGCGGCATCATCGGTGAAGCGGCATTTACGCCTTATTTTGTCAGTGTGTTACAAGTGGTTTATCAAGGGGCTTGGTTAGAGTCGATAGGTTTTGGCTTATCGGTATTCTTTGTCACTTCTTTATTTATTTTATTTGCTGATTTGATGCCGAAGCGCCTTGCCATGCTGGCACCAGAAAAAGTTGCGATGACCGTGGTGCGGCCCATTTTAACCTTGTTAGTGATGTTGAAACCTTTTGTCCTGTTCTTTAATGGCGTCGCAAATCTGGTTTTCCGAGTATTTAATGTGCCCATCCACCGCAAAGATCAAATCACGCCAGAAGATATCATCTCTATGATGGATGAAGGCGCTGAGGCTGGTGTGCTGCAGCAACAAGAGCATACTTTGCTCGAGAACGTGTTTGATATGGACCAGCGCACAGTGACTTCGGCGATGACGCCTCGCGAGAGTTTGGTCTTTTTCACCCTTGATGAAAGCACCGACAGTATCAAAGCCAAGCTGCTAGCCTATCCTCATGCCAGGTTTATGGTCTGCGAAGGCAATCTCGACAAAGTATTAGGATATGTCGAGTCGAGAGAGTTATTAATGCAAGTGCTCAATGAGCAGGATATTTCATTGAATAAGCCTGGGATGTTGCATAACGCACTGATTATTCCTGACAATTTATCATTGTATGAAGTCCTAGCCCATTTCAAAAGTTCAGGCGTTGATTTTGCGGTGATCCTCAATGAGTACGCCTTAGTGGTCGGCATGATCACGTTGAAGGATGTGATGAGTATTGTCATGGGAGAATTGGTCAACTCGGAGGAAGAGCAAATCGTCAAACGGGATGATGACTCTTGGTTAGTCGAGGGCCTGACGCCGTTAGATGATGTGATGCGAGTATTCGATATTGCCGAATTCCCTCAGCAAGAAAACTATGAAACCATCGCTGGATTTATGATGTTTATGCTGAGAAAAATCCCTAAACGCACCGATTTTGTGTTGTATCAAGGGTATAAATTTGAAGTGGTCGATATCGACAGTTACAAGATTGACCAATTACTCGTCACCAAAGTGGCGAAGGATGATGCAACAAGCTAAGCAGCCGTATTGCAGGTAAAGCACGTTTCATCTAAATAAGCCCATCCCAAAAT
>CAZIPG010000143.1:0-7782 GCA_964540955.1 uncultured Rheinheimera sp.
TCCGCAGTCTTGGTGGCGCCATTCTTATTTTGAGCTTGGTGCTTTACCCTTATGTTTATTTATTGGCGCGCCAAGCGTTTAGCCAGCAAAACCCTGCTTGGCGCGAAGCGGCGCTGAGTCTTTCAAGCCAAGGTTATCTGTGGCGAGTGGCACTGCCATTGGCAAGACCTGCTCTGTTGGGCGGCACGGCTTTGGTGATGATGGAAGCGTTTGCTGATTATGGCACTGTGGCGTATTTCGGTATTCCTGTGCTGACGACTGGCATTTTTCGCATTTGGTTTGGCATGGGCGATGTCGCGGCTGCGGCTCAGCTATCTGCCTTACTGTGCGCCATTGCTATGGGGTTGGTGGCGTTAGAACTGATGAATCGTCGGCAACTGCGGTTTTTTGACCGTAGTGCGGGGAGTCGCCGTATTGCGCCGCAACCACTGAAAGGCTGGCGCAATTATTTAGCCATGTCTTTTGCTGTGGTCGTTTTAGCGGGCGGGTTTTTAGTGCCAGCTGCCGCTTTGTTGATTTGGAGTTTGACCGATCTCTCAGTGTGGACCCAGCTTGATTTTGCGCAACTGCTGCGAAATAGCCTTGGGCTGGCCGCTTTGAGCGCCTTTTTTGTGGTCGCGACGGCATTAATTTTGGTGTATGGCTTGCGCCAACGTTTGGCGGCACCTGTGCAGGTATTGATCCGCGGCAGTGGCTTTGGTTATGCCATTCCTGGCACAGTGATTGCGATTGGTGTGCTGTGGCCATTGAGTCAACTGGACCACTTCTTCGATCTATGGGCTGAACAATGGTTCGGGATCCGACTCGGCTTAGTGTTTACTGGCACCGTAGCTGCCCTCATTTTGGCCTACCTAGTGCGCTTTATTGCAGTGGCGATGCAACCGTTAGAAGCGGCTTTTAGCCAAATCCCACCCTCGATGGATCAGGCTGCGCGCAGTTTAGGCTGCTCGCGCTGGCAGGTGCTGTGGCGCGTGCATCGACCGCTGTTAACAGGGCCAGTGTGGATTGCCTTGTTATTAGTTTTCGTCGATGTGCTGAAAGAATTACCGGCCACTTTATTGCTCAGACCTTTTAACTTTGACACGCTGGCGGTTCGTACTTTTGAGTTGGCTTCTGATGAACAACTTGCCGCCGCGGCAGTGCCAGCCTTGACCATCGTATTGGCAGGGTTGATCCCGTTAATTTGGCTCAATCGAGCCGCCGAAGGACGTCGTTATGCTGGTCATTAAACATTTAGCCTTGGCCTACGAGCAACATCAGGTGTTATTTGATCTGTCGTTCAGTTTAGACAGTGGCGAAATCGGCTGTTTATTAGGGCCGTCTGGTTCTGGCAAAAGCTCCTTACTCAGAGCCATTGCTGGTTTTGAACCTATTCAAGGGGGCGAGATCTTGTTAGATGGCCGGCTGCTCAGTAGCGCTGCCAGCCAAGTACCGCCTGAACATCGAGCGGTCGGTATGGTGTTTCAAGACTATGCCTTATTTCCGCATTTGACGGTTTGGCAAAATATTGGCTTTGGTTTAACTCACTTAGCGGCCACAGAGCGTCAACAACGGATCGAACAGTTATTAGCCTTAATTGGTTTAAGTGAATTGGGTCAGCGCTATCCTCACCAATTATCAGGTGGACAGCAGCAACGGGTTGCGTTGGCAAGGGCGCTAGCACCAAAGCCAAGATTATTGCTGTTGGATGAACCTTTTTCCGGCCTCGATGCCGACTTACGGGCGCAGTTGGCCGCTGATGTACAACGAGTGCTACAGAGTGAAAAAATATCTGCATTATTTGTCACCCACGACCAGCAAGAAGCTTTTGCCTTGGCCGAGCGTATTGGCGTGGTGTTCGCTGGCGAATTGGTACAATGGGCTGATCCTTTGGCGCTGTATCATCAACCTGCGACGGCCCAAGTGGCGTCTTTTGTTGGCAGTGGCCATTGGTTAACGGCAAAAGTGGATGCTGATGGTTTATTGCATTGCGCTTTAGGTGTGCAAGCGGTGAATGCGCCTGCGGGCGATTACCAGTTGTTAGTTCGGCCCGAAGATGTCCATCATGACGATCAAAGCCCATTGCAAGCGCAAGTGTTAAAACGGACCTTTTGCGGCGCTTATCTGACTTATTTACTCGCGCTAGCGGACGGCCAACAGATCTCGTGTTTATTGGACAGTCACCATTTACATCAAGCGGGCGAATGGATTGGCATCAGTCCATCGCTGCGGCACTGGGTGATTTTTCCAAAAACTAGCAGTTAACTTCACGACGAAGTTTTTTCAGCGTTTTAGATAATGATCAAAATCGAGATGTTGGCTAATGAGGATGGCTTGCACCCGGTTGGACACGCCGAGCTTGCTTAAAATGGCAGACACATGCACTTTGACCGTGGTTTCGGCGATCGCTAAGTGAAAGGCAATTTGCTTGTTTGAATCGCCTTTAACCATCAATTGTAAAACCTTCAACTGACTGCGCGTTAAGCTCTGTACTTGCTGATGATATTGGCCATGATGATTGGGTTCAGGTTGGGCAGGCGAGTGATTTCGGAAAATCTCAGCAGGTAAATAAACATTGCCCAAAGCCATCGCCTGCAGCACGGTATTTTTCTCGTCATCGGCAGAAATCATGGCGACAGCGATGGCTGGAAATTGCTGGCGCAGCATCATCAAACCATTTAACCCTTCGCCAGTGGGCAAATGCAGATCTAGCAGGATCAAATCAAGCGTTGGCTGTTGGCTGCCGATGTCCATGGCTACGGTGAGGCTTGGCGCTTGTAATACTGTGGCATCAGCAAAGTGGCAAGTGATGACTTGCGCCAATGCTTCGCGAAACAACGGATGATCATCAACGATTAAAAACGTATTCACTGAGCGCACACTCATGCAGATTAACAGCTTTTGCCAAAAGCTTATGCCAAAACCTTATGCTAACGAGGTTGTTGCTAATTTGCAGTAAAAACTTGCGGTTGGGTGGCAGCAAGCGCATAAGGCTCGATAACGCCAACATCATCGACCAGTAATTTCAATAATTGGGCAGTGATGGCAATTTTTTCATTGTTGAGTTGGCGATAGTCGAAAAATGGCGTGACAAGCACCTTGTGCTGAAGATCCACTGCAAATTCCGGCGTTAACCAATGAAGCTGCAATGCAAGGCCGCGGCTTTGATAGGTTTTGGCAAGCGTACGCCCAGCAATCAGTTGAATTGTGGTCGGCGATTGATGAAGCCTTGGCGCGCTAAACACTAACGCGGTATTCGAGTTTGCTTGCAACAACAAGGTGTCGCGAAACTGTTGCCAACTTTGCGCTCGAGCCGAAAAGTTAAAACAACCAGCTGGCAGGGCGAATAATAATTTGGCGTAGACATTGAAAATTTTCCGCCAACCATTGCCGCATTCGCGGCCGATATGGGCAATATCGCCTGCTTGCAGCGGATACATCGTTGCTAATTCGGTAAATGGATCCATGGGAGGTGGCGCGGTTAGGAAAACCTGAAATTGAGCATTGCTGACGCCAAAGCCAGCTGAAGTCTCGTCAATAGAGCTAGCCACTGCATCAAACTGAGCTGACTGCTGTTTACCATGTCCCACAAGCGACTCCCAAAACAAATGCCGCAGTATGCATTCATGCGAACTATCCCATTCATAGCGTTTCGCTCGGGGATGGCTAAATAAGTTGTGTTGTTATTTTACAGATGATTTTCAGGAGACCAAGCCTATCAGTCAAAACCTATCAACCAAACCTTAACAGCCAAAATTAAAGATCTGAGGTCGATTCGTCAGCCCAAGCAGCGAAGAAGCAGCTCGCTTTGGCTTAAATCCAGCACTTTGACGAAAAATGGTTTACAATGCGGCGCAAAATAATTTGCCGATTGCCAACTCGTTCTGATTGGCACTGATGAACGCATGAAAGAGGTGACCTATGGCTCGTGAAGTATTTTGTTTGCATTTAAAGAAAACTGCCCCAGGTTTAGATTTTCAACTGTATCCAGGTGAACTGGGCAAGAAAATTTTCGACAACATCAGTAAAGAAGCTTTTGCGTTATGGCAAGCCAAACAAACCATGCTTATCAATGAAAAGAAATTGTCGATGCGCAATCCTGAGCACTTCAAAATGCTTGAAGAGCAGATGCAAAAATTTCTATTCGAAGGTGAAGAAGTCGCTATCGAAGGTTATGTTCCGCCAAGCAAAGCTTAAAGGATCACCGCATGGCTCGCCGCTTACCACCACTGAATGCCTTGAAAGCCTTTGAAACGGCGGCTAGGCATTTGAGTTTTACCAAAGCGGCGGAAGAAATGTTCGTGACGCAAGCGGCCATCAGCCATCAAATTAAGGCGTTAGAAGATCATCTTGGCCTGAAATTGTTTATGCGCAAGAACCGCTCTTTGCTGTTGACCGAAGAAGGCCAAGCCTATTTTCTGGATATCAAAGAAATTTTCCTGCAGCTTTATGAAGCGACCGAAAAACTACTCGCACGTGGCGCGAAAGGCGCGTTGACGGTGAGTCTGCCACCAAGTTTTGCCATTCAGTGGTTAGTTCCTCGGTTAAGTTTGTTTAGTGAATTAAACCCAGATATCGATGTGCGCATTCGTGCGGTCGATTCGGCTGAAGGTTCTTTGACTGACGATGTCGATGTCGCGATTTATTATGGTCGTGGCAGTTGGCGGAATTTGCATGCTGACAAACTGCATACCGAATACTTAGTGCCCGTTTGCTCGCCGCTGTTGCTCAATCGCGCCAAACCTTTGAGTGAAGCAGCTGATTTACGTTTTCATACCTTATTGCATGATGGCAATCGTGACGCTTGGAAGTCATGGTTCACCAGCCAAGGCTTCAAACATTTTAACGTCAATCAAGGGCCGATTTTTAGCCACAGTGCCATGGTGTTGCAAGCGGCAATTCACGGTCAGGGCGTGGCATTAGCGCATAATGTGTTGGCGCGGCCAGATATCAACTCAGGTCGATTGATTGTGCCATTTAACCATGTGCTACAAAGTAAAGATGCCTATTATTTAGTGTGTCGTGACAATCAAACTGAGCTTGGCAAAATTGCCGCGTTTCGCCAATGGATGATTGATTTGGTCGAGCGTGAGCAGAAAGACTTTACCGAGCAACATTTTAATATTGCCATGGCGCAAGACTAAGGCCCTTGGCACCCACGCATGACTGAATTGGTATTCAAACAGGATATTCCAAGCAAGCCATTGGCGCATTTGCTACTAATGCACGGGGCTGGCGCTGGTTGTCGCAGTGTGTTTCTTGAGTTGCTTACCCAAGCGTTGCTCGATGAGCAAATTGCGGTTTATCGCTTTAACTTCGCTTATATGACCCTGTGCGAAGCTGGCGCCAAACGGCCGCCGCCAGCACTGCCAAAGTTAGTTGCTGAGTTGGCCGAAGTGCTCGCTGCTTTGCCAAGCTCACAGCCGATTTGGCTTGGCGGCAAGTCGATGGGGGCAAGAGTCTGTAGTCATTATTTGGCGCAGCGGTTGCCGCTCGAAAATGAACAACGTCAGCGCCAAGTGCAGGGCGCCATTGCGTTTGGTTATCCGTTTTGCCCCAAAGGCAAACAAGTGGATCGCATCGCTCATTTTGCAGATTTGCAAAAGCCGATACTGATCCTGCAAGGCGAACGTGATAGTTTTGGTGGTTCTGATTACGTCTCGAAGCATGTTGCACAGCCACTCGAGAATGTCATGGTGACGTCAATTGGCGCTGTTTGCCATGATTTTATGCCGCTCAGAACATCAGGACTGAGTCAGCAGCAAGTGATACGGCAGGCGGCTTATTTAACGAAAGCGTTTATGCTCAGCACGCAGGCTTAAAGCGCTTGCAGAGGTGAGGGCAGAACGGCAACTGTGCTGCACTGTGATGCCAAAGTGCTGCGAATATCCGAATGAGCAAAGGTTGATTATGCAAAGAATGTTTCAAGTCAGTCTGGCACTTGCTGGTTTTTATGGTGCTCTGGTGATTGGCATGATGGCGGCAGTGTCACATCATTTTAGTAAAACCATGGCGGGCGCAGAATTTAGTGCCTTAATCAGCTCCTTGGCCCTGTTGAGTTTTCAAACCCTAGCGATTTTGAGTCTGAGTTTATTTGCGCTATCAAGTCAGCGGTTTTCAGCAAAATGGCTGCTTATATTATTGGGGTGCTGGCATGTCGGCACTTGGTTATTTACTTATACAGTGTGGGCAGGGCTTTTTGCCCTGCCGTTGCATTTTTCTCAGTTGGCGCCCTTAGGTGGCCAGCTTTTATTGCTAAGCTGGTTCATACTGGGCGGGCTGGCGTTTTTTGGAAACAAACAATGAAACAACTGTTACTCTACTGTCGGGCTGGCTTTGAAAAAGAATGCGCGGCAGAAATTCAAGATAAAGCCGGACAGTATGGTGTTTTTGGCTATTGTAAGTTAAAAGCTGATAACGCCTTTGTGGTGTTTGAAGCCTATGATGCTGAATTATTGGCGAAGTTTTTTGCGGATTATGCCTTTAGCGGCTTTATCTTTATTCGCCAATGGGCGCTGATTTTAGGCGACTGGTTGGCTTTGCCGCCAGGCGACCGAGTCGCGCCAGTTGTCGAGCAAGCATTGACGGATGAAATTCGCGGTTGCGGTGAATTGCGGGTCGAATATCCAGACACTAACGACGGCAAAGAGCTGTCGACCCTGGCGCGCAAATTAACAGTGCCACTTCGGCAAAGCCTTCGCCAAGCAGGTGTGATGTTAGCCAAAGAGAATCCACGGGCGCCGGTTTTGCATCTGTTTATGCAGTCCGGGCAGCAAGCGTTGTTGGCGATGTCTTACCCTGAAAATAACTCCGCGCTGGAAAATGGCATCCGTCGGTTGAAGTTCCCACATGATGCACCAAGCCGCAGCACCTTAAAATTAGAGGAAGCTTTCCTCGAATTTATTCCACGCGATGAATGGGAAACCCGCTTGGCTCCGGGAATGCATGCAGTAGATCTAGGGGCATGCCCTGGCGGTTGGACTTATCAATTGGTGATCCGCAGTATGATGGTCGTATCTATTGATAATGGCGCTATGGATCAAAAGTTGATGGATACCGGCCAAGTAAAGCATTTGATGGTTGATGGCTTCAAATATCAACCTGAGCGTCGCAATGTGTATTGGTTAGTCTGCGACATGATTGAAAAGCCGCAACGAGTTGGCCAGTTAATTTGTGATTGGCTGATTAAAGGCTGGTGCCAAGAAAGCATTTTCAACTTAAAACTGCCAATGAAAAAACGTTATGAAACCGTGCTTGAAGTGTTGGCTGAAATGCAGCAGCGCTTTGACGAGGCCGGTTTAAAAGTGGAATTACAAGCGAAGCATTTATTCCATGACCGCGAAGAAGTCACTGTCCATATTCGCAAGCGCTAAAGTTTTGTAGTTTCGTTATGTAAAAAGCCAAACGCTGACGTTTGGCTTTTTTTATTGGCATTGATGTAACGGCATTGATGTAACGGCATTGATGTTTCGGCACAGATGTTTCGGTACAGCAAAATGAGTTTTGATTGATATAGTCTGACCCTTCCCTGCATGAAAGCTGACGCGTTATTGACATAAGCAAAGGCGGCGTAAAACTAAGGTAAATCTCATTCTAAGCCTGCGACAAACGGTTAGTATTTTACGATAAACAACAAGTAGAGTTGGAGTCTAAAATGCATAACTTTATGTTTTTAATAATTTTATTTTTGTTATTGGCTGGTTGTGGTGAAAGTGAAACGCAGACGGTAGACCCTTCACAGGGGGATACTCAACCTGTGCCAACGCCAACGCCAACGCCAACACCAACACCAACACCAACACC
>CAZIPG010000144.1:0-7767 GCA_964540955.1 uncultured Rheinheimera sp.
ACAGGTGTAGGTTTGCGATCGGGCCCTAATGCGACAAAGGTAAAAGTGCCAGAAATCGCTTTATGTTGGTCATCGCTATACATATTTTCTACGAAAATATCGACATTGACCCGGATACTGGTGCGTCCGACATGTTCAATACGAGCGACCAATTCAATGATAGTTCCGGCAGGGATAGATTCTTTAAAATCAACACGATCGGACGACACCGTCACTAAGGGTTTACGACAAAACCGTGTTGCCGCAATAAACGCCGCTTCATCCATCCAAGCCAAAGCTTCACCACCAAATAAGGTATTATGATGATTGGTCCGTCCTGGAAATACCGTTTTGGTCACTCGGGCGACCGCATATTCAGTGCGGATCGCTTTTAGTGCGTCTAAGTCCATCGTCAAGCCTCTGTTAAAAAGATGCGGATTTTAGAGAGTTTTACAAAAAATACTATCGCCCTGCCCGTTTATTTTAAGAAAGTTAGTCTTAACGTGCCAACATCGCGCCTAGCGCTCTACCGCCGACTAAATGCATGTGAATATGATAGACCTCTTGCCCACCATGCTCGTTGCAATTCATGATTAAGCGGTAGCCATTTTCGGCAATCCCCGCTTCTTTGGCTAACCGGCGTGCAACCGTAAACAATCGACCTAACGCGGCTTCGTGTTCAACCTCGACATCATTGACTGTCGGGATCAGCACATTTGGTACAATCAAAATATGGGTTGGCGCCCGAGGATTGATATCACGAAATGCGGTCACTAATTCGTCCTGATACAGGATATCTGCTGGAATTTCTTTACGTATGATTTTACTGAAAATGGTTTCTACGCTCATAGTGTCTCCGCTGACAAGATAAAGTTATAATCGAAAAATCAACTGCTTCGAGTATAAGTGAAGATTATGGTCCGTTACCACATTCAACTTTTAGATTTATCTGCGCATTTATTAAAGATCGATGTTTATTTTACAGCCACTGAATCTGGCGATTTAAGGTTACCAACTTGGATCCCAGGGTCTTACATGGTCCGCGATTTTGCAAAACACATCATGCAAATCAGTGCGAAAGCTGCGGATACCCCTTGTGAACTTCTGCAGTTAGACAAACAACGTTGGCGCTATGAAATTCCTGCGCACTGCTCATCAGGCATTGAGATTTGTGTGAGTTATACCCTCTATGCATTTGATCTCTCGGTACGAGCAAATTATTTGTCATCGGATTTGTTGGTGTTGAATCCTGCAGCTGCTTGCTTAGAGGTTGTCGCACTGTCCAATCAACCTCATCAAGTTTGTATAGAGCAGCCTCAAAGCAAACCGCAATGGCAATTGGCCTGCGCCCTTTCGCCTGTCAGCATAACGCCGAAACTCGACTTTAGCCCATTACTGGCCGAGAGTTATCAGCATTTGATTGATAATCCAATCATTGCGGGTGAATTAGAGATTGAAAGTTTCGTGATTAACGACATTCCTCACCATCTCGTTTTTGTCGATACCTATCAGGCAGACTTGGCTCGGATAGCGCGAGATTTGGAGCCTATCTGTAAACAGCAAATTGCGGTTTTTGGCGGTTTGCCTGCGGATTTAAATCACTATTGGTTTTTAAATTGGGCGGTCGATCAAGGATACGGCGGGCTTGAACATCTCAACTCAACATTGTTGATGTTGGAAAGGTTTGATTTGCCTAATCCAAATGCCCCCACCGAAATGAGCGAAGGCTACCAAAATTATTTAGCGCTTTGTAGCCATGAGTATTTTCATTTGTGGTGGGTCAAAAGAGCAAAACCCAGTGAGTTTTTACCTTACGAACTTTCGCAAGAACAGTACACCCGTCAGTTATGGCTTTATGAAGGGTTCACGTCCTATTTTGATGATTTAAGCTTGGTTAGAGCGCAAAAAATTTCTATCGAACAGTATCTGACAACCCTCAGTAAAACAATTTCAAGGCTGAAAAGAAGCCCGGCCAACAGGCTACAAAGTTTGGTGGATAGTAGCTTCAATGCTTGGACCAAATTTTATAAACAAGATGAAAATGCCACTAATGCCGTGGTGAGTTATTACGCAAAAGGCAGTTTAGTTGCACTTTGTTTGGATGCAGCCCTTCGCCAGCGTGGTTTTATGCTGGAGGATTTGATGCGCAGCTACTATCGCGAATTTAACCAAGTCGGCAGTACTGACCCACGTATTCTTGAGCTTTTGTTTCAACTTTGTCATGACTCAGAGCTGGTCACGTTGTTGAAATCATGGATCCAAGATGAAATTGAATTACCTCTGACAGAGTCGCTCGAGATCCTTGGCATCGAACTGTGCTATCGCGAAAGTAGTGGCCAACAGGATCTGGCTGGAACCAAAGATTTTGAAGTACAACCTCGAGATTTAGGCTTTAGTTATGAGGCAAAAACCGAAGGACTTATCGTCAAATCTGTAGTGTTAGGAACAGCTGCCCACCGTGCTGGCATTGCCTGCAAAGATCAAATTGTTGCAATTGATTGGTTAAAAGCCAGCGAACAAAATTTGCAGCAGGTTTTAAATCGAAAACCACTGGGAAGCCAGATACACATTCATTTATTTCGTGCGCAACGACTGCTGCAATTGCCATTTGAACTGGTAGCGGCAGCAAAAACCACAGCAGTTTTATCGCTAAAACAAGGTGAAAACTTAACGTGGCTGCAAGGCAATTAAGCTGAACATTTGGATATTTATCAGGCCGCTATTTGCCATGTTTTGAGTGTTTTGAGTGTTTTGAGTGTTTTGAGTGTTTTGAGTGTTTTGAGTGTTTTGCAAACCAACAGATTGGCATTCAATCTAAAAAAATTGCACCCTCAGTGCAGTTCGAAATTGTCATTTGCAGGATAAGAAAAAGCCAAGCGGAAACTACGCTTGGCTTTTTGATGAGACTAATTACTGCCCCAAAATTAACGAAGGGATCAACCCTGACTAAAAGCAATAGCACCTTTGCCAACACCTTCATAAGCCACGACTTTGTAATCAGCGCGTTCAATACTTACCAATGTGTCAGCAATGAACTGGGCTAAGCATTCCACAGTCGTGTCACAAGGAACAATCTCACAATGCGCTTTGGGCAAACTAATTTGAAACTCACCTTGCGCGGCCTGATAACGGAAATAGAGCTGTTCAGGTTTGACACTCAGGGCAAAGCAATCCTCGGCTTGGCATAAATCTTCTTGAGTGGCTAAATAAATATCTTGCCAGCGTTCACACCACATTTTATTTAAGCGTGGAGCCAACATGCCGTTTTGATAGATCTCGATGGTCGAACGATGTCCATGGGCTATGCGCTGACAATTGCCATCATGTTTCTTCAGGCCATGGGTGTAGTGGTAATAGAAACCATTTGATTTTTCAGGTCTAAGTTGAAAAACCACCTTCGCCACATTATTTGGCAATAATGGTTTAATTTCCGTGGTCAAAAAATCGCGGACCGTTTGTTCATCAATTTGACGGCCAGGGACCGCTACATGCGCTTGTGCCGGAGAGGCCACTTGGATAAAGCCGCGAGCGCTTGCCAAACTTAGCACATGCAAATCAGCATGATTTGATACGGTAAGATCAGGCGTTTCTGTTGCATAAGCCAGTTTATGATCGATAAGCCCATCAATTGCCCGCTTAATCACTTTTTTCACATGAGCAAAATCAAACACCATGGAAGTTGCGTCCAAATCCCCATGTAATTCGACATCAACAATAAAACTTTCCCCCAGCACACCGCGCTGTTGGCACAAATAGGAAAAATCAATCACTGTTAAATCACGAACAAAAAGGATCATAGCATGCTCACCACAATTAAATTGCCAGCATTATACGGCAACATGCAGGATTGGTTAAGTAAATGCGATTAACGTTTATGTTCAGTCAGCCAACTATTTAAAAGCCCCACTTGTCCGAGTTTGTGCGCGGCATACATCAAGCGGATCGCATTACTGAGCATTTGGCTGTCATTCCATTCGGTCTTTGCTTGGAGCTCTTCAAAACATAATTTGGCTTCTGGTGAGAGGTAACCCCGTAATTCACGACGACCTGAATTGCGCTGGCGCTCGCGATAGCGCTGCTGTTTTTCGGCGTTGGTTAAAGGTTTTTTCTCAGTTTCACTCATGACAATTTACCTTGATGCTGTAAAGTCATACTTCTGTCGTCAATTTGCCGCAAAATAGCATAGATTGGCGGTAAATCCACTAATCGGACTTGTCTAGCGTACAGCTGTTCGCTAAAGTGACTCGGCATTTTCAATGGATCTAACATACATGACTAAGAATAGCTTTACAAAACAAGATTTAATCGCTTGTGGTCAAGGTGAATTATTTGGCCCGGGTAACAGCCAACTCCCAATCGACAATATGTTGATGATTGATCGGATCATTCATATTTCTGAAGAAGGTGGAAAATACGGCAAAGGTCAAATTATTGCTGAATTTGATATCAACCCTGATTTATGGTTTTTTGCTTGCCACTTCAAAGGCGACCCAGTCATGCCAGGTTGTTTAGGTCTTGATGCAATGTGGCAATTAGTTGGGTTTTTCTTAGGCTGGGCTGGCGGTCCGGGCAAAGGACGTGCTTTAGGTGTCGGTGAAGTTAAATTCACGGGCCAAATTTTACCAACTGCGAAAAAAGTTACTTATACCATCGACATGAAACGTGTCATCAAGCGCAAATTGTTTATGGGCATTGGTGATGGTGTGGTCAGCGTTGATGGCCGTGATATCTACAGTGCCGAAGAACTCAAAGTGGGTTTATTCCAAGATACTTCGAGCTTTTAACAGATCACTTTGAAGTATTCGCTAAGTCTTTAAACAACAAACCTCACATTTCAGTGAGGTTTGTGCTTTTAGAGATGATGATAAAATCAATAAGTTAGTCAGATAAATGCGCTAAAACGCTCACTCAACTTATTGCCCTTTGCTAAACAAACCGACGCCGCGGTCCTCCATCGCTTCACGATAACCACCCAACCACTGTGAGCGAGCATCTAAATTTTGGTATGGGCAAATTTCTTTTGAGCGGCCAGTAACACCAGCACGATAACCTTGGGCATGAGCACGCTCGAGACGATCACGTTTTTGTCTTTTCATACGGCAGTCTTCCTCAACTCTAAGATTTAAATACGCCTCTGCAACAGTAATTGTTACAAGGCGTACTTAATAGATAGTCCTGTTAGAGGAAAGGTTCAACTCTGAAAAATTGGGATTTGCTATTGACTTTCCCTAAAGCCATGACATTTATTACAATTTAGCGAAAAAATAAATTAATTTTTTTTTGCGGAACTTTCACATCTCCCTAGAGTCCTGTTGGCACCCTAGAATTATGTTGACTGAAAACGCTTGTTCAAATCTCTAGAAAAACAAAAGGCCTCATCAAGAGGCCTTCGAATCAATATTTCAATAGAACTAGCGAGTGACTCGACGACGTAGGCCAAGCAACATCAGCAGTGCAGCCCAAGTGATATGGATTGCTCCGCCCTGACGCTCATAACCTTGGCTGATTTCAGTAGTACAATTATCAATTGTGCCATTGGCAATCGGATTCAACTGCACAGCAATCGCTACAGGCTCTTTGATGACGTTTCCACGATCATCCAGCATCAACTCACCTTTAACATCTCTTTTTTCGATTTGCTTGATGGCTGTGGCCACAATGACATTTTTCTCATTGATGTCTTCCGCAGAGACAATGCTGTAGGCTGAATTACATTGTAACAACGAATTGATGTCTTTAAAGGTATTGGTTGGAATGTCGTAGATAAAACCAACATTACTGCGAGAGCTAGTCCCTGGAGTAAAGGTTTCTGTGATCCCTACAACTTTACCATTGTCATTTATTTTCTTAGGCTTTGTAGTCGCAGTTGCAAACAAATCGGTCGGGAAAGTCAATTTCCCAGTGTTATAGTCAAAAATAAAGAACCGACTGCGCAATGCGCTGTTAATTACTTTTTCAGCATGGCCAGTCACAATCCCTTTGTTGTTCACACTCGTTGCGGTACTTCCCAGCCACTCTAGATGATCGATGAAAGGTTTGACCTCCTCACCATCAAAAATGGCGGCTTGCGTTGAGGTAAAAATTTCAGTCCTGCCTGTATATTCGTTATAACGCAAATCAACACTATCAGACATCACTGAAGTGCCAACAATCAAGCCTTGGTCATTTAAGTCATAAGGAGTACTGACGTAAGGAATTGCTGAATAACCTGCTAAAGTATGCGGCTTGCCAGTATAGCGATCGCCAAACACATTCAACACTCTCGGCTCACCTGGACGACCAAAACTATCTAACTGCCAAACCAAACCACCACTGGTAAATGGATTGTTTAACGCCGAATTATATAAACATAAATTTTCTGGTCGCGCATTACCATCACATGAATTACGGATATTCTCGGCAAGGGTTTCTTCAAGTCCTATACTACCGAATCCGATGATTGTGCCCGTATTATTTAACCCGCGACTGACTGCAAAACCACCATTAATGTCATTGTAATAGGGCTGTAATTGGAAACGCCCTTTTTCAGTAATGACGATTGCGCTTAAATGCGACTTTGTTGGCACCCACAGCGTTTGTTCAACTGGGTTGGGCTCTTCAGAGGTTGCCGCTGGTGTGAATTTCTGCTGCACAAATGGTGACGTAGCATGACCAGTTAAGTGGTTAAGATCGTTAATCCCAATCAGGTACTCATTGTTGGTTTGTACTTCTGCAGTTTCACGTATTTTCACCATTTCCTTGGTATCTAGGCGAACCGGGAAAGTCCGAGCGTACCGTTGTACCGTGAAATCATTGCCTGAGGACGCAAGATACTCGAGTAACACAGACAACACTTTTGCCGAAATATTGCCCTTTTTAGCTTCTTCAATTTCTTCAGGCGTTAAATTCTGAGAAATTGCTGCAGCTTCAAAATTAATTTCATCTAAATCAATTGGATAATTATATAAATCGGAAGCATTTCCAATTGATTGGTTATTGTTGTTGATTGCTTGGGCAAAAGTCGATTTATGAGTTGATAGTGGCCCTAATTCAACAACTTGGTATGTGGCAGCCTGACTCGCAAATACCGTTAGCGCTGGCAATAATGCGACAAACATCGGCGTAAATTTCATTCAAATCCCCTGCTACTGCTGGTTTAATGCTTCTAATTGTTCCCATCGCTCATAAGCGTGTGCCAGCTTCGACTCAGTCTGCTGTAATTGGTTCAATATAGCGGTTGTAGTTTCGGCACTTTGCCGGAAAAAATCCGGATCATTCACTTGCAGTTGTAATGCATTGAGCGCGGCATCCAGTTCTTCTATTTGTGCTGGTAACAACTCCAGCTCTCGTTTCTCTTTGTATGATAACTTCTTCGCGCTCGGAGCTAAAGCCTGTACTGCGATTTGTGGCTCTGGTTTTGTATATATTTGTTCGCTTTGCGGCTTTTTCGGCTCAGAAACGTTATTTTGCAGTTTTTGGAATGCGATAACATCGTCATAACCCCCTGCAATTTCAACAATTTGCCCATTGCCTTTAAACCATAACGAACTGGTTACAGTGTTATTGACGAATTCGCGGTCATGGCTAACCAAAATAACTGTGCCTTGATACTGCTCTAAGATATCTTCCAACAGCTCTAAAGTCTCAACATCTAAGTCGTTGGTTGGTTCATCGAGGATGAGCAAATTACTTGGTTTGGCAAAAAGTCGGGCCAACAACAGACGGTTTGTCCAGAGCTGGGGATGGGGTCACGGCAAGCACCTTCATTTCACCTGGAACCGGGCCACGCTGTTGCGGGCGTAGGGCATG
>CAZIPG010000145.1:0-5200 GCA_964540955.1 uncultured Rheinheimera sp.
TTGGAAGAGAATCTCAGAGCTCACGAAAAAACGAATGTCCACAAATAAGGCAAACCAGAGATTCGTTTCTTTCGAGTTCGCCTGATCTGAACATCTGCTTTTCGCTCATAGCTGAAGATCAATTAACTGTATGATTGCTGAAAATGGTGGTTTCGTGAAAGTGCAACGGGTGGTAAGCATCCAGTGATCCAGGCGTTAAAATCGGGTGACGTTTTGCATAAATTTCGACAAATTCAGCAAATGTGGCGCGAAGTCAAGTTTTTAATCGGGTTCGGTGTTGGGCAATTATCGGTTGTCGATGATCGAAAAATTTGCGGTCTAACAGTTTTGTTAATCCTGCTGTCGCATATCAGAAATCGATGTAACTGTTGAGAAATATATGACCGTGGATAAAGATCTAAGCGTGGATAAAAAAGCGGGCTAGCGCCCGCTTAGTCAAAATGAATTGCGGCAATCAGCCAGACAATTAATCTTTTTCCCGCTCAGCTTCAATTTCTACTGCGGCAACCACTTTATTGGCATCAGCGATCCCTTCAACTTTCACCGTTTCGCCAATCACTAAGGCGTTAATAAAATCAGTGGCTGTCATGTTTCGGGTGTCACCAATCTTCAATTTAGTCAGAGGTTTGATGTTCACGGTGTAACCATTGACTTCAATTTGTAACTCACGTTTTGCCGTCAGAGCGCCTTTAAACTCAACCAGGCCAACGGGTTTGCTATCATCGCCCAATTTTCTTGGCACTTTGATTTCAATGCGGCTGGCTAACAGTTTGCCGTTGCTGGGCGTTGCATGTACTTCCACCACCGTGGTTGCAGTTAATAAGGCAAAAAACTCAGTTTTAGTCAGCACTGCATCGGAATTTTCATAACGGGTGTTGTCATCGGTAATCACTTCGCGGCCAAACAGACTAAAACCATCTGCAGTCACTGCGGTCGGGATCCCTTTAATTTCGATGCTGCCATCGGCTGAACCACCATTTTCGCGCTCAACTTTCAGTGCAACATTGGCACCGTCAGCATTCTTATAGGCTGCAACTTCGAGATAGTCATTGACAACTAAAGATTTCAAATCAAAGAAGCGCACAGCGCGGTTTGAATCGTCTTTCAACACGGTCTGCGGTGTGACCACAAAGGTCGTCGTGCCAATGGTGAACGTATTGTTGGTTAAATCGATGGCGGTCACATTGCCAGAAAGTTTGATGATGGCTTGATGGACGAAACTGATTTTTTCTGCCTGCCAGTTATTGGCCACTTGTTTGGCTTTTAATTTAATACTGACTCCATTTGCTAATAGGCTTTTTAAGCCATATTCAAATTTAGTGTCTGCAGACAGTAAAAAGGTTTGGCCATTCAGTACCAGCGACACGTCAGGCTGGTAGCTTGACACTATGCCTTCCATCCATACTTTTTCTGTCGTTGCTTTGGCTGATTTTTGCAAATCAACGACAGTCGCGATAATACTGTTGGTAGTTTGGTCGTAAGTCTGGGCTTTAATTTTGACCGCTTGGCCGTTGGCTAAATCTGCCATCGTGAAGTCTTCAAAGCGGGCAGTGCTGTACTTCACTTTTAAATTACTGATGGTAAAAGTCTGAGCGACGGTATCCAGATTTGCGACAGCACCAAACAGTTTAAAGCTATTGGTTTGATCGGTTTCAAGTTCGACCCGGCTGGCATAAAACTGGCCAGGCGCTTTAACGACACCACTCACTTCTAAGATGTCGCCAACTTTGATGGTATCCAGGGTAGTGCGCTCGAAAACCGTTAAATCATCAGTCACAACAATTTGACCTAACACAGTCAGTTGTTTATTGGCTAAATCGATGAAAGTGACTGGTCCTTCGATTTGGGCGCCATATTTAATGCTCTTGGCGCTGCCACTCGAACCGTCTGATTTGACTGAGCCTTCAAGCTCGACATACATGCCCACGGCCAGATCTTTTTCTAAAGCGCTTGGATTATCGTCAGTACTAATGGTACTGCCATCAGTGCTGTAATGAACACCGTTAACAATCACACTGCCAAAACCGGTAATAGTCCCAGAGGTAGTGACTGTGGATGTAGTGGGTGAGCTGCCAGAGCCTAAGTCTGGATTGGTTTCGGTTGTATCACCACCACCGCATCCGGCCAAAATCAATGACGAGCTGAACATTAATATCGAAACCTTGTTATTCATAGAACTCTCCAATTCGATTGATGGTGAAAGCTAATTTTACCAATGACACAATTTACCTATTGAAACGTATCACTGGGCCAGAGTAGGCCTGAAAGCTTAATTTAAACTTAACGAAATCTATTTTTTTACAGTGGATTGTCGTTAGATTCCATATGGGGCTGAATTGTTTAAGATTATCGCAAATTAGGATCTGAAAAAACAGCCCGAGTGCAATCAATGGCAATTTATGCCAAAGCAGGGCTGGCGGGCCGTTCGGAATTATCAGCATTCTTTTTGGAAGATTTATTGCCAGCGAGAACAACAGAGCCGCAGCTTTATAAATGAATCGCATGGTTGTAGGTTCAGATTCGTAATTCAGGTTTTACTATGTCAATTATTCTGTGTAGGCTCGGGCAAGAATAAAATTAGAGTGTAATTTTTAATGTCCTCGATATTTAGGCACCTTTTGAAGGTCAAGTTGTTGATATTTAGCTTAAATTAACCTTTGGAGGGATTTGGTTATTTGAGGTGATTTTCAGGGAGTTGTGACTGGGATAACACAGCTACGATAAGAATGAAATCTTGATGCTTTGTGTAATATGCAGTGTGTTTAGCTATTGGGAAATAAAAACCACCAGCAAATATATCATCACAATTTAAACCAACGTCTGGGTTATCTGCGAGCATTTGTAAACCAGTCATTAGTGATGTTTTGTAATGTTGCCACTGTATTTCTGAAAAATTTGTCAGTGTATAGGTTTTAATTTTATGCAAGTGTTCTTGCGCCAACCTAGTAAACTTATATGACTTCAGTCGCATTATAAGGTCACAATTTATTCATAAAATCAAAACCTTCGACTACGTTCGCAGTTAAGAGGTCTTGCTTGCCGGAGTTAAAGCAGTATTTCAGATACTCTTTTTTCATCATCTCTAGTTCTTCATAATCATGAATTGAGAGGACAACGACTGCATCTTTATTGTTTTTGCTGATTTTCACTGGCTGCCGCTGGGCACTTAGCAGTAATTCTCCAAAGTTACGTTTTGCATCATTTGCTGTAAGTGTTTGCATTGTCATACTCCAGTGTTATCTCTTCATCGAGTTTAGCTTATCAGATTGTCGCTTGAAATGATTAAATCGTGCGAAATGAGCTAAATTAAAATACAAATAACTCGCTTGGATTAACTCTTCTTATGGCAAAACGGCAAGGTTCGGGTGAATTCGGCGATTTTCGGCAGATGACCATGTTGTTCACGCAGAGTCGACCAATAACGACTGCCACCAAAGTGGTTGGTCGGTTTACTTGCTTGCTGTTGCGCTCTTGGCATCGGCACTTTTTTGGCATATTGCGCTTTGGCAATAACGCCATCCGATTGCACCCACTTTGATAAAATCTTCACGCCACAGCTTAGGTTGACTTTGGGATCGTGCAGCAAAGTCGCGGTTGGAATATCGCAGTTGTAACGTTGTTGATTGGCGCTTTCAATGGAAATTTGCAGTAAGCCCCGAGATACCACGCGGCGGCCTTTGGCATCGGTGAATTTTTCAGTGTAATAACTTTGCGGACGGAAATTACTCTCTGGTTTTGCCATGGCAGAAAGCAAACCGACCCAGAATTTTTTCCGCTCTTTTTGGTTTAACTTGGCATAAGTCGGGCAAAAGTAATAAATATCTTTTGGCACTTGGCGTGGCAAGGGTGACTTGGCCACTGCATATTCGGCTGCTTTGGTCCAACTGCCGTCTTTGTTGGTGTCAGACCACGCGGCATAATCAAAACTCGCCTGTGTAGAAAAGCTGAAACAGGCCAACAGTAATAATCCAATACGCATCATGAGTGTGCTAAAACCTATTTTTGTAATTTTTTCACCAAGATCCAGCTGTTGCTGTAGTCCCCGCGATGTTTATTCGCTGCGTAATAGTCATCCCAACCGCGATAATAACCGCTCAGCCAATCCAGCTGATACAAGTTATTGGCAAAAGCGCCGCCAGTATCGGCCAACACGGTCAAACGGTAGGTGATGTTGCCATGTTCTTTGGTGGCGAGCAATATCAGTTTGCCAAGCCCCAATTGCGGAATATCGCCAGCGACGGTCACTTGCGGCTGAATTGGAATTTTATAGTCAGCATCTTTGCCATAGCCTAGAACACTTTTCACTTCCTTGAAGTACCAATACCGCTCTTGTTGCTCAGGCGCGATTTTGCGGTTGTAAGGAATACCATTGGTGCGATGGACGTTGAAATAACGATAAGCGTTGCCATTTGGGATCACCGCGGTGCCTTGTAACAGCGCGCCTTCCAAATCTTCGCGGCTTAGCCATACCAAAGCCGGCGCACGCAGTGGTTTTTGCTCCAGCGCTCCATTGACGATGGCTTGTTTGCCAAGCTGAAAACGCGTGATCTTGCTGCCCAAAGCATCGGCTTCAGCTAATTTGAGCTGAGCCTCATCATAAGGGAGTCCATACAAGGCTTGCGGTTGTTTCGCCGTTTTGGTCGGGGAGCCATCCGCAATTCGCACATAGTATTTGGTTTGTAGGATTTGGTCTTGTGGGATATTGGCCAATAGCGGTTTTTCTTTGGCAATTTTGTGGGCGCCCGCGACGTCTGGATACCAGCGGATCATTTCAAAATTGTCACGAATGAATTTGGCGTCACTTAATAATGCCGGATTTTTCTTGGCGGTTTGGCAAATAAAGTTAAGTGTGTCTTTGACCCGAGTCAGCGGAAAAGTTGCGCCCGCGACCTTGCCACCATGGATGGCCGAAGGATCATACGCCGGGCCTTTATTCAGGTATAGCAAGGTTTCTTCAGCAACTTGACATAAGGCTTTGGCATCATTGACCCATTTGCCCTGTTGCAAGGGGGATGATTCTTTGACAAATCGAGCCTGTGCTTGCGCTTCAACACTTAACCCACCCAAGGTGAGCAACACTGGCATCAGTAGTTTTGCTGTTGTTAACAAGCGCAATCCAACAAACTTTTGCACAATAGTTTCCCCTCAATCAATTGCTACTGGCTTTTAGTGCTGCAAGCCTACCCAGAGCTATTCCTGC
>CAZIPG010000145.1:5210-7759 GCA_964540955.1 uncultured Rheinheimera sp.
TTCTTTGACAAATCGAGCCTGTGCTTGCGCTTCAACACTTAACCCACCCAAGGTCAGCAACACAGGCAGCAGTAGTTTTGCTGCGCTTAACACACGCAATTTGCCAAAAATTTGCACAATAGGGACCCTCAATCAATTGCTACTGGCTTTAGTGCAGCAAGCCTACCCAGAGCTATTCCTGCTTGCAACAAATACCTTGAGCTGTCTATGCAAGCGAGCAAAAAAACGTCATTTACCAACAGAGCCAAAACCCGCTAGCTTCGAAATACAAATTGCTTTCAGCCAGTCACAGGATCATACTAACGGATGTTATCTTTTAGAATCATCCGTTTGGACTTCGCATGCCCCACGATCATCATCACCATCATCATCGCGAAAGTGACAATATTGCCGTCGCTTTTTGGCTGAACTTTAGCTTCACGCTGATTGAAATTGTCGGTGGCCTGTTAACCAATTCAGTCGCGATTTTGGCCGATGCCGTGCATGATTTAGGCGACAGCTTAGCGATTGCTTTTGCCTGGGGCGCGAGCAAAATGGCGCAAAAGGGCGCTAATGCCCGTTATAGTTATGGCTATCGCCGTTGGTCGTTGTTAAGTGCGCTGATTAATTCCTGTATTTTGGTGGCCGGCTCGGTATGGGTTTTGAGTGAAGCGATCCCGCGGTTGTTTGAACCACAAACACCTTATGCGCCAGGCATGATAGCGCTTGCCGTACTCGGGGTTTTGGTCAATGGCGCGGCTGTCTATAAATTGCGTTTTGGCAAAACGCAAAACGAACAAGTGCTCAGCTGGCATTTATTAGAAGATGTGCTGGGCTGGGCCACGGTTTTAGTCGGCAGTATTGTTTTATATTTCACTGGCTGGGTTTGGTTAGATCCATTGCTGTCGATTGGCTTTAGTTGTTTTATCCTATTAAATGTCTGGCGTAGCTTACAAAAAACCACCTTGTTGTTTTTACAAGTCACGCCTGATGAAGGCCAATATCAACAAATCAACCAAGCGCTGGCAAGCCAAACCTTTGTGCAGGAAGTGCATCATCTGCATTTATGGTCGCTCGACGGTGAACAGCACGTCCTGACTGTGCATCTGCGCTTAAAGGCCAACGCCGATAGCCAGCAAATGATGCATTACAAAATGCAATTGAGTGATCTGTTAAAGCCTTTTCAGTTGGCGCATACCACGATCGAATTTGAAAGCCCACAAGAAGTATGTCGCGATGAAGCAAGTTTGCAGAATGCTCCCCAGGATCATAGCCACGACCACGAACACAGCCATGAACACAATCATGCACACAGTCATCAAAACTGCCACAGCCATTCGCACGACCATGCCGATTGCCAAAAGCATTTGGTTACTCAGGTTGTGACAAAGCCAACCCATGACGCCAAGCCAGTAGGGCAGTTTGTGAAATTCAATAAAGAATAAGCTAACTATGAATAAACTAACTATGACAGCAGGGCGAAATAGCGAGTTAATAGCTATTTATCGCCCTCAGTTTTGAATGGTTTAGCTTTGCTCTTCTTCCAAACTAATCTCATCTAGTGATAAAAAGAAACTTGGCACAAAAGTTTGCAAGAAATACTGCACTTCGGGCTGCGGATGTGCCAACAGCATCTTTTCTAACCGACGCTTGGCAATGGTGAATTCATGATTGCCAGCGGCAATTTCTTCGATGGTTTTGACATAAGCGCATAAGTTATCAGCGGCTTTCACCAATTGTTTTTCCGCTTCATTGTATTCTGCGGAAAGAATCAGCTCTTGATAGGCTGCCTGTAACTCTAACGGCAACATGCCAAGTAATTTATGCTCAGCAATAGCCTCGATTTTTTTATATTCGATAGCGATTTGTGGATTGAAGTACTTCACAGGGGTTGGCAAATCACCTGTCAGCACTTCACTGGCGTCATGATACAAAGCAAGGGTTGCCACCCGTTCAGGCGAAATTTGGCTATTAAACTTTAATTGGCCAACCAGCGCCAGCATATGCGCCACCAAGGCCACTTGATGGCTATGTTCGGCCACATTTTCAATATTGACATTGCGCATCAGCGGCCAACGGTTGATTAACTTCATGCGAAATAGATGCGCAAAAAAGTGACTTTGCGTTGGCTCACTCATAACAATACCCTTGCTTCTTTCAAACCCAATACTTCAATCTTTATTTGCCATTAGAGCTAGAGCCGTTAGAGCTGGCGATAATTTGGCAAAAACTGACCGAGTTTGCCAATCGCTTGTTCTAATTGCTCTTTGTGCGGTAAAAACACAATACGGAAATGGTCTGGATCTGGCCAGTTAAAGGCGCGGCCATGTACCAACAACACTTTATACTGTCTTAAAAAATCCAGCACAAAGAGTTCATCATCCTTAATTGGGAATTTCTTCCGATCAATTTTCGGGAATAAATACATCGCGCCTTTGGGCCGGAAGCAGCTCAAGCCATCAATTTCATTGACTAAACGATGCGCTAAATCCATTTGATCGTACAAGCGTCCACCCGGCACAACCAATTCATTGATACTTTGATAGCCACCCAAGGCTGTTTGCACGGCA
>CAZIPG010000146.1:0-7730 GCA_964540955.1 uncultured Rheinheimera sp.
CTGAACTACAATACGCGGATACACGGGTGAGGCATCAATTGTGCCATAAAACAGCGGTTCGGCTTTAATTAAGCGATGTTGGCTGTCTAAATACAACAACATAAACACTTCACGCTGTTCTAAGCCAATACTGTATTGCAGATAATTTTTGACTAACGAGGGCTCGGTAAACACGGTCTCACGTTGCATATTCTGGTATAAACAGCGCCGACACAATTCCAGTACGGCTTGAGTTTTGACATAACGACTGATGCCAAGCCCCTGTTTTTGACAAAATTGGCTTTGCGGCGCCGCAAAAAATTGCTTTAAGCCACCAAACTCATTCAGTAGTTGCCGCGCCAATGCCACAGCATCTAATCCTTGGCAGCCATGGCCTAAAAATACCGCTAACAACTCGCCATCTGACAGCGAGTTCGCCCCTCTTGCTAATAATTTTTCTCGCGGTTGTTCGGCCAAAGGCCAATTTCTTAACGTCATGGGTACTCGTCCTTGAGTGAATGTTCATGGTATCTTATTGGCAATATTTTCGTTGGAACCCAAGACGATGGCGAACTCATTGCACAATAAACGTATTTTGCTTGGCATCAGCGGTGGCATCGCCGCTTATAAAGCTGCCGATTTGGTGCGACGCTTGAAAGACCGCGGCGCCGACGTTCGAGTCATCTTGACCCCTGCCGCCAGCGAGTTCATTACACCACTGACGTTACAAGCGTTATCTGGCAATCCGGTAGGCCAAAGTTTATTAGACCCTGCGGCCGAAGCGGCCATGGGACACATTGAATTGGCGCGCTGGGCGGACTTAATTCTGGTCGCTCCTGCCTCTGCCGATGTGATTGCCCGTATTTGCCATGGCATGGCCAATGATTTACTCACCACATGCATCTTGGCCTGTGCCGCACCGCTGGCCATTGCCCCAGCAATGAATCAGCAGATGTATAAAAACATAGCTACTCAAAATAATTTATCAACTTTAATTTCACGAAATATTCACATATTTGGACCCGCAGCCGGCGCTCAAGCCTGTGGCGATGTCGGATTGGGTCGCATGTTAGAGCCGCTAGAAATTGTCGCGGCCGTCGAATCGCTGTTTGCACAGCAAGCCGCCAGCACGGCCAAAACCCAGTTATTGGCAGGTTGCCGTGTTGTCATCACTGCAGGCCCTACTCGTGAAGCGATTGATCCCGTTCGGTTTATTTCAAATCACAGTTCAGGAAAAATGGGGTTTGCGATTGCGCAAGCGGCTTCTGAACTTGGCGCATCTGTGACTTTAATTAGTGGTCCGGTGCAATTAGCCACCCCAGCGGGAGTTCGTCGCATCGATGTGATCACCGCACAAGACATGTACCAAGCTGCACTCGACGAGGCTGTTTCGCATGATATTTTTATTGGCTGTGCTGCCGTAGCCGATTATCGCGTTGAGCACATCGCCGAGCAAAAAATCAAAAAGACTGATGACTCTGATGCAATGCAACTGCGCCTAGTGAAAAACCCCGATATTATTGCCAGCGTTGCAGCGCTCACCAGCAATCGGCCTTTCACAGTGGGTTTTGCCGCGGAGACACAGCAAGTTGAACAGTATGCTCGCGCAAAACTGGCGAAGAAAAACCTCGATTTAATCTGCGCCAACGACGTCTCTGTGCCTGATCAGGGTTTTAATGCCGATCAAAATACGCTGACTGTTTATTCGGCGACCCAAGAATTTCCGCTCGGACTGCAATCGAAAGCAGCCCTTAGCCACGCCCTTATTTCATTAATTTATGAGCAATATCACCATGAAAAAAGCCATTGATATCAAAATTCTGGACCCTCGCATTGGCAGCGAATACCCGTTACCAGCTTATGCTACCCCGGGTTCTGCGGGTTTGGATTTACGAGCATTGCTCGACGCGCCTTTAACGTTAAAACCGGGCCAAACAGAGCTGATCCCCACGGGGATCGCGATTCATATTGGCGATGCGAACCTGTGCGCCACTATCCTGCCCCGCTCAGGCATGGGCCATAAACACGGCATCGTTTTGGGGAATTTAGTTGGGCTGATTGACTCGGATTACCAAGGCCAACTGATGGTATCCACATGGAACCGCGGCCAGAGCGAATTTACGATTCAGCCCGGCGACCGAATTGCCCAATTAGTCTTTATGCCGGTGGTGCAAGCTGAATTTAATGTCGTCAGCGACTTTGACCAATCTGAACGCGGCGAAGGCGGTTTTGGCCATTCAGGTCGACAATAATTAACGATGACTCGGCTTCTCCGGCTTCAAGCTGTATCCCTCCTATTGCCTCGGAAAACTGCATGACGAAGCCTGTTAACCCTGTAAAAACAACAACGCCACAGTCTGATGCTGGGGCGCTTGCTGAGACTGCACCCGGCCAGCCTCAAAGTACGTCTGCTGCAGGCAAAGGCGCCGTAGAAACGGGCACCGCAGAAACGTGCCCCGCAAATGTGAGAAGCCAAGCCATCAAAACCACCGCTCTCAAAACACAGGCCATGCCAACCGAACAGAGCCAAACCTCGCCGACAGAGGCCAGCCCGTCAAGCCGCAGTTTGCAGCGCAAGGAAGAGATTTTACAAGCCTTAGCAGCCATGCTCGAGCAAAGCCCTGGCCAGCGGATCACGACGGCAGCACTCGCGCAAAAAGTGGGCGTGTCAGAACCTGCGCTGTATCGGCATTTCCCGAGTAAAGCGCGGATGTTTGAAGGCTTGATTGAATTTATCGAGACCACCTTACTTGGCAAAATCGACAGCATCATTCAACAGCATAAATCCGCGGAAACACGGCTGAAGCTGATTGTCCAGTTGGTCTTGGGGTTTGCCGAACGCAACCCCGGCATGTGCCGCATCTTAACCGGTGATGCCCTGCATGGCGAACAAGAGCGCTTAAGGGAGCGCGTGCAGCAGCTATTAGATAAACTTGAACAGCAACTGCGCTGGTGTTTGCGCGAGCGTAAATTACGCGAAGGTAAAGGCGTTAGCGATGAAGCCGCATTGGCAAATGCGTTACTCGCTTATTGCGAGGGGAAAATTCAGCAATTTGTGCGTTCAGGATTCACCCTGCATCCTACCGACCATATGGATGCGCAGTGGCAGTTGATGCGCTTGGCGTTTCATTAATCTCGTTTTGCTTTCCTCACTTTACCTAACGGAACTCATCACTCTGCAATCGTCTTAAAAGCGAGTCGACTTAAAAGCGAATCGACTATATGCCAATAAAGTAATTGGCCCATCGCATTGTTTCTGCCTCTTCACCTTGCCAACAGCCCTCTGACGTATTAACGCAAAGCCGCTACCTTTTATCGATTTCCGTCTGAACTGCTTGCAGATTTATGTCATATCAGCGACATCGAATTTAATTCAAACTGCCTGAAAGGATCTGCCTGATGAAGAAACCCACTTGGACATTGTCACTCCTCGCGCTCAGCCTTGCTGCATTTAGTTTGCAAGCGATGCCTGAAATTAGTGTCAGCAGCAAAGACAGCCAACAAGACAACCTCGTATTACTTGTGTCTGAAAACTCACTCAAACTGCAACAACATCCGCTATTAAAAGACGCCACAGTGCAGAAAATTATTGCGCAAGAAAAGTTCACTGCGAAAAATGGCAAAAAATTAGAAATTCTCGCACCAGTCGCTGGCTACAATCGCGTACTTTTATTGGGAACTGGCGATATCAGCGCGCTTAATCAAGCCAAAGTGACTGCTCTGGGCGGCGATATTGGCGCTTATGTTGCCAAGAGTCATGCCGATAAAGTCAGTGTTGATACCACAGTCTTACAACATGCCGCAGACAGTGCGTGGTTAGCGCAAGGTGTGGAACTGCGCTCTTACCGCTTTGATAAATACAAAACCAAAGAGAAAAAGGCAGATAAAAAACAACAAGTTGAGTTAGTCGTAGCGGATGTTGCTGCCACTCAACAGGCACTGACCAAAGCCCAAGCTATTAACCAAGGCGTATTTTTGGCGCGAGACTTGGTGAATGAGCCAGCCGCCGCGATTTATCCAGAAACCTTTGCAGAGCAAGCACTGGCGCTGAAAAAGCTCGGCGTCAAAATTGAAATTCTCGATGTGCCAGCGATGGAAAAATTGGGCATGGGCGCAATTTTAGCGGTCGGTAAAGGCAGCAATCGGCCGCCGCGAATGGTGATTGCCCACTGGCAAAACAGCAAACAAGCCCCATTAGCCATTGTCGGCAAAGGCATCACCTTTGATACTGGCGGTTATAACCTCAAAACCGACGCGGCCTCGATTGTACGGATGACCAGTGACATGGCAGGCGCAGCGGCAGTACTTGGTACCATCAAAGCCTTAGCACTGCAAAAGGCCGAAGTGAATGTCGTTGGCGTAATGGCGCTGGCTGAAAACATGATTTCTGACCGCGCGATGCTGCCTGGCGATATTTTGAAATCAGCCTCAGGGTTAACCATCCAAGTGAATAACACCGACGCCGAAGGCCGCTTAGTGCTGGCTGATGGTTTATGGTACGCCCGCGAGAAGTATAAACCACGCGCAATGGTCGATATCGCCACACTGACGGGCTCCAAAGTGGGCGCTTTAGGCAGTTACTATGCAGGCTTGTTCTCAGAACACGACAACTTAGTGCAGCAGTTAACCGTGGCTGGCCAAAAAGTGGATGAAGAACTATGGCGATTACCGCTGAACAGCAAATTCGCGGATGAAATGAAAAGTGACATCGCGGATCTGAGCAACACCGGTAAAACCACGGGCGCATCCACCGCTGCCTGGTTCTTACAACAATTTACTGGCGACACCCCATGGGCGCACATCGATATTGCTGGCAATGCGTTAGCCAACAGCGATAAAGGCGTGCAGGTGACTGGTGGCACTGGTTACGGGGTTCGCTTATTAACGGAATGGGCGCTGACTCAACCCTAAGTTCATCGAGTTTTATCCTGTAGATCACAGCACCGCGAAGAGCAATGCTCTTCACGGTGCTGATTAAAATCCTCCCAGCCTATTGAGCACACCCTAGGCTTTGCCTACAATGTCGGGCAATTTCAACTGCAAAAGATTTATGTCATGACCGATACTATTGAACGCCCAGCTTTACCTGATCGCCTCGCTGTCCACCCAAAAAGCAAATTCTACAATGCCGATATTTTCCAATACGACGTTGGTATTCGTTTTAACGGCAAAGAACGCTTTGATGTCGAAGAATATTGCATCAGCGAAGGTTGGATTAAAGTTGCGGCGGGCAAAGCGTTAGATCGTCGTGGGAATCCATTGCTGGTGACGGTGAAAGGTTCGGTCGAGGCATTCTATCGCTAGTATTTAGCCTGCATCCTTGGCAATTTGGGTTTAGCCTTCATCCTTGAAAATTTGGGTTTAGCCTACATCATTGAAAATTTGGCGGTGTTGGCATCTTCAAAATTTTCAGTCACATAGACAGCTATGCTCCTGAAAATTTTGAATTCGCCGCCTACCCAAATTCCCAATGATTTTGGCTAAAAATTGCTTCTTAGAAAATAAAAAAGCGGCTTAGCCGCTTTTTTATTCATGCTGAAAACCGCCAAAGTTTAAATGAAAAACTTCTCGTAAATGGCGGCACCCCAGACGACCACAACCACAGTTAGACTTAACGTCACTGCAGCGGATGCAATGTCTTTCGCCCGTCCAGATAACTCGTGACGTTCAAGGCTGACGCGGTCGGTCAAGGTTTCGATGGCGGAATTTAATAACTCAACAATCAGCACCAGCAACAGTGCCGCGACTAACATCGCCCAATGAGTCGTTGATTGCGCCAACCAAAAAGATAAAGGCAACATAATAATTGCTAACACGGTTTCTTGCCGAAACGCGGCTTCGTGCGTCCAAACAGCAACAAATCCCTTCCGTGAGCAGTCGGTCGCTTTGATAATACGGCCTAAACCGCTACCATTAGGCTTATTCATCGTCATGCGAATATCCTTATTTGCTCACGCCATACTCGGCACGATAAGCCGTCACTGCGGCTAAGTGTTCAGCCAGTTCTGGTTTATCTTGCAGGTAATTGATTAAGTCATTTAAGCCAATAATCGACACCACTTTGGTGCCAAAATCGCGTTCAACTTCTTGAATTGCTGACAATTCGCCTTGGCCGCGTTCTTGACGGTCTAACGCAATTAATACACCAGCCAAATTGGCACCTTGCGCTTGGATAATTTGCATCGACTCACGAATGGCCGTGCCCGCAGTGATCACATCGTCGACCAACATAATATCGCCTTTCAGCGCTGAACCGACCAAACTGCCGCCTTCACCATGCGTCTTGGCTTCTTTGCGGTTGAAGCAATAAGGCACATCTCGGCCGTGGTGTTCAGCCAGCGCTACTGCGGTCGTGGTCGCAATCGGAATGCCTTTGTAAGCAGGCCCAAACAACACATCTAACGCAATACCTGAATCTTGCAAAGCAGCCGCATAAAACCGGCCTAATTTGGCCAAGTCGCCACCGGTATTAAACAAGCCTGCATTAAAAAAATACGGGCTGGTGCGGCCAGATTTCAAAGTGAAAGAACCAAATTTCAGGACTTGGCGACTGATCGCAAACTCAATAAATTCTTTTTGAAACGCTTTCATCACAAACCTCAGGCTAAAACACGTTTTTGTTCATCAATAATTTCGCGAATGGCCACTTTCGCCAGAGCCATTAACTCTTGCATCTCTTCGAAACTGAACGGCTCAGCTTCGGCAGTGCCCTGTACTTCAATCAGCTTACCGGTTTCTGTCATGACCACGTTCATATCAGTATCAGCGGCAGAGTCTTCCACGTACTCTAGGTCAGCGACGGGTTCGCCTTTATAAATCCCGACAGACACGGCAGCAACCATATATTTTAATGGATTCGTTTTGATAGCCCCTTTGGCGCGCAAGAAATTCAGCGCATCCACCAAAGCCACACAGGCACCCGAAATCGCCGCAGTGCGCGTGCCGCCATCAGCTTGGATGACGTCGCAGTCGAAGGTAATGGTATTTTCGCCTAATAAGCTTAAATCGACCGCAGCACGCAGGGCGCGACCAATCAAGCGTTGAATTTCCATGGTGCGGCCGCTTTGCTTGCCTTTAGCAGATTCGCGATCGTTGCGAGTATGGGTGGCGCGTGGCAGCATGCCGTACTCGGCGGTGATCCAGCCTTTGCCTTGGCCTTTCATAAACCGTGGCACCCCTTCTTCCACCGAAGCGGTACACAACACTTTGGTATTGCCAAACTCAACCAAGACTGAGCCTTCGGCGTGCGCAGTATAATTACGAGTGAAACTGATTGGACGAATTTGACTGGCTGTTCTGCCGCTTGGACGCATGGAAAACCTCTGCTGTTGCCTGATGAGCTGTAAAAGAAAAAGTATTATAGGGCTGCTGGCTGTTTTCGCCTAGCCAAAACCACACAGAACTCAAGTCTTCTCTGGCAGGATTTTTGCGAAAATCGGTAAAGCCAAGGTGTCCAGCCAGATTACACTGGCGCTAACCATGCGAAGTACATGTTGCTAACTCTCAGAAATATCGACGAAAAATAGAATAAATAACCAGAAAAGCGCGTATCAATCTGACAGGCAATGACAAGGATTCGCCTTCAGCCGCTGAACTGGTTATACTCAAATTTTTATCATAAAAACAATCAAGGACAGCCAGATGATCCATAGCATGACCGCGTTTGCCCGCCACGAAGTGAAAGCCGATTGGGGCAGCGCCGTTTGGGAAATTCGTTCAGTTAACCAAAGATATCTCGAGAGTTATTTTCG
>CAZIPG010000147.1:0-7478 GCA_964540955.1 uncultured Rheinheimera sp.
GGCCATAGTTTCATGGCCTCGTTTGATTGCCATAGTTTCATGGCAATCGCCATAGCGCAATAAGCAATAACCAATCAGCAATAACCGATCAGTAATCATGACGATGCGATGAGGGCGGGCGATAAAATTTGATACAGCCATGGCACATTTGCAGTGCTTGGTTAAAAATCTATTTTAGATGGACTTAAGCTGAGAAAGGCACAAAACCTGCATTAAATCGCAATCATGCCGATAAAAAGGCCACTTTGATGCCATTCCCTTTCTGTGTCTTACGTCAAAACAGGGTATTTGGGCAATTGCCAGTGAACGATTTGCAGGTTGGCGTCAGATTGCTGACGCTTACTGTTAACGAGGAGTTTGGGATGTCGATGATGCGACTTCACGCACTAAAAACGCCAGTGCTTGGATTATTGGGCTGGCTAGTTTTTTCTTGGCAAGTGTTCGCCGCGACGGTTCCGGGGGCGCCTACCATTGGTTCGATCAGCGTGGGTAACCAGGCGGTATCCGTCAGTTTTATGGCTCCTGCGGACAATGGCGGCTCGCCAATTACCTCTTATGTTGTGACCATTGAGAATGACGGTCGAACCATCGTTGGCACCAGCTCACCTATCTTGGTGACAGGGCTCACGAATGGCACCAGTTATCGGTTTAATGTCGCGGCCACGAATGCAGTAGGCACAGGGCCTGTGTCAGCTTGGTCAGTTGCCGTTCGTCCTTTCTTTCGCCCTGTGGTGACCGCCAGTAATGTCACGCTGTCGGGGGGCAGTGGCACCAATGGTGCTTTTCGTCGCGGCGATACGGTGACGGCAACTTGGGATGATTCCGCCAGTGGCGATAATAACGGCACAGTAAGCTCTGTCAGTTTTAATTTCATTCAATTTGGCGGCGGCCCCCGTTCTGCCAGTAACATCGGTGGGCGTTGGTCCGCTAGTTATGCACTGCTGAATGATATTGTCGACGGTAGCAACTTGAATGTCACAATCACTGCCACCAACATCAATGGCAGTACCACCATCACAGGCAGCAATAATGCGATTGCAGATACGATTTTGCCGCGGATCAGCAGTGTCAATGCCAATGTCATGAATGGTCTCTACAAAATCGGTGATGTGATCGGTGTAACTTCCCAATTTAATGAAGCAGTTTTCGTTACAGGAGTGCCGCAGTTGCAACTCGAGACAGGCACAACGGATAGAGCCGCGCCTTATCAAACTGGGACTAGCACCAATACGTTAACCTTCAACTATCAAGTGCAAGCGGGCGATGTCAGCAATAACCTCGATTATGTATCAGTGAATGCGCTCACTCTGAACGGCGGTGCTATCGTTGATAAAGTAGGGAATGCCGCGGTGTTGACGCTGGCAAGCCCTGGCACTCCCAATTCTTTGGGTGCCAATCGAAATTTACAAATTGATGGCGTTGCCCCGACGGGTTATAGCGTGGTGATCAATCAGCCATTGATTAATGAACTCAATGAAAATGCGCTGTCTTTTAGCTTTAGTGGTGCTGAGTTAGCCACGACCTTTCGTTATCAAATCAGCAGTAGTGGCGGCGGCAGCCCCATCACCGGCAGTGGCGCTGTGACTGCGGCCTCGCAAACCATTTCGGCAATTAACGTGACTAGCCTTGCCCAGGGCGTTCTCACCTTGTCGTTGACCTTGACCGATACCGCAGGCAACGTCGGCGCTGCGGCGAATGCAACTGTTGTGAAGCAATATAATCGAGCGCCGGTGCTCAGTGGTAGCCCTGCATCGACAGTGCAACAAGACGCGTTGTTTAGTTTCACGCCAACCGCGATTGATCCTGATGGCGATTCGCCACTGGTGTTTAGTATTAGCAATAAACCAAGCTGGGCAAGTTTCGATGCTAGCACCGGAACTTTAGCGGGGACGCCTCGCAATGCTGATGTCGGGCAGTATGCTGGCATTGTCATTAGTGCCAGTGATGGGCGGCTCAGTGCTTCGTTACCGGCTTTTACTGTGCAAGTCATTAACGTCAATGATGCGCCAACGATTAGCGGAACTCCGGCAACCTCAGTGTTGCAAGGGGCGCTCTATCAATTTATCCCAAGTGCCGCAGATATCGATGTGGGCACGACTTTGAGTTTTATTATCGTCAATCAACCGACGTGGATGAGTTTTAATCCAACAACAGGCGCTTTGACTGGCACCCCCAATAATGCGCAAGTGGGCACTTATCGCAATATCCAAATCCGCGTCAGTGACGGCGAGTTCACTGCCAGCTTGCCCGCTTTTGATATTGAAGTGATTAACGTCAATGATCGGCCCACTATCACGGGGACACCCAGCACTTCAGTCAACCAAGATGCGCTCTATCGGTTTATCCCCACTGCGGCTGATGTTGATGTGGGAGATGCACTCACTTTTAGTATTAGCAATAAACCGGCTTGGGCTACTTTTAATGCCAATACTGGTGAATTAACCGGAACCCCGCGAAACAGTGATGTTGGCAATTATGCGGCTATTCAGATTTCTGTCAGTGATGGCGTGCTCACAGCAAGTTTGCCGAGCTTTGCCATCAATGTGGTCAACGTGAATGATGCGCCGACGCTGAGCGGTATTCCTGCAACGTCGGTGCTCCAAGATCAGCGCTATGATTTTACGCCGACCGCTGCGGATATTGATGTCGAGGATGTCTTACGCTTTAGTATCAACAATAAACCAAGCTTTTTAAGTTTTGATGTCGCGACTGGCCGCTTGACAGGTGTGCCCAGCAACCAAGATGTCGGGACTTATAGCAATATTGTCATCAGTGTCAGCGATGGCAATATCACCACCGCACTGGCGCCATTTAGCATCCAAGTGATCAATGTCAATGATGCGCCTACTATCAGCGGCACGCCTTTGACGCAGATCCAACAAGATGTCCGTTATAGTTTTACCCCAACTGCCAGTGATATTGATGCCAATACCCAGTTGGTCTTTAGTATTCAAAACAAACCCAGTTGGGCGACATTCAACCAAACCACTGGCGAGTTAGCTGGCACGCCGACGAATGCCCATGTCGGCAGTTATGCTGGGATTGTCATCGGTGTCAGTGATGGTGTGCTGACAGCCAGTTTGCCTGCGTTTAATATCACGGTGTTAAATGTCAATGATCCACCCACGATCTCTGGCACTCCTGCAACTTCGGTCAATGGCCGTTCTCCTTATAACTTTGTGCCGCAGGCATCCGATCCTGATGCGGGCACCACGTTATTATTTGCCATCAGTAATAAACCAAGTTGGGCTACCTTCAATCCACAAACAGGAGCGCTGACTGGCACGCCAGATAATAGCCAGGCTGGTATTTACAACAATATTATTATCAGTGTGACCGATGGTGAATTGTTGGTGTCCTTGCCAGCGTTTGCTATCACGGTGATCAATAGCAATCGCTCGCCCGTGATCCAAGGGATCCCTGATTTACTGGTGTTGGGACGCAATAATTATCAATTTGTGCCCTTAGCCAGCGACCCAGATCAAGGCGATGTCTTAACTTTTACCATCAGCAATAAACCAAGTTGGGCGACATTCAACACCAGCACAGGGGTGTTATCGGGCACACCACAAAATAGTCAAGCCGGCAGCTACGGCAATATTGTTATCAGTGTCAGCGATGGCCAGCTCAGTGCGGCCTTGGCGCCATTTACCATTACTGTGCAAAGCAGTAATAAAGTGCCACAAGCGACCCCTGGGAGTGTGGAGCTCGCTGAAGATACGACCGTCAGTTTCACCTTGCAAGGGACAGATGCCGATGGCGATAAGCTCACATTTGAGATTGTTTCAGCGCCCAAGAATGGCCGTGTCAGCCCCTTGGGCAATAGTTGGTTATACACACCTCAAGCCAACTTTCACGGCGTGGATAGTTTGCAGTTTAAAGCCAAAGACGCCGAGGCTTCCTCTGTTGCTGTGACCTATTCCTTCTCAGTGAGTCCAGTGAATGATGCGCCGCAGGCCAGAAATGACGAATACCAGTTCAATCGGGCCACCGATGACCGGTATCGGTTATCGGTACTGATGAATGATGTGGATATTGATGGCGATCAGTTAACCATTGATGGCGCTGCAGCAAACATCGGGACTGTCAGCTTTGGCAGTGCTGGTTTAGATTATCAAGCCGTTGCTAATTACACTGGCCCTGTTTTATTGCGTTACACCTTAACGGATCCGAGCATAGCTCGAAGCTCGGCCGAAGTGCGTTTGAATATTGTTGGCGATAACCCACAAGATGCGCCTGTGATCACAGTTCCTGCAACAGTGAATGTCAAAGCGACTGGGGTTTTGACCAAAGTCGATTTGGGCGTCGCCACAGCCAAAGACAGTGCGGGAGTGTCCATTCCGGTCAACCTGTTGCAAGAAGATGTGATGTTCCGACCTGGTGAGCACTTGGTGTATTGGCAAGCGATTGATGCGAAAGGTCGGCAGAGCACCAAAGCCCAACGAGTGAACGTGGAACCCTTGGTGTCGCTGGGGCAATCACAACGGGTGGCAGAAGGCAGCACGGTGCGCGTCCCTGTCCAACTGAATGGCCCTGCACCGACTTACCCGTTAAGCGTTGCTTACAGTGTTGCGGGCAATGCTGGTCCTTCAGACCATAATTTAATTGCAGGCACTATTGAATTTCTCCAAGGCACCGAGGCTTTCATCGAATTTGAAGTCTTTGATGATGCCGTTACTGAGCAAGATGAAACCATTGAGATCAGTTTGGCAGCCAGCAACCATCGCAGTGATTTCCATACCACGACCGTGGTAATTACCGAGCAAAATATCGCGCCGGTTGCCCAGATCAGCGTATTACAGCAACAACAACGGCGAACATTAATCAGTCGTGATGGTGGAGTTGTCACCCTCATTGGCCAAGCCAGTGACGCCAATGCAGGGGATGTGCTCAGTTCTGAGTGGAATTTTGGCGATTTACCAGTGACTTCGTCTTCAGCGGGCTTCCAATTTGATCCTGCCAACTTGGATTTGGGCACTTATCCGATTTCCTTCACGGTGACCGATAGTCGGACGCCAGCCTTAACGGTCACGCGCAAAGCCTATCTAGTGGTGGTGGCGAAATTACCGACTTTAGGGTCGGGGGATAGCGATGGCGATTTAATTCCGGATCCGCAAGATGGTCTTGCTGATGATGATGGCGATGGCTTGCTGAATTTCCAAGATGCCAATACTGAGTGCAGGACAGTGCCGCAAAGGCTTGTGCAACAACGGACTTTCATCATCGAAACTCAAACAGGTTTATGTTTGGCTCGGGGGGAGCGCTCACAAGCTGGCCAGTTAGGTGGCCTGCAACTTGAACTCAGTGAGGCGAGTGCTGATGCGGAAGCGACCAATATCGGTGGTCTTTTCGACTTTATTGTTGCTGGATTGCCGGTGCCTGGCCAAAGTGTCGTGGTGGTGATCCCGCAACGTGCGCCGATCCCGCAGGCAGCAAAACTGCGCAAATTCAACAATCAGTGGCAAGATTTTGTCACGGACAGTAAGAACTCCATTGCTTCAGCGCCCGGTCTGCGTGGCGTTTGTCCAGCCCCTGGCGCAACTCAATGGCGAGCCGGTTTAAATCCAGGACATTGGTGTGTGCAATTAACCATTCAAGACGGCGGCCCGAACGATGCAGATAACATGGCCAATGGCGTGGTCGAAGATCCCTCGGGCGTTGCGGTGGTCACTGGCAGTAACCGATTACCAGTTGCTGTCGCAGATGCCGTGCAATTGCAATGGAATCAACAGCTTGATATTGCAGTATTGAGCAATGATACTGATGCGGACGGGAATCAACTGACAGTGACTCAGGTGACCAGTCAGTTTGGCACCGTCAGTATTTTGGCTAACCAACAAATTCGCTACGTCGCGCCCGCCAACTATATCGGGCTCGATCGGCTGGTTTACAGTATCAGTGATGGGCAAGGCGGCAGCGCGAGCAGTGAAGTCACAGTTACAGTGAATGGCAATCGCGCACCAGTTGCGGTCAATGACGCCATCACGACCGATGATCGTTCGGAAATTATGCTGAACGTGTTGGCCAACGACAGCGATCCTGATGGCGATGCCTTGCAAATTATTAGTGCCAGTGCTGTGCAAGGCACTGTCAGCATCACCAGTGATCAAAAAATTAAGTACAGTCCAAAAGCAGGATTTGCCGGCTCCGATGTCGTGAGCTATCAAATTCGCGATGGATTAGGTGGGGAAGCCAGCGCCCAAGTCACGCTGACAATTAAAGCATTTCAAGAGGTGAATGTGACCAATCAATCCAGTGGCGGCTCAATTGGGCTTGGGGTGTTGGCATTGTTACCACTGGCTTTACGCCGGCGGCAAGCCATTGCATTGTTAACTTTAGCGAGCGTTGCGTTCCCTGCAGCAGCCAGTCCTCGCGATTTTTATCTGCAAACTGAGCTTGGCCAAAGTGTCGCTAGTAAAAGTGCCAGTGACTTGCAAAACGCTTTGCCAAATACCAGTACTGTTACCCTAGATAAATCAGATGCTTCGTATTCAGTGATTGGCGGTTTTCAACTGACCGATTACTGGGCATTTGAACTCGGCTACCAAGATCAAGGCCAAGTGGACGTCAACATTACCGGCAGTGCGTTGGATCCTGCGGCTTATCATGAGCTCACAAAAACACACAGCCCAGTGTTAATTAAAGGGTATACCGCTGGCATTCGTTATACCTTTTGGGGTTATAAAGATTGGTCGCTGGATATTCCACTCGGTGTCATGAGTTGGAAAAACGATATTGTCAGCACCAGCGGTTCAACCACTTTAAGAACCAAAACAGATGGCACAGATCCCTATTACGGCATTCATGTGCAGTATCGGATCACCGATTACTGGCAAATCGGTTTTGGCCTGCAACAAATGCGTTTAGAACCGAACACTGTCAATGCTGCGCGGTTAAGTTTGACGTATCGTTTTTAAGCATTCTGATGGCGGTGCCTACTTGAAAGTGCAACTTTGAACAGCAATCAAGGTTGCGCTTTTACCTTCGGAAGTTGCATTCAAGCAATCAACGATGATTTCTTGCCATTTTTCTGAAATGATTGTGCCATTTTCTACAATTACCATGCCGAATTGGCTGACAAAAGGGTTTTAATCGGACATCTAGATGTTCATTTGACTGACAAGATCAAGTGACGCTGAAAATAACCCGACATCTTTGCTTTTTTTTCGGGCAAATTTAAATAAAATCCTGTATATTGTCGCCCTATTTTCTAACCCCTAGCTTAATCGAGATGACTATGTCAGCAGATTTATCCATTTACCGTAATATTGGTATCTTCGCTCACGTTGATGCCGGCAAAACCACCACTACCGAACGGATCCTGAAACTGACCGGTAAAATCCATAAGATCGGTGAAGTTCACGAAGGTGAATCAACCACTGACTTCATGGTACAAGAAGCTGAGCGTGGTATTACCATTCAATCAGCAGCTGTTACCTGTTTCTGGAAAGGTCACCGCTTCAACGTAATCGATACCC
>CAZIPG010000148.1:0-7426 GCA_964540955.1 uncultured Rheinheimera sp.
CTTGCAGTAAAAACCGCAGCAATTTGCTGCGGTTTTTTGTGGGCTGAATGTCCGGAAAAGCCATCGGTAAGCGCCGGCAATACGAGTTAATTCTTGTTTATTTCGGTGCTAGGATTGGCATGATTTAACAATTCAGCCTTCTCGCTCGTCAGCGTACTTTCCGCATGTAATTGAAACCAATTGAGGTGGCGAGTGGAAATCATCACTGCGCTGAGCACGCTAAATAACAATAAAGTGCCAGCTAATAGTGCCATATCTTCGGCTTGTAAAATCATAAACAATAAGGCGTACAGCAAGGTGAGCCCCAAGGTAAAAGTCAAACCTTTGCCCTTACTTTTTAGCACCGCCATGGTATAGAAACCACAAAGACCAACGCAGGCAATAGTCGCCAGCAGATAAGCAAAAGCAAAACCGAGTACTTCCGAGAGCGAAATCAGCAATAAATAAAACATCGCTAACGCCAAGCCGATAAATAAATATTGCATTGGGTGAATGAGCAGCTGACCCAAAATTTCGAACAGATAAAATACGGCAAAAGTCACCACCAGAACTAACAAGGCATATTTAATGGCGCGGGTGCTTTGTAAATAATGATCAACAGGGTCGATTAAATTGACTAAAAAACTTTGCTCGGTAAATTCATCACAGAGATTGCCTTGTAATACACACTTCGCCAGTACGTTTTTGACATCATTTGAGAACTGACTACTTTGCCAATTGGCGGTAAAACCTTGTTCATCAATTTGATGAGCGAGCGGTAAAAAACGCCCCGAGAACCCTGGATGAGGCCAGTCGGCGCTTAATTGCCACTGGCTATGATCGCCAACAGGCGTGACACTGAGATACTGACTGCCACTGATGGCCATTTCAATCTGTAAATCGAATTGCGGTTTCGCGAGGATGCTGGTTAAGTCTACTGATGCCTGTAAACCACTCAGAGCATCTAAGCCCGTGCCCGGTTGAATGGTGAGCTCTTGCTGATCCAACATGAGTTTAGGCATCCCAATCAAACCACGGACATCGGTTAAGCCAATCACTAAGCGTGCTGATTTCAAACGAATATTCCCCACTGCGGCTGCCGGTGATAGCTCTGGTTGCATTTCGAAACTGAGCTGAGTTGGTAGTTTAAATTGGGCGGTCAGGGTATTTTGGCTGTGATAGATCCGTGAAGCGTAAATACCGCGTTGTCGTGTTTCACTGGTGAGTTTACTCTGGAGATCAAATTGGTTCGGTAAGAAAATATGCGTCTGACTGTAAGCTTTCACCACTTGTTGATTCAGTAAGTTTTCTGCTTGGTAATGTTCGGTTTCAATCACCAACATCGGCCCTGTTAAGCGTTGTGCTTGACTGGTGCTATTGGCGATGTCGCGATGAACTTGTTGACTCAATTGTTGACGTTCATCAATCAAGCCGCTGATCATTTGAATGGGAATAAACAAGAGCAATAACAATAACGCAATGACGATCGGTTTAAGTTTGAAAAGATTGAACATAAAACACTCCTTGGTTGAAGGCTTTATGCTGGCAACTCTGTGTGCAGTGATGATGGGGCCTTGGTGAAGTTTCTGTGGAGTTTGCTGTGAGCAGACGGTGAATGGCCTTCACAAACTTGTTTGCGCCGGATTTACCTGTGAAAAATTAAGCTGGCTTGCACTGCAGAGTGCCCCGCTAATTCTGTATTTGCGATCTGGAATTCTGCCTGATGCAATTTGCTGACTTCTGCCACGAAATTAAGGCCCAGCCCGGTACTTTTTTGCTGTTTTCCTGGGCGTGGTAGCGAGTAAAAACGTTCGGTGAGGCGTGGTAAGGCATAGTCTGGGATATGGGGGCCTTGATTGGTGAGTTGCAGGACGATGACTGCGGGCTGTTGCGTCAAAGTCAGGCTGAACTCGGCTCCGCGATGCGCAAAATCAAGGGCATTGTCCAACAGATGTCCCAGAGCTTGTTCCAGTAGCATCGCATCTCCTTGGATCACAAGTGGTTCAAGGTGTTGTTTGAGGATGCATTGTTGCTGATCCATCCTGCCGCTCCGACTCTCAATCACGGTTTGGCAAAGGTGACTCAAATCAACTTCGCGGGTCGAAGTTAAGTAGCTTTGCTGTTCGAGTGCTGAAAGTTGCAATAAGCGTTCAATCAATTGATGCACCCGTTGGCTTTGCTGCAGAATATTGGCACTGAAGCGTTGTTGATCGGACGCCTCGAGCGGGTTTTGTAGTAATTCTGCAGCCGCTTGAATGGCAGTGAGCGGGCTTTTTAATTCATGCGTTAACGTCTGCACATATTGCTCGGCATAAGCGCGACCCGCCAGTTTCTGCCGCATCCGATCTAAAGCTGCTGCCAAAGTGGCAAACTCGAAAAATACCCGAAATTTCGGCGGACCAATGCGTTCACCTTGACTGAGCTGTTCGGCATAAAGGTTGAGCCGATTGAGGCCACGCTGCAGCCGCCAAGCTAATAGAGCACCAATCAACAAACCTAGGGCCATCAGTGCCAAACCGCGCGTTGTTAAATATTGTTGACTGCGCGTGATGAAGGGTTCGCTTAAACGGTTCGGTTTTGCAATCGTGAGTACACCGACAATCTGTTGATTCTGGATAATTGGTGCTGCAACATGCATCACACTCGACTGTTCATCATTTGGATCTGCTTTACTGGATCGCGCACCATATTGCCCTCGCAGAGTGAGGTAGACATCATTCCAACGGGAGTAATCATGCCCAAGCGCTTGCCCTTTGCTATCGAAGACGACAATACCTTGCTGATCCGTGATGTAAATTCGATGGGGATTGGGGGATTTGGGCACGCCCCAAATACTGGCTTTTAATTCATGCATCCCGAAGGTAGACAACTGGCGTTGGAGCTGCAACGGCAGTGCTGGGGATGCTTTGGCTTGAAATTCATGGGCGACCAGAGCCGCCATGAACTGCGCCGTATCAAATAGATTTTCTTCACTACTTTGGCGGACGACTGGTTTAATCTCATCGACCACCAACGTCAGCATGAAATAGCCACTGAAACCGACAAAAATAAAATAAAGGGCAAAGACGCGCACCGCAAAGGGCAGTTGCACATAACGCCATAGGCTGCGGTTGAGTGCTTGCCCTATGTGCTTTAGCATGGGGGTTGCCCATGCGGCTGAAAGCTATAGCCAAAGCCTCGTTGGGTAATCAGGTACTGAAGATCACTAATTTGCCGACATTTTGCTCGCAAACTTTTAATGTGAGTATCGATTGAACGATCGTATCCTGCATCCGCCGCTGAACCAACCGCTTGCAACAGTTGCTCTCGAGATAACACTTGGCGCGGGTGCTGAATAAAATGTTGCAATAAGCGAAACTCTAAAGCCGTCAGGGTTAAAGGAGTTTGCTTAAGAGTAATGGTCAGCGTGCTTGGATCTAAGCAAAAATCTCCTAGCGTGAGGGCTCTGATTGCTGTGTTAGGCAGATGAGGAGCCTGCGCTGGCGGCTCTTGTTGGCGTTGCACCCGTTTTAAGATTGTTTTAACCCGAGCAACCAACTCTCGCGGGCTGAAAGGTTTAACCACATAATCATCCGCACCAATCTCGAGTCCCACCACCCGATCAATTTCACTGCTACGGGCGGTGAGAAAGATCACTGGCACTTCGCTGTCACGACGAATTTGCTTACAAAGCTCAAAGCCATTGCCATCGGGTAAACCCACATCCAAAATTAATAAGTCAGCATTCTGATATTGAGAGAGCGCCTCTTGGATCAAGGTGCACCATTGCACTCGATAGCCTTCGGCTTTGAGGCTGAAAATAAGCGCATCAGCAATACTATCTTCATCCTCAAGCAGTAAAATTTGTATCGACATCCCAATCCTTATTAAGATTTGGTGCTAGGGTAATGACTGTGACGATAGCGGTCTACCCACATGGCCGTTGCGCCACAGACTGCAACCGGCATGACTAATAAATTCAAAAAAGGCACCATGCTGGCAATCGACACTGTCATGCCGAAACTATAACTACCGGTCAGATCGCCTCGTAGTTGAGCCTTCATGTCATTAAAACTAATTTTATGATTATCATAAGGATAATCACAGTATTGAATGGCCATCATCCAACTGGTAAATAAAAACCATAGCACTTGGCCAATCACAGGCAACAGGAAAAACGCGATGAGGAACAGCAAAGCTCGGGGCAAAAAATAAACAAATTTGGTCCATTCGCGTTTTAACATTCTTGGGATATCACGGGCAAAAGCCAATAAACCTTGGTCGGGTAGGGCTTGTCCTGTTAGGTGTAATTCCACTTTTTCACTTAAGAGTGCATTAAAAGGCGCGGCAATAAAATTGGCGACCATAGTAAAAGTAAAGGCCATGCTGAGTACCACCGTCAGGACTAACAACGGCCATAACAAATACTCTAAAAAATTGAGCCATTGCGGGATCAACGCCAAGATGGCATCAACCCAGCCAGACACTTGGGAAATCAAATAGAAAAAAGCAATCGCAAACAGAATTAAGTTGATGCTTAACGGGATGAGCACAAAGCGGCGCAACCCCTTGGTATTGATGAGTGAGAGGCCGGTGAAAAAATAATGCATAGTGAACTCCTGCAGGGATGAAGCCCTGTTGCAACTTTCAGCCTGCAGCTTAAAAGCCAAATGCCGCTTGATCAATAGTTTATCCGTGACAGCACTAGGTCATTTTGTTACATTCTGTAAGAGAAAATTCTAGAAATTCGCAGGGCATGCGACTAAAACAAATCAAACTCGCCGGATTTAAATCCTTTGTCGACCCGACTTTAGTGCCGTTTCCAACGGCGATGACTTGTGTCGTGGGGCCAAACGGGTGTGGCAAATCAAATGTGATTGATGCAGTGCGCTGGGTGCTGGGCGAAAGCTCGGCTAAAAATCTGCGTGGCGATGCCATGACGGACGTCATTTTTAATGGCTCAACTCAGCGTAAACCTGTTTCGCAAGCCTCCGTCGAATTAGTCTTTGAAAATATCCAAGGGCGACTGCAAGGTAGTTTGGCTGATCGCCATGAAATTTCCCTGAAACGGGTCGTCACGCGAGACGCACAATCACTGTATTTCCTCAATGGCACTAAATGTCGGCGTCGAGATATCACTGACATCTTTTTAGGAACCGGACTAGGGCCGCGCAGTTATGCCATCATTGAGCAAGGCATGATTTCACGGCTTATTGAATCGCGCCCGCAAGATTTACGGGTGTTTTTAGAAGAAGCGGCCGGCATTTCTAAGTATAAAGAGCGGCGGCGTGAAACCGAAACTCGCATCAGTCATACCCGCGATAACTTGTTGCGATTGGCAGATGTGCGCGAAGAGTTAGCAAAAAACTTAGACAAATTGCGTAGGCAGGCTGCAACGGCTGAACGCTACAAAGAATTAAAAGCGACAGAGCGTCGATTAAAAGCCGAACTGACCGGCTTGAAGTGGTGGTATTACAACGAACAACTGCAACAGAGTGAGAAGTTGCTTGCAGAGCTTGAAACGCAACTGCATAAATTTCAAAACGAAGGATCTGGCAGTTTTAATCAGTTAGTTCAGCTCAAGACCTTGCAGCAGGAGCAGCGTCAGCAACTCGAGCAAACGCAACAATATTATTATCAACTTGGCACAGAGATCACTGCATTAGAACAGCAGCTTCTGCACCAACGGAGCCGTCGACAAACGCTGCAGGAAGATCAGCGGCAAATCAGACAATTTTTGCAATTAGGCCAAGATCAGCAACAGCAAGAGCAAGCGGAGTTGGAAGAACTTGAAGGCATGCTGTTGGCACTTGCCCCCGAGCAAGAACTGATTGCTCAGCAGCAAGAAGATTGTGCCGAAGCCCTGCTGTTGGTGGAGCAAAGCCAAGCGGAGCAACAGTCGGCTTATCGTCTTTGGCAGCAGCAATATTTTCAATTACAGCAACAACAACGGCAAACGCAGTTGCAATTGCAATATCAATCCCAACAACTGCAGCAAAATGCTGAACAGCAGCAAAGGTTCGAAACGGCATTAGCAGCGTTGGATCTGACTGAGTTGCAACGTCAGATTGGCGACACTGAACAAGCTCAACAACGCTTGCAGCAGGAATTGAGTGACAGCCAACAAGCGCTTAGCTTGGCAGAGCAAAGTCATCAACAGCTAAAAAGTGATCAGCAAACCGGATTGCTTGCTGAACAGCAAATGCAACTCAACTTGCAAATGCTCCAGCGAGAAGCCGTTTCGCTGCGGCAACAATTACAGCAAGCCTTAGCTGAGCAGCCACTGTTACCTAAACTTGAGATTGTGCGAGGATGGGAAACCGCAGTGGCAGTTGCATTACAAGCGTTAAATTTTAGCCACGTCAGTGATGATTTCCCGGCAGAATTGGCGTGTCATTCGTTGATTGAGTTGAGTGCCGAACGGCCTGAGGGCAGTTTGGCTGCGCAAGTCCTCTCGGGCCCGGTGCCTGCTTATTTTTGTGAGATTTACTGCTTTAAACAGCGAGATGACGCGCTGGCCAAACGGCCCTTACTGCAAAATGCGCAATCTTGTATCACCCCTGATGGCCAATGGTTTGGGCCGAATTGGCTTATTGTGCCAAGTGAGGCGCAACGCGACAATCCATTGATCCGCCAGCAGCAACTGGACCATCTCAGCGCACAAATTACCGAACTTGAAGCCGCTCTTGCGACATTAAAGAACCAATTGCAGCAGCGTGACGAGGCAATTGCTCTGGCAGATATCGCCATTGTGCAACAACGGCAGCAATTGCAACAGCAGCAAAGTGCATTTCAGCAGCAATCGACCCAGTGCCAACTGTTGCAACAGCAAGCCAATTTACAGCAGCAAAGACAACTCGATTATCAACAACAGTTGGCTCAGTTAGCAGCTCAGGCGACTGAGCTGCAAGCGGCTTCGGCAATTCTGAATGTGCAGTTAGACGAGCTGAATCTGTCAGTACAAGAGCACGCAGAGCAAGAATCGACGTGGCAGCAACAGCAAGATCAGGGGCAACAGGGTATCGCACAGTGGCGAGCCAAACAGCAGCAGCTGAATCAACAAGCGCAACAACTCCAACTTCAGCAAGTGAGTCTCACTCGCCAATTGGATGCAGCACGCTTGCATTTGCAGCGCACCATCAGTCAAATCAAACAACAAGAAGAACGGCTGGCGCAGTTAGTTGCTCAATTTGACTTGCTGGACGATCCAGACGCAGAGATGCAGGAGCACCTGCAAATCTTACTGCTAAGTCGGACAGAGCAAGAGCAGCTGAAATTACAACAGCAGCAGCAACTGCAGAAGACTGAACTGCAAATCAAGGACTTAGAACAAGGGCAGCAAGGGATCCAACAGCAACTTGCCCAACAACAAAAGCAAATTGAAAACGCCCGACTTGATGCCGAAGGTTATCGGGTACGAGCCAACAATATGTTGGAATTATTGACCGAACAGCAAGTCAATTTCCGT
>CAZIPG010000149.1:0-7404 GCA_964540955.1 uncultured Rheinheimera sp.
GTTACTGAGACTAAGCGACCCATTCGTGTGGGCGATGAGATTGGTGATCTTTAATTGATTGACCATTTGATTGTCGAACATTTGAAATTGTAATAAGCAAAGCAGCCCTTGCGACCCTAAGTAAACAAAGAGTTCAGGGGCTGGTATCGGAAAATAAAGCGTCCATGCTTTCATTTTTCTAAACCTTAATTAATGCCAAGGGGCGATCATGGATGATCTGTACCGTTGGCTGACGCTCGCAGCAGTTCCCGGCATGGATGTAGTCCGGTTTGAGAGCCTGTGTTCAGCTATCCCATTCAACGAGTTATTCCATTGCTCAGTAGCAACTCTGGTTGCTGCTGGGCTTACGGAACAGCAAGCAAATCGAGTTGTAGCGCCGAATCAAGCCAATATTGACGATGCATTACGATGGTTAGATGTCGATGGTCAGCATCTGGTGCGCTTTTGTGATGCTGCATATCCGCCACTACTTAAACAAATTAAACATCCGCCATTGCAGTTGTTTGTGCAAGGGGATTTCTCTCTTTTGCAAAAACCACAAATTGCTATGGTGGGTAGCCGACAACCCACTTCTACGGGGAAAGCCATCGCTTTTGATTTTGCAGCCCAGTTAGCCAATTTCGGTTTAGTGGTCACTAGCGGTTTAGCGCGAGGCATTGATGCCGCTTCACATCAAGGCGCGCTTTCGGTGAATGGTCGAACGATAGCGGTATGTGGGCATGGCTTGAAACATCGTTATCCATGGCAACATGATGCGATGTTTCAGCAAATTGCGGAGCAGGGGCTATTAGTGTCGGAATATTTGCCCAATGTAGCGCCCTTGGCGCGGTTATTTCCTATTCGCAATCGGATCATCGTGGGATTAAGCCTTGGCACCTTAGTCGTTGAAGCTGCCGAAAAAAGTGGCTCATTAATCAGCGCTAATTATGCGGCTGATTACAATCGAGAAGTCTTTGCCATCCCGGGGTCAATCCGTAGCCCGCAATCGGCGGGGTGCCATCAATTAATTCAGCAGGGCGCTAAACTTACCTGTAATGTCGCCGATATCCTAGAAGAGCTAGGGCTGGAATTACAATCAATTGCGAACCAAAATGCACTTGAAAAAAATAATTTGCAGCAAGACTTGTTTGAACCCAGCTTGTTGTCTAACGTAGGAGATGAAGCGACCGCAATTGATGTGATTGCCGCAAGGGCCAACATGTCTGTCGCTGAAGTAACCATTGCACTGCTAGAACTGGAACTTGCCGGCGCGGTTGCTGCTGTGCCAGGTGGCTACATTCGAGTGAGGAGGGCCTAAGTATGTTTGATATCCTCGTCTATCTGTTCGAAAACTATATCCATAACGAGTCGGAAGTTTATGTCAACCAAGCGGATCTAACCAAAGAGTTGGTCAAAGCAGGTTTTCATGATGACGATATTTTTAAAGCATTGAAGTGGTTAGAAAATCTTTCAAAATTACAAGAGAGTCATGTCAAACCCTATCTGACCAAATCGAACTCATCAGCAGTCAGGATTTTTACTGTTGAGGAACAAAGAAAGTTGGATGCGGATTGTCGTGGTTTCTTGTTATTTTTAGAACAAATTAATGTATTAGATTTACCTACACGAGAAATGGTGCTGGATCGTGTGATGGAGCTCGACAGTGCTCAGGTCAGTCTTGAAGATTTAAAATGGGTGGTTTTGATGGTGCTGTTTAATGCGCCAGGTCACGAAACTGCCTATGCGCAAATGGAAGATTTGATTTTTGAAGAACCGACTGGGCCGCTGCATTAAGCGGCCCTTTAGGGTGCTCTATCGCCTAAAATTACTAAGCTTTGCAAAAGCCTAAGTTCCTCCTTTGTTCACTCTCGTTCTTACTCTTCTTCAGGCTGAACTGTGTCATAATGCAATTAACTGAAGTAAGCCAAAGCAATCATGACTGAAACGACATTATTTTCCATTCCCAGTCAGCAGCAACCTTGTCCAGAATGCGGTCATCCGTTGATGATGAAGTCGGGGAAGCACGGTCCATTTTTGGGGTGTAGTAATTATCCTGCATGTCATTTTGTGAAAACCTTGCACCCGCACGAAAGTACTATCGTGAAGGTACTGACAGATCCGCCTTGTCCCGAATGTGGTAGTGAATTAGCGGTTAAAAATGGCCGTTATGGCATGTTCATTGGTTGTACCAACTTTCCTGATTGTCATTTTGTGGTGCATGAAGAGGCGCCGGCAGTTGCTGATGTGCATTGCCCGCTTTGCAAAACGGGTAAGTTACTGGCAAGAACCAGCAAATATGGCAAAACATTTTATGGTTGTGATGGCTATCCGGCCTGTGATTTTGTCGTGAATTTCAAACCGGTTGCAGGGCAATGCCAACAGTGTGGTTTTGGTTTGCTGGCGGAAAAGCCGAGTGCACAGGGCGTCAAATTGATTTGTGCCAATAAAAAATGCCAAGCAGTACAAGAATAACTCTTGTCCATGCTTGGCATCAGTCGTTCGTGATGTTATTGACGCTTGGCAAATGCCTGAGCGACGTCTGCAACCTCAGGGAAGCTTGCTGCAGGTAATAATGCAGAAAGCGCCAGAAAGCGCTCAGCTAATTGCTGGGTATTTTCACCACATATATTGATGTGTCCCATCTTCCGGCCAGGTCGTTTTGCTTTGCCATACCAATGCAAATGACAAGAAGGAATTGCGAGCACCGCCGGGTCAACATGATCTTCACCTAAAATGTTAACCATCACCGTGGGGCGTACCAGCGCCGTACTACCTAATGGTAATCCGCATACCGCACGTAAATGGTTTTCAAATTGGCAAGTGTCTGCGCCTTGTTGTGTCCAGTGACCAGAGTTGTGCACGCGCGGCGCAATCTCATTGACCAGTAACTGTTCGCCGACTTGGAAAAACTCCAATGCCAAAACACCGACATAGTTCAATTGACCTGCGACCGCATCAAACATTTGCTTTGCTTGTGCTTGAAGTTGTTGCGAGCTATTCAAGGCTGTCGATACCGCTAAAACGCCATTCACATGATGGTTTTCTGTCAGGGGGTAAACCACAGTCTCACCTTGCGCATTGCGAGCGCCAACAAGACTGACTTCCCGATCAAAGCGGATAAATTGTTCAGCAACAATCGCTTGCGGTAAGGTGTGGTTCGCACCTGCCATAAAGCTCGCAATATCAGCCCAAACGGCTTTGGCATCTTCGATAGTTTTGAGTCGCCATTGACCTTTGCCATCATAGCCAGCCAAGGCGCTTTTTAATACCAGCGGCAAACCTAATGCAGTAATTGCTGCATAGAATTCAGCTTCATCAGCGATGATGCGATAACCTGCATTGGCAACGCCTGCGGCATCGAGCAGCTGTTTTTCTTGGCGGCGGTCACCACCCGCTTTAATGGCGGTGCTGTTTGGGAAAAATTTGCCACTCTGCTGACAAACATCTTGAACAGGGTATGGAATGTGTTCAAATTCTGAAGTGACGACATCAGCCTGTGCCACCGCCTCGGCCAAATCCAAGGCAAAGACTTGATTGGTCACTGGGTCAACCACTTTTGCTGAGTTGACATCAAAGGCTAACACTCGAATGTTGAGAGGAGTACCCGCGAGGGCCATCATCCGGGCAAGTTGCCCGGCACCCATGACTAACACATTCATGCATCACCTGCCGCAGGGTTGGGTTCACTTAACACCGCATCTGTTTGTGCTTGGCGGAACGCATCAATTTTCTGCATTAAGTCAGCATCTGAAGTTGCTAGGATTTGCGCGGCAAGTAAGCCTGCGTTGGCTGCGCCTGCATCGCCAATCGCTAAAGTACCGACTGCAACGCCTTTTGGCATTTGCACAATAGATAATAAAGAATCTAAGCCTTTCAGCGCTTTCGATTGCACAGGAACGCCAAGCACCGGCAAACTCGTAAAAGCGGCTGCCATCCCCGGTAAATGCGCTGCACCTCCAGCACCGGCAATAATGACTTTTAATCCTCGTGCTGCTGCGTTGCCAGCATATTCAGCCAATAAATGAGGGGTTCTGTGTGCCGATACCACCGTCGTTTCATAGGCGATACCAAATTTATCAAGCATTTCTGCTGCATTTTTCATGGTAGGCCAATCAGATTTGGAACCCATTATGATACCGACTTTCATTGCTATTTCCTCAAAACGATGTGTTGCTGGCATAATAGACGGCTATTATAGCCATCTGGCGGATGGCTTTAAAACAATTCTGCAGGAAATCATCATGAGGTTGGCGGAATTCGCATTGGAATTTCAGGCGATGTTAGGAGCAAAGTATGCAACAGGTCGATAAAGCGCAGGTCAAAGCCTTCCTCATGGCTTTGCAAGATCAAATTTGCCAAACGCTTGCTGCGGTTGATGGCAAGGCTGCATTTAAAGAAGAGTCCTGGGATCGCGCAGAAGGCGGAGGTGGGCGCAGTCGCGTACTCACGCAAGGCGCAGTGTTTGAACAAGCGGGCGTCAACTTTTCGCATGTGTTTGGCGATAAAATGCCGGGTTCTGCCACAGCGCATCGTCCGGAGTTAGCGGGTCGCAGCTTCGAAGCGATGGGTGTCTCGTTAGTGATCCACCCATGGAACCCGCATGTGCCAACCAGTCATGCCAATGTCCGATTTTTTATTGCGGAAAAAGCCGGCGAAGCGCCAGTCTGGTGGTTTGGAGGTGGGTTTGATTTAACGCCATTTTATCCAGTGGAGTCTGACGTGATCCATTGGCATCAAGTGGCGAAAGCTTGTTGTGAGCCATTTGGCGCAGACGTTTATCCAAAATACAAAGCTTGGTGTGATGACTATTTCTATTTAAAACATCGGCAAGAAACGCGCGGCGTCGGCGGATTGTTTTTTGATGATCTTAATGAATGGGGCTTCGAACAAAGCTTTGCCTTTATGCGGAGTGTTGGTGAGGGATATTGCAGCGCTTATGTTCCTATTGTGCAAGCGCGAAAAGAGACTGCCTATGGCGAAGCGCAGCGCCAATTCCAGTTGTATCGTCGGGGCCGCTATGTCGAGTTCAACTTAGTCTTTGACCGAGGCACTTTGTTTGGTTTGCAAAGTGGTGGGCGTACCGAGTCTATTTTGATGTCGATGCCGCCCTTGGTGCGCTGGGAATATGGTTATCAACCCGAACCATGTTCTGCAGAAGCGCTGTTATATGAACGTTACTTAAAACCGCAAGACTGGCTGGGGCAATCCTCAGTTAATCCCGGTTAATCATATGGTTTGCCAGCTGGGTTAAGGCTTCACTTAACCCGCCGCGCAATAATGGATCTGCGACCACTTCATTCAGCGCCGCATTCATGCAAAACATCCACTGATCTTTCAACTGTGGCGTGACAGGAAAAGGCATGTGCCGTGCTCGCAGCCTTGGATGCCCATATTTCTGTTCAAATAAGCTCGGGCCACCTAACCAGCCCGATAAAAACTCAAAGAATTTTTGGCGGATGGTATCGAGTGGCAACGGATGGATGGCATACAACTCTGCAGCTTCGGGGGCGGTGGCCATAATGTCATAAAAGCGATCCGCCAGTTTGCGAGTAGCAACTTCACCGCCAATCAATTCGTATGGGGTGAGTTGCGGATTGGGGTGACGCTTGGTATCGTCAGGTTTTTGGTTGAACATCTTTTTTAGCAACTTGAACATGGTGGTTATGTGGACCGTTACGCAGTATTTGGCAATCCGATTGGGCATTCGAAATCGCCAATCATTCATCGAAGTTTTGCTGAGCAAACTCAACAAGAACTCAGTTATGAAGCCATTCTAGCACCGGTCGACGGCTTTGCCGACGCTTGGCGTGAATTTGTTGCTGCAGGCGGCAAAGGTGCGAACGTTACAGTGCCTTTTAAAGAACAAGCATTTCAGCTGGTGGAGCAATGCACCGCTCGGGCGCTGCAAGCACAGGCAGTCAATACACTATATATAGAAGACGGTCGCTTAATGGGTGACAACACAGATGGTGCAGGGCTCGTTGCCGATTTGATTCGGTTAGGTGCACAGCTTTATGCTGCGAAAGTACTGATCCTCGGCGCTGGCGGTGCGAGTCGTGGCGTAATTGGACCTTTGCTGGGGGCTGGAGTTGCAGAAATTCATGTGGCTAACCGAACACCCGACAAAGCGTTTTTAGTAGCCGAAGCTTTTAATGAGCAAGTCAGTGCTTCAGGTTTTGCTGACATCCCGGACTTACCGTGGAGTCTAGTGATCAATGCCACATCGGCGGGTTTACAGAGCAGTCGACCCGAGATAGACGAGCGGCATGTTGCTCACTGTGAATTAGCCTATGATATGTTATACGGCTCGCAACCGACCGCCTTCTTGGTATGGGCACGGCAAGTTGGCGTGAAAAATACCGCTGATGGTCTCGGGATGTTGGTCAGTCAGGCTGCGGAAAGTTTTCATATATGGCGAGGGGTCAGGCCCGAGGTGACTCCAGTACTTCAACAACTAAAAGAGATGCTGCGGACATGAATCAGCAATGCATTTTTAATCAAGACTTTCAGGCCGATGACTTGACTGATTCCGTTAAGGGCAGTGTTTTACATCAAGGGCTTCGACGTAACGTATTCATTAAAAAGCCAAGCGGTTGGGAATTAGCGGTTTGGTTTCAGCAAGTGCAGGAAGATAGTTTTTACTGGGAAGATGAGATTGAAGCTGCAGTGGCACGCGCACGGTTTGCCGAAGATGGCAGCATCCATTTAGATGGCGCTGCCTAATCGATTTATCATTCAGCTAAATATTCGTTTTTTAAAATTACGTAATTCTGTGCGGAGGCGCTGAGAAAGTTACGTTCAGCTTCATTAAGTGGTCTTGCTTGTTTTACAGGGCTACCGACATATAAATAGCCTGATTGCAGGGTTTTACCTGGCGGAACTAAACTGCCTGCTCCAATAATTACATCATCTTCAACAATAGCATCATCCATAATGATAGCGCCCATGCCAACGAGTATGCGGTTGCCCAACTGACAGCCATGCAACATAACCTTATGGCCGACGGTTACATCTTCACCGATGATCAGCGGTGACCCTTGCGGGTTTTTACTGCTTGGGCGTGAGACATGCAAAACGCTTCCATCTTGAATATTGGTCCGAGCACCGATACGAATAAAATTAACATCACCACGAGCAGCCACTAAAGGCCAAACACTGACATCCATGGCTAAATGGATATCGCCAACCAAAACTGCTGATTCGTCGACATAAACTGATGCATCTAAACTGGGTTGAATACCTTTATATGTACGTATGGTCATAGGAATTTCCTCTGTTGAGCGTAAAGTATGCTGTATTTGTTGGAAAAAAACACCTTTCGTAGAAAAAAACGGCTGTCGCACTTAAAATCGCAAGTTTTCCTATAAATACGCTTGCACGTCTTTAAAAACTCCCTATAATGCGCGCCATGCCGACGGGGTGAAG
>CAZIPG010000150.1:0-7381 GCA_964540955.1 uncultured Rheinheimera sp.
GCTGGTTTAAGCGCCGTTCGAGTTCTTCTACGCTTGGCGGCAGAATAAAAATACTATGCACAGAAGGCACTAATTGACGAATTTGCCGCGCGCCTTGCCAATCGATATCCAAGAAAACATCGCGGCCTTTGGCGAGTTCATCAGCAATCACGCGTTTCGAGGTGCCGTAGTAATTGCCAAAAACTTCGGCCCATTCCAAAAATTCATCTTCAGCAATCGCGGCCTTGAATTGTTCCACGCTGACAAAATGATAATGAACGCCATCAATTTCGCCGGCACGTGGAGCTCGAGTCGTGTGAGACACGCTTAATTGCATATCGGCATGCTGAGACAGTAATGCATTGATTAAGCTAGATTTTCCAGCGCCACTTGGCGCGGAAAGGATAAACAAATTGCCGAGTAAATCTTTCATCACAACCTCAAGACCCAAACAAAAACTGCAGTTTACGACTGAAGCGCGCGCTCTGCAAATCTAGCTGAGCCATGCATGCCTTAATCCAACACAGGATTGAAGATGCAATCCCAGCAGCACAGCAGGATGCCCATTTACTGATTACCCTTCCTCGCCGCTGTCTTGTTTGGAGGCGTTGCAACGTTTTGCCGAGTTTTCTGTGCCGTGTTCTCTATGCCAAGTTCTCTGTGCCTTGCACTTTCTTGAGCTATTTGCGTTTGGTCGCTTTCACCGATAGCGTTAAGCGAAACTGTGCCATCGCCTCGTCTCCATGCAGCGAAGGGCAAGTCACTTTGATTGACACGGTTTTGTTGATCCGCTGACCCGTCGCGATGGATTCATCCATCATTTCATCAATCACTTTGCCATCATCGCTGCGGAACCAGACTTCAGCTTCTGGCCGTTTTAAAAATTCGCCTTGGACATCTTTAAAGGCAAAATTGGCATTGATGCCACGTTCGCGCGCTTTACTAAAAACTAAAAATGCACCCGCTAAATCAGCACCAATCGCTAGAGCACCAAAGTAAATACTGCCGAGGTGGTTTTTCGTGCGCCAAGTGTGCGGCATGCTGATCACTAAATGTGAATCCGACATTTCACGAATTTTCGGACTGCAAAAGCCAATTAACGGGATATAACGCAAACCAAACCAAAACAACATGCGGTTTGCTTGTTTCATACTGATGCTCATGAGTCAGCTCTCTCACTGATAAAACTGCAGCTTAGCACCGACTTTACTGGTCAGACAAGTTTTGCTGTTGCCACCAGCGTTCAAATTGCGCTTGGGCTTTTTGGCGTTTGTCGACGCAATCGACAATTTGCGAGGTTACTTTGACGCCATAGCACCAATAAGGTTCTTGGTACCAAGCCAACCATGCTTGCTGTTGCTCACCCGAGTAAGGCGTGCGGATTTCCAATAAACTGGCTAAAAAATGGCGATGTTGGGCTTGGGGTAGCAATGTTCCACGCAGTCCTGCCCGATTTGAACCTGCTGCAACGTCGCCTTGTGATTTGGTATTTTTCCTCGCAACGCGGTTTGCCTGGGTTGATTGCTGACCTCGTTGCGTTTGCTCAGCTTGATCATGAAGCTCAGAGATGGCGGATTGTTCAGGCACTCGGTGCTGCGTCTTTTTTGCCAAATTGCTGAATGAAGATTTCAATCGATTGGGAAGTAGTCGGCCAACTTTATTAAACTGCGGCAGTTGAATTTGCGAAGTTTCCGTGCCTTGGCAGTAAGCCCTTAACTGTTTTTCCAGCTGTAATTCTTCATCTTTAATGAGGTCGGCATCACTTAAACGATAGCCATTGCGTTGCCGTTCACGATTGCTTTGCAGCGCATAATCAAGTTGCGCGCATTGCTGTTCATTCAGCACTTCAGTGGCTTGAAGAGGGCAAAAGATCAAGGTCACACTTAGCGTAAACCATGCCATGTGCAGCACTTTTGAACGTGTTCGATGACTCCAATCACACTGCTTGCCGAAAAAAATGGGCGATTGATTTCGCCCAAAGAACCGCGCAAAAATCCATGGAAATGTTGGCATACCCACAACCTTGTGAATAATTTGTGTGTTTTATACCATAGTTGTGATTGTTTAAATTGCCAAATTAATTCATAAAAATTAACAAAACTGATAGTTCAGTACCAAATTATCTTGCTGCCATACCGAGCCCGATCTGGCACCACATAAATAAAGTTGGGCTTGTTCACCCAAAGGCAAAGGCTTTTTAAATTTCACACTCAGTTTTTCTAGTGGGGGTCTTGGCTGGGACGATCGCTGAATTGCAGCCGATGTGTTGCTCAGTAGCCTCGCTTCAACCATAGCCACTGTGTGCATGCCATGAATAATCGCTCTTTTTTGGCCGAATAGGCGAGCGCTCCACTGGTTGAGATGGATTGGATTCATATCACCAGACAAGCGAGCATACTGATAGCCTTGTTGGTTACTGAGTTGCCATGTTGCCAAGGCTGTCTCGGCTGCAGGTTTAGTTTGCAAATAACTGCCGACGTTATTGCTGCGGGCTCGAGTATGCGGCTGTTTACTCGGGATTAAATAGTCACTTTGGCAGCTTAATAGCACATTCGTCAATTGCTGGGGATGTTCTGGATATTCCGCAAAAATAGGGTGCAAAAAGCTTTGGAAGCGACAGATTTGCCGACCATTTTCAGCGGTTGGCAAGAGTGTCACTAGGGTGCTGAGTTGCAAAGATTGGTTGGTTGTTTGTTCCATCAAGGCTGACCAGTCGACATGAGATTGCATGCTATTTTCAATATGCACGAGGCCAACCGGGGAAAAACCAAAATGGCTATGTAACATGGCATAGAGTTGGGCGCGTTGAATGGGTAAGAAGTAACTGGTCAGTGGCCGTGTTGACGTTGGAAAATTGAACATTTGGCAATAACGAGTCAAGGTTTCAGCCGTCAGATCTGACCATGCAATCGTTTGCCAAAAATCTTGATGCGGGCGACTCCGTTTGCAGGCTGCAGCCAGTAACAAAGGCCATTGCCGAGTCAGTTGTCGCTGAGGTTCTAGTAGATGTTGCATGGGGCCCAGTTCTAACCGTGGTTCTGAAAGTTGTTTTGAAACATGATCCGCAGCGCTATGACCAAGTTCAGCAAGTTAAGTCGTCACAGTGTGGCCTCTTCAACGTTTGACTACAAGCCTAAAAAGCAGGTTCACACGGTTCGATTGCTGCTGTAATACTTAGCAAATTCAGAGCATTTAAGATCCACCCGACGCTTGCGTGGCTAAAATACCGCCCCCTTGTTAAATATTGTTGAATTTTTGGTTGCGAATGCGGTACTTTGTAAGGCAAATCGCTGTGCGATGTCTTTAGATGATAGTGAGGAATTCATTCGATGAAAGCCATTTTCCCGCTGGTAATGCTCGGGCTTAGTCTGGCTCAAGGCACAGCGCAAGCTGTTGATGCCAGCCAAGTCCAAAGCTTTACCCTAAAAAACGGCATGAAAGTATTGGTGCTAGAAGATAAATCTATCCCGAATGCCAACAGTTATTTGTTTTGGAAAGTTGGATCCCGAAACGAGGTGCCCGGCATTACCGGGATCTCCCATTTTTTTGAACACATGATGTTCAATGGTGCCAAAAAGTATGGCCCTAAGATGTTCGATAGAACGATGGAAGCGGCTGGCGGGGCGAACAATGCCTATACCACTGAAGATATCACTGTGTACACCAACTGGTTTCCGGCTTCGGCGTTAGAAACCATTTTCGATTTAGAAGCAGATCGCATTGCGCATTTAGATATCAACGCCAAGATGGTGGAAAGTGAGCGTGGTGTGGTTGCCTCAGAGCGAACCACAGGGTTAGAGAACTCGAATTTCCAAGTGGTCCATGAACAACTGAAAGGGATCGCGTTTCAAGCCCATCCTTATCGTTGGTCGGTGATTGGCCATGAATCGGATATTCAAGCCTGGACTTTGCAGGATTTAAAGCAATACCACAAAACCTACTACGCCCCCAATAATGGCGTCTTAGTGGTCACAGGTGCGGTGAGTCTTGCTGAAGTGAAAAAGCTGGCGAGTCAGTATTTAGAACCCATCCCCGCACAACCAGAACCCGCCAAAGTTCGAACGGTGGAACCGGTGCAAGTGGGTGAAAGACGCACTTATGTGCAAAAAGCTTCAGTGACAGCACCGACCATTTTGCTCGGCTATCACACTCCTGCCAGTTCTCATGCCGATTATTATGCGTTAGATATGCTGGCGTCGATTTTAGCTCAAGGCGAAAGTTCGCGTTTATTCAAAGCCTTAGTCGACAAAGAAATTGCACTTGAAGTGTACGCTGAACAACCTCAATCCTTTGATCCGAATTTGTTTTATGTCTATGCCAATGCGAGTTCGGGGGTCAGTGCGGAGAAATTGGAAAAAGCGCTGATTCAAGAAATTAATCAAATTGCCAAAGCGGGCGTTACCCAACCCGAGCTAGAAAAAGTCCGGAATTTTAAATTGATGGAATTTTATCGGCAGATGGAAACTATCAATGGCAAAGCCAATATGTTAGGCACTTACGAATTGTATTTTGGTAGTTACCAACGCTTATTCCAAGCACCTGATTTTTATAACAAAGTGACGGCAGCAGATATTCAGCGTGTCGCACAAACCTATTTGAAAAAATCGAATCGTTCAGTGGCAGTACTCGACGCGAAAGAGGACAAAGATTTATGAAATTAAGCGTCAGCAAATGGCTCAAAGGGTTGGCAGTTTCTGCAATGTGTGTGCTCAGTACTGTTGGGTACGCAGCGCCAAGTTTTCAATTTCCGGCTTATGAAAAGGTACAATTAGACAATGGCTTAACCCTGTACTTGTTGCCCCAGCATGAAGTGCCGTTGATGACAGTGAATGTCACAGTGAAAGCAGGGGCTGTGCTCGATAACAAAGCCGGTTTAGCCAACTTAACTGCGGAAAGTTTGTTATTGGGTGCTGACAAACAGAGCAAGGCAGAAATAGCCCAAACGGTTGATTTCTTGGGCGCAAGCTTAAATGTGTTGGGTGATTTAGAAGCGAGTTCAATTCGTGCCACTTTCATGGCCAAAGACCGCGATGCAATGCTGAAACTGGTGCAGGCGACATTGCTCAAACCAGCTTTTGCACAAGCAGATTTTGCCAAGTTAAAGCAACGACAATTGGCAGCCTTGGAAAATGCGCGGCAAAGCCCACGCGATGTGATCGACAACTACTTCCGTCGTTTTCATTACGGCACACATCCTTATGGCCATGCGGTCGAAGGGGATTTGCAAGCGCTGAAAAACATTCAACTCACGGATGTGAAAGCCTTCTATCAAAGCCATTATCAGCCATCGCAAACAGCGATTGCGGTTGTTGGTGATTTTGAACCGGCACAAATGAAAAAACAGCTGAAGAGTTTGTTCGGTGGCTGGAAAAATAGCCAAACTGTCAAAGCGCAAGATTTGACGGTAGGTCTGCCGAGCAATGCCAGCCAACCAGCAGTGCTGTTAGTGGATAAAAGTGATGCGATTGAGACTACGTTTATGATTGGTGGCCCGGGTGTGGCGCAAGATAATCCAGACTTTGTTGGCATCAGTGTAGTCAATACCGTGTTAGGTGGGCGCTTTACGTCGTGGTTAAATGACGAGCTTCGTGTCAACTCTGGCTTGACCTACGGCGCTCGCTCTGGGTTCACCCGCTTTGGCGAAAGTGGCATTTTTGCCATCAGTACTTTTACTGCCAAAGAAAATACTCAGGCTGCTATCGATTTAGCACTGAAGACCTACCAGAAATTGGCGCAACAAGGCTTAGATCAAGCAACTTTGGATTCGGCAAAAGCCTATGTGAAAGGCCAATTTCCACCCCGTTTCGAAACCAATGGTGCTTTGGCTGATTTGTTAGGCGATATGTTCGTTTACGGTTTTAATGAAGATTACATCAATAATTTTCAGAAGAACGTCGACAGTCTGACTCTGGCTGAAACTCAACGTTTGATCGCGACTTATTTCCCACAGCAAAATTTGAAATTTGTGCTGATAGGGCAAGCCAAAACCATCGCGCCTGTGGCTGCCAAATATGGCAAAGTGACGCAAGTGGATATTCAAGCCAATGGCTTTGCTGCCAAATAAACACGGCAATCCCTCGATTGTACGAGCAACGCCAACCTGCACAGGTTGGCGTTATTTTTTGCGAAAGTGTGCAATTTTTTCTTCGGTCGACCAAACCACGGTGGCTCAAGTTGAAGCGAGTCATCTGTCATATTTTCTTCATATTTCTCGCCTAGTCTAACCGCTTGAATCAACCAGCGAGCCTTTGTCATGCATACCATCCGTCGACAACAATTACGCCGTAGTGCCCTCTACAGAGCCGCACTTTTACAAGAACAGAGCGAGCAAGGTGCAATCAACCTTGCAACCAAATTGGCAACTAATAATACCCGCAATCATGCAAACAACGATGGGCAGAAAGTTACTGAAGAGTCCAATGCTGTCGCGGTCAGCGAGCGCTGCACCTTATCGAAAGTTCTTCGCCATGCAAGTGCATTTGCTGCCAGTATTCCTGCTAAATGACTCTCGCCGCCATTACTTGCCCCTTGCTGATTTCAAATCGCAAGGCATTTTTTTCTTGTTCAACTGCTCTGAGAGCTTCCAATCAATCACTGCATTGGTAAAAAATAAAACACCAATAAAATCAAATGCTTAATGCTTTTCGTTATAGTTGGATTTTATTTCAATCAATTTTCTCGAAGTTATTAATCGTTATTAATCATTTAGTATGATTGATATTTTGGGTCTAGCCTATTTCTTGCTGACGGCCGGTGTGTACCGGTCAATTTCAACCAACCAAGGAATATGACGATGAAAAAAATACCAATGTTCTCTGCCGTCGCCATGGCTTTAACCATTGCTTTAAGTCAAGGCGCAGCAATCGCCAAAGAAGCGGCAGCGCAAGATGTCACGACCAACCAATATTGGTGGCCGAATCAGCTCAATTTAGCCCCGCTGCGCCAGCATTCAGTCGAATCCAATCCTTATGGTGCTGATTACAACTACGCACAAGCGTTCAAAACGCTCGACTTAAAAGCTTTAAAAGAAGATTTACGCAAAGTGCTGACGACCTCGCAAGATTGGTGGCCTGCAGATTATGGTCACTACGGGCCGTTCTTCGTACGGATGGCATGGCACAGTGCCGGTGTATACCGTATTTTTGATGGCCGTGGCGGCGCCAACGGCGGTCAACAGCGCTTTGAACCTTTAAACAGTTGGCCTGATAACGTTAACCTCGACAAAGCTCGTCGCTTGCTGTGGCCAATCAAGCAAAAATATGGCAGCAAAATTTCTTGGGCCGACCTGATGGTGTTGGCAGGAAATGTGGCGATGGAAGACATGGGCTTTAAAACCTTTGGCTTTGCCGGGGGTCGCACAGATGATTGGCAAGCAGAACAAGTGAACTGGGGCAGTGAAAAA
>CAZIPG010000151.1:0-7285 GCA_964540955.1 uncultured Rheinheimera sp.
AAGTGTGCGAGTTTTCTAGGAAAAAGCAACATAGACCAAAGCAGGGTATCGATGGTAATCCTTATAGCAATCATAGCAATTGGGCCTGTTTCGAAAAAGAATGGTGGTTCTTTTCCAAAGAAATTCCTATCAAGCTCATGGATTGCCAATTCAGCTGCTGCTGCAACTCTATAGAAACAAGAAACACCTAGGAGTAATGCAATCCAATGTAATTGATGATTTTACTCTGCACCATCTAATTAAGATTTCATCTTTGTAATAATGAACTAACAAAAATGCACAGAGAAGATCAACAAGACCCGTTAATAAAAGGAATGGCAGTCCAAGCATGTGAACCAATAGAAAACTGAAAAATAACTCAGTCGTTCGGATGAAGAGAAAAATGAGTAAGATGGGGTACAATCTTCTCTCTTGTTTATCAACGATTGCAATAAAAGTCAGGGTAAACACTGATATTAAAAAAAGGCGCCAATCGTCTTGGTAAAAATAAAAAGTGGCGAGCAATGTGCAAGGAAAAGCAATTGCCACGCCAAATTTAATTAATGATGGATGCTTTTTTAACACAAATTTCCATAAAGTTATTTGTCTGAATAGGCTTCATTAGCTATTGGCCAAACAGGCCAACTACCATATGCAGTTACTCCAGTTTCAAGACTCTCACCACTAGCAAGTGCCAAACTGGCTGGCGACAAAGTCACTGTATCTTGCGGGGCGGACGGCGCTGTTGCTTTTGTCGCCGCAGGTGCACTTGTTTTTTGTTGTTCAGTTTGCAGATACAGTGAAGTCACTAAAGATTGTGCATTGATTTGCATTTTGTGTAAATCCCTAATTTTTATAGTTAAATATTTTTATTTTGAAGTTAAATCGTGGATTGCACGAAGTTTCGCCTCACAGCAAGGCTTCACAATTAGGCAAATTAAGTGCCAATTTTTGCAACATGGCCCGTTCGCAGGGGCAAATTGCAGTTTTTTTCAGTTAAATGGCATTTTTTGCAGGAAAAAGTGGGCCGTCATCGGTGGAAACTTTAGGTAATGCAACCTAAGCAATTGAAATTATTTCATTTAATCTAACTTAAAAATTGAAACGGCAAGATCTTGCCACTGATAAAATCGAAATCGGCTGCCTCATTGTCAACTCTAAGTGCAAATTGCAATCGTCACGGCCAATCCTGACATTCACCAGGCAACACAGCTTAGAATTCGCCTGCGACAATTTGCCACATCGCCAAACATGCTCCAGCCTTTTATAGTGGGGATAGAGTATTACTGGTTAGTTGTTATCGGATTTTGCAGACAAATCTCATGACATTCGTACTGAACCCAGCTAGTCTCTATCCGTCAGTTTTTTGCAGCGGGAGCGAATGCTCCCGTCTTTTTTCGGATCATCAAGATGCGTTCTCCCATGCAACTCGCGCCTGAACTTTCTCCTGTTCTGCAACTGCTGCAATTGCAAAAGTTTCGCTGGGCTCTACTCAGTGTCGAATTCAGTGCGGCAATTTTAGGATTTTTTCTGCATTATCCGGTGGCGGATTGGACTTTATTATTAGCTTTATTGGCATTACACCTTTGTTCGAATTTAGTATGGCTACGGGATGCGCGCTTAGCCCGCCATAGCATGCGTTTATTCGGCATCACAATATTGTTTGATTTGATCATGTTAACTTTGTTATTGGCGCTTTCTGGCGGTGCTAGCAATGGCTTTATTGCCTTATTGCTATTACCTGTCGCCATGTCTGCGGTGTTACTGCCAGCACAAGCGGCTTATCTCAGTGCATTACTGGCCATCGCTTTGTACAACTTGTTACTCCAAACGGGCATTGGCCAAGTGCTAGAACCCATGCATGTTCATATGCACACTGAACCATTTTCTCAGCATATGTCGCAAATGGGTTGGGCTTTTGCATTATCTGCCTTGTTAATTGCTTGGTTTATTAGCGCGCAAGCGCAGTTAGTCCGGCAAAAATCTATCCAATTGATGCTGTTACAGCAACAACAAGGCCGGCAAGAGCAAATGCTGGCCGTTGCCACCTATGCAGCCAATGCCGCTCATGATTTAGCCACACCATTACAAACGCTTGGCTTGATTAGCGAAGAGCTCAGCCTCAGCGAAGAGCTAAGTGATAGCTGCAATATCGACAGCCTCCCAGCGCAAGATCCGAGAAAAAACGCCCCCGCACTGCTGATGGACTTGCAATCACAAATCAAACGCTGCCAACAAATCGTGAGTCAATTAAGAACAAATGCTCAGCAGCTGCGGTTGCAGCCGCATAGTGATCAATCAATATGGGCTGTCAGCCTACAAGCCATACAACTTTGGTTAGTCAGTCGCCCAGAAATCTCTCTCGAACTTCAACAACAAACCGATGAGAGTCCGTGCACTACCCACGATGCGCTGGCATGGCGCTCTGCTTTATTCAATATTCTTGATAATGCTGCAGACGCCTCGCTTGCCAAGCAAGAGGCACGATTACAAATCAATATGAGCCTAGCTCAGGGCAAATTTACCCTGCAGATCCGTGATTTTGGTCCAGGCTTACCTGCTGATGCATTGCAACTACTGGGCAAAATGCCCTACTTTAGTGAGCACGGCTTGGGATTGGGCCAGTTTTTAGCGACCGTGTCACTGGAACGATTAGGAGCGCAAATCACCCGACAACCGGCCAGCAGTGGTGGCTTGTGCACAGAAATTCACTATCAAGCGGATCGCTAACATGCATATTGTGATTGTCGACGATGATGAAACTTTAGTCCGTACCTTAGCCAGGCGGCTGAGTGGACTGGGCCATCAAGTCAGTAGCTTTACCGAGGCTGTTGCCGTTGGCGAATTAGTGGCATTACAAGCCAATTGCTATCTGCTGGATTTAAGATTCGGCAGTCAATCCGGTCTGGCGTTTGTTCCCATGTTGCGGCAACATTTGCCTGAATGTCGCATCTTAGTGATGACTGGCTATGCTTCAATTGCAACAGCTGTACAAGCGGTCAAAGCGGGTGCCGATGATTATCTGACCAAACCAATGGACTTCCAGTTATTACTCAACGCGCTGCAAGCCGATGAAGAGCTAGAACTTAGTGCAGAACTTGATGGCAAGGATGGGGCGTCAGTTGCTGCCGAAGCTTTATTGTCCACTGATCAGGTTGAATGGGAACATATCCAACGAGTCTTACAGCAACAAGACGGCAATATCAGTCAAACGGCCAAGTTACTCGGCATGCATCGGCGGACGCTGCAACGCAAGCTCAGTAAACATCGGCCTAGCAACTGTTAGCAGCAAGCTAGCCAATGCAAAGCTTGGGGTGCAGCAGCTGGTGAAGCGGCATTGGCGCAACTTCACCCTTGATGCAAGCAAGGCTATTGTTTCAGCGAAGCTTTCAAGCCCGTTGATTGGCCCAAGCCGCAGCCTGCGCTTGGCTGTGCCGCGCCGCTTTGGCTGCAGCAATTTGTTGTTTCGCTAAAATTGCTAAATCCGCTTGAATACCCCCGGCGGTTACCAGACGGCCAGCACCTGGGCCTTTGAGCACCAAAGGATTGGCTTGATACCAATCAGATTCGATGACAAAGACATTGTCACAGGCTTGGATCGCCGCCAGTGGATGTTCAGGCTTGACCGCCAACAATTCGACCTTTGCTTGCGCCCCATCGGCGGTCACTGACAAGGTGGCGGCATAACGCAATACTTTGCCTTCCTGCTGGGCTTTGGCAAAAGTGGTTGCTATCAAATCATCAAACATGGCACGTTGTTGCCAAAAATCTTGCCAAGTGCCAACGCCAAGCTCGGCCGGTAACAATGGTGTCAAAGCGATATCCGCCATCTCTAAACTCAACCCAAGTTCCCGCGACAATACTAACAACTTCCGTTGCACATCTTTGCCCGATAAATCATCGCGTGGATCGGGTTCCGTTAAACCTTCAGCTTGGGCTTGCAGCACAAATTCTGAAAATGGCGCTGAACCGTCATATTTACAAAGCAACCAAGATAAAGTGCCAGAAAAAATGCCACTGATTTGCTGGATACGATCGCCTGAGCTTTGTAATTCTTGCAAAATCCGTTGTACCGGTAAGCCCGCCCCGACTGTGGTATTGGCAAGCCAGCTGACTTGTTGCTCAGCCACTGCCGCAACAATCTTTTGATATTGTGGCCATGGCAGTGTCACGCCTTGCTTATTGGCGCTGATTAAATGACATCCGGTCTGTACAAATTCGGCATAATCCTCAGCAAAACCGCGGCTGGGCGTAATATCCACCAGCACTTTCGGATCGGGTAAGCCCGTTAGGTAATCCAATAAATCTTGCTTTTGATAGGCTGGCGCAGCAGCCAAACTCTGTTGCCATTGGCTTGGGTCAAGTTGATCGCTAAAGCACGCTTGGCGCGAATTAAATACGCCCACCAAACGCAATTCAATCTGACCTGCATAGGCTTGTTGCTGTTTAGCCAATAACGCTAAAAACTCCGAACCGACATTGCCAGTGCCTGCCACCACAATATTCAAGCGTACTGTCGAAGGTAATAACAATTGGTGCAGTTCTGTTAGCTCTGCAGCAGTCAGTGCTGGGTTAAATAACCACAACGCCACATCGTCATCCGCAAAGCTATGCGCTGGCTTTTGCCGTTCCAGCCAATGTGCCGCTTGCAGAGATAACTGACGCTGTTGTCGAGCGGAAGGTTTCACCCAAGCCACTGCATAATAGTGCTCACTGCTGACTCGAGGGTAAATCTGGCGCTGGCCTAAATAAGTTAATACTGCATCCAAATTTTTCTGTGCCAATACCCATTGCTTCCCCTGAGAGCCAGGTGCAGCAAACACGGCGATTTGTAATGCACTCGCCACAGTCGCCGCTGGTAAATCACAGTGTTTCGGTAAACTAAGTAACACCACATCCGCTAAATCAGTGACAAACTGCACTTCAATGGCTGATTGACGACTGACACGACAACCTGGCTGGCTCGGTTCGTAGCTACTGCGCACCACGAGTTCGGCCGGATAATCTTGCAGAGGACTTAATGTTTTGGCGTGCAATACCGGATTGCCTAACGCCGCCAACCGGTTGGCTTGACTCCAAGGCACTTGGCGATAGGCTTTGGCCGAAGGCACTTTTCTTGGATCCGCACTATAAATCGCATCAACATCCGTCCAGATATGGACAGCTTGCGCTTGTAACAATCGGCCGATAATTGTTGCCGAGTAATCACTGCCGTTGCGGCCAAGCGTGATGCTGCGGCCCGCCTCATCTCGGGCAATAAAGCCAGTAATGACCACAAAATCAGCGGTCACTAAGCTTTGTAACTGCAATGCCGAACGTTGCCATTGCACAGTTTGTTGCTGTTCTGCATCGGTGGTTAAACAAAGAAAATCTCGGGCATCAATCGCTTGCGCACTCACACCTCGTTGCTGCAATAACTGACTGAGCAACAAAGACGACAAACGCTCACCAATTGCCAGAACTTCATTCGTGGCCCCGGCGTTAACCCATGCCGGCAATTGTGCTAACCAATCGGCGAGGATCACCGAAACGACCTGCGCATTGGCGCTATCGAGCGTGCGACTGACTAACAAGCTTAATGCCGCGCCAAGTTGTTGGTGACGCTGATTGAAAGTATCTGGCTGTTCGGTCAGTGCAATTAACTCGAGTAAATGATCCGTGGTATCCCCAGGTGCAGAAACCACAATGACCGCCTTGGGTTGTGGCTGACTCAAAATAATATCAGCGACAGCATGAAAACGTTCGGCGGTTGCTAAACTGCTGCCGCCAAACTTATGCACGATTGTTTTTGTTGCGTCACTTGACGCTGAATTCACAGAATGACCCATAACAGACTACCAAAAAGCGGCTAAAGCCGGATTACGACGAAATTGTTGCTCAGATTGCTCAATCACTGGAGCAGACTGGCTGGTATTTTTTGGAGACGCCACAGCAGCTGACGATGAAACCGATGTTGCCGACTGCTCGGCATCAACTGGCGCTTGATCAACTGGCGCTTGATCAACTGTCGCGTGTGGACGAGTCGCGGGACCGCTAGCACTGCCGATTGCTGTCGCAACCGCAGCGAAAGCATTGGCTAAATCTGCCAATAAATCACGCGAGTCCTCAATACCGACAGACAAGCGGATCAGCGTTCGGCCAAGTCCAGCCGCTTGCTGCGCCGCAGCATCCATCGACGCATGCGTCATAGTGCCAGGATGACAAATTAAACTTTCAATACCGCCTAATGATTGGGCTAAGGTGAAGCACTCGAGCGCATCAAAAAATACCGGTAAGTAAGCTTCATCAGCCGCTAAATCAAAACTGACCATGCCACCAAAACCATGTTGCTGGGCTTTGGCGATGGCATGCCCTGGATGATCGACTAAGCCTGGGTAATAGACTCGGCTTACCAGCGCTTGTTGTTGTAAGAACTCCACCACCAGCGCAGCATTTTCTTGGTGAGCTTTCATCCGTGGTAACAAAGTGCGGATCCCCCGCAGTGTTAAATGCGAATCGAAAGCTCCGGCGGTTAACCCTAAGCAATTGGCCCACCACTTCAAATCGTTACCCACTGCTAAATCGCGACAGATCAACGCACCACCCACAATATCGCTATGGCCATTCAAATATTTAGTGGTCGAGTGCAGCACTAAATCAGCTCCTAAAGCGATCGGATTTTGCAACACAGGAGATAAGAAGGTGTTATCCACCAGCACTAGCGACTGCAAGCCTTTTGCCAGTTCGCAGACCGCACGCACATCGGTAATTTGGAGTAATGGATTGCTCGGCGTTTCCAACCAAATCAGTTTTGGCGAGGCAGCTTTGACTTGCTCGGGCCAATCCGGCAATTGGAAATTCACGATCACCAACTTAAACGCTTGTTTACGCTGAGCTAAATTGGTGAATAACCGATAACTGCCGCCGTAACAATCATGCGGGATCACCAAAGTATCATTAGGAGTTAACAGCTGTAATGCCAACACACACGCAGACATCCCGGTATTGGTGACTATTGCTTTGGCTCCGCCTTCCAATTCACAGAGTGCATCCCCCAATAAATCGCGAGTTGGGTTATTCGAGCGTGAATAATCATAGGCGCCAGGCTGGCGAAAGCCTTTGAGTTCATAAGTTGAAGTGAGATACATCGGCGGAGTCACCGCGCCAAAAGCTGGATCTTGCGCGATACCGGCACGAGCTGCGATGGTTGCGGAGCGACGACTGGACATATTTCACCTCAAATAAAGACGTTTAGACGTCTAAAAGTATACAAGCGTAAAATAAGAAGTCAAAACATTTAGACGTCTAGCGTGATTATTTCTTGCAC
>CAZIPG010000152.1:0-7192 GCA_964540955.1 uncultured Rheinheimera sp.
ATGAAGCAGTGCAATGGGCAAATGAACAAATGAAAGCGCTTGGCGAGTAGTTTGTTCAATTAATTATTGGGTTTCTCGCTTTAAACCTTTACGCACAACCTTGCAGACGATTTTGCCTTTTTAGAACAACTCATCATGCAGGCGATAGTTTGAAGCCCACTGACTAAATCATTTGTTAGGTAACAATGCCGGTTCAGGCCGGCATTGTTTGTATCTTGAAGCCTCGTTGAAAAGTAGCGCCCCCCAGCAACTACTATCAACCTGCTTTAACCTGCTTTAGCTAAAGCTGACAAAATTGGCAATTTTCGCTGCCATTTTCTCACCAATCCCTTTGACTTCCGTCAGTTGTTGCTGATTTTTGATCGGCCCCTTATCTTTAATATAATCCAAAATTGCCTGAGCTTTTTTGGCTCCAATCCCTGGAATCGCCTCCAATTGTTGTTGAGAGGCTTTATTAATCGAAACTAATTGTTGCGCTGTTGCTTTTGCTGCGACAGCAGAGGTTTTAGCAGGTGTATCAGGGTTATTGACTGCAGCATGCAATCCAAAAGCGCCGCAAGTACAAATGAGTGAAAAAATAATTGATTTCATGTTCATAGTGCTTTCCTTGTAACTGGGATCATGATAAAAACCGCGTTTTGAAACGCGCTGAAGCGAACATGCGACTGAGAGTGCAGTAGCAAGCTCAAATTAACCATAGTTATTAATTTACATTTCTGCATCTTTTATTTAACTTTATTTGTGTAATTTTGTTAAGTCTCAGATTCAGCTAAAATTAATCTTGGAACGGCTAATTTGTTTTTAGTCATTTATGGGAGTGTACTTATGAAAAAATTACTCGTTTTGGTTCCGGTCATTTTGATGACAGCTTGTGCGAATCATAATTACTCACGAAAAAACTATGTCCAAGCAACCGTCACTAAAACAGTCCCTGTTTACAAAACTGTTGAAATTCGCAAGCCAAAACAAGTGTGTGAAGAACGACAAGTTGTTAAACGTGAAGCGGACTCTGCCGCATCTACTGTTGTTGGCGCTGTGATTGGCGGTGCTTTGGGTCATGCAGTTGGCAGTGGTCGCTCCAATAAAAATGTTGGCATGGTTGCAGGTGCGGTGATTGGTGGTGCGATTGGTAACGACATTGGCAAACAAAATGGTAAAGATGTCGTGCACTTAGAAACTGTTTGCTACCGTGCTGGCGATGAAATTAGTTATGAAAGTGTGCTAGATGGCTATCAAGTGACTTATCAGTTAAATGGCAAAGAATATAATGTTGTCATGGATAGAGATCCTGGTCCATCCATGCCGGTCTATGTCGACCCTTCAATCAAGCGCTAACAGCACCTAGATATTTAACTACGAAGCCTGTATAAAACAGGCTTCATCGTTTAAAAGGATTTCCCATGCGAGTTCTCGTTATTGAAGACGAAATGTTATTAGCAGAACAGATCAAAAATCATTTACTGCAACAACAATTCTCCGTCGATTTGTCCCATGATGGCGTTGATGGTTTCTTTAAAATCAGTGAATACCCTTACGATCTGGCGATTATTGACCTTGGCTTACCAAAATTGGATGGCTTATCAGTGATCCGCAAAGCTCGACAACAAGACATCAAAACTCCTATTATCGTCTTGACTGCACGCGGTAGCTGGCAAGAAAAAGTTCAGGGCTTAGACGCAGGTGCAGATGATTACATCACCAAGCCTTTTCATGTGGAAGAATTATTAGCGCGTTGCAATGCACTGATCCGTCGTGCAGCCGGCCAGCCTGATCCTACCTTAAATGCCGGTCCTTTAGTGCTTAATAGCCGCACGCAACAAGTATGGTGCCATGGTGAGGAAGTGCCTCTTACCGCTTACGAGTATAAAGTGCTTGAGTATTTCATGCTCAACCCGACTAAAGTCATTTCAAAAACTGAATTAACCGAGCACATTTACGATCAAGACTTTGATTTAGATAGCAATGTCATCGAGGTTTTTGTATTACGTCTGCGGAAAAAACTTGACCCCGATGGTACGCTGCAACCGTTAGAAACCTTACGGGGGCGTGGTTATCGGTTCAATTTGGCAGTCAGCTAAATGCAACTTTCTTTAAAACTACGCCAAGCAATTGTCGGCTTGGTGTTGTTGTTAATTATTCTGCCGATGTCTTTTTTGGCCATCGAACGTGCTTTTTTGGCCCAACTAATAACAAGCACAGAGCAAAAACTAGAAGTTCACCTGTATTCATTCTTATCGGAATTGAGTTCAAAAAATGATGTGTTAGAAATTAATAACAGCATTTTACCGGCCGACTTTCTTCGAGCTGATTCAGGAACTAGTGCTTATATTGTCAGTGGTGAGAAACTACTTTGGCAATCTGACTCTTCACTCAACCAAAATTTTGAATTACCGATTTACGATATGTTGCCCGGTAAACATGAGTTTGTTGCCTTAGAATTCGGAGAGCAAACTTATTGGACCCTATCCTTTGCTTTTCTTTTTGATATGGGTGAACGCAGCATGCCACTCACTATTCATATTTTGCAAGACGACAAGCTGTTAGCAGCGCCAGTTGCTAGTTTTAGAAAAACACTGAGTCGTTGGTTTATTGGCATCGCTTTTGTGTTAATCCTTGTGATGCTGCTCGCTTATTATTGGACAACTCAGCCACTTTCCTCTTTGGATCAAGAAATTAGGTTGGTGGAGAGCGGTCAACAGCAACATTTAGACAGAGTCTATCCGCAAGAGCTTCATGCCATCAAAGAAGACTTGAACTTATTGCTTGCCAGCCAAAATCGCCAAAAACAGCGATATCGTCATCATCTGAGCGATCTGGCCCATGCATTAAAAACGCCTGTGGCTGTACTTAAAACGTCGGCCATGGCTGAGCAACCCGAACTGCGGCAGCAAATAGATCGCATTACTGCGATGATTGAGCACCAGTTAAAGCGAGCCAGTAGCTCAGGCCAAGATGTTTGGCAAAAACAAATTGCGATAGCACCTGTCGTTGAACAACTCCAAAATGCGTTATCGAAAATTTATCGTGATAAAAATATTCAAATCACTGTGCAAATTCCCAACAACAGCATGTTTCGCGGCGATGAAACAGACTTGATGGAGATGCTCGGTAATTTAATGGATAACGCCTGTAAAGCGTGTCGACACCAAGTAAAACTTGAGATTAGCCAAAAGCCCTTACAAATCGAAGTGCATGATGATGGCCCTGGCGTTCCCGCGAATAAAACCAAAGAACTACTCAGTCGAGGCATTCGTTTAGATACTTACCAAGATGGCCATGGCGTCGGTCTATCGATTGTTGATGAATTATGCCAATCCTATGAAGGTGAATTGAGTATTGGTACGAGCCCATTAGGAGGAGCGATTTTCCGGTTGCTGTTTCCACAACATCAGTACTAGAATCATTTAAAATGAATCAGGGAAATCGCAGAAATCATGAAAAGTATTAAATACTTATCGCTACTTTTGTTCACATTTTCACTCAGCGCAACAGAAATCTGCGAAGAAAAAAAACAATTTAGAATCGAATATTCACGCTGTCTTGATCAATTGATTGAAAATAAGCAGAGAGACCTTTTAACTTGGGAAAATAACCACCTGATTAAACTGCAAGAAATTGCCGAATCTACGGGTAGAAAGGACCCCTTAGCCGTATTTAAACGCTCTCGTCAGACTTATAAACAATACTCAACAGATCATTGCCGTTGGCAATATTTAGCCTTAGTTCCAGATAGCAATGCCGGTGCTTCGGCTTATAAAAAATGTATGATTGATCAATTGGATCAACAAATTGAATTACTGAGTAAGATAGAGTATTGATGATCTAGCCTGTTTCCTTGCTCGTAACTGCTGTTGTATACCAATTGACTTGAGGAAAGTATGCAATTAAATAATGCAATTATCCGCATCAAAAATTTGCGTTTAAGAACCTATATTGGTTTTAAAGATGAAGAAATGCAAAACAAGCAAGATGTCGTGATTAATGTCCATATCGAATACAAAGCTGCTGAAGCTGCAGTAACGGATAATGTTTCAACTGCCCTGAATTATCGCACCATCACGAAGGAGATAATTCAGCTTGTAGAAAACAATCGGTTTTTATTGCTGGAAAAATTGACTTCAGACGTTTTACAAATCGCTTCTGCTCATAGCTCAGTTATTTTTGCTGAAGTCGAAATTGATAAACCACATGCGCTAAGATTTGCAGATTCAGTATCTCTAACGCTATCAACACATAAACAATAATGCTGGGTTAGCTGCAACCATCAGCATTTTACCGGTTTCGCTGTATCTGCATAAACTATTTCATTTTGGGGAGACTGGCGATGAAAATTCTGATTACAGGTGCTACGGGTTTAGTCGGTTCTGCGTTGGTCCATTTGTGGCAAGATAAACACCAACTGACGGTTTTGACCAGAAACCTGTCCAAAGCGCAAAAGCAGTTCGGTGATCGAGTTGAATACAGCGATAATCTCACAAAAATTGACTTAAACATGATCGACGCTGTTGTTAATCTGGCCGGTGAACCGATTGCAGATGGTCGTTGGACTGAACGGCGCAAACAGTTGATTTGCGAAAGCCGTTGGCAGCTCACCGAACAACTAGCTAGTCTCATTTTGGCGGCTAAAACGCCACCGAAAGTATTAATTAATGCATCGGCGATTGGCTTTTATGGGCGGCAGTCTGATGAGCGAATTGATGAAGATTTCACTAGCTTTTATCCTGAATTCAGTCATGACGTCTGTGCAAAATGGGAAAATCTAGCCAATCGTTGCCGCTCTGAACATACCCGTGTCTGTATTCTTCGGATCGGGATTGTGCTTGCCGCAAAGGGTGGCGCCTTAGCCAAGATGCTACCTGCGTTTCGTTTTGGCGTGGGCGGTAAGCTAGCTTCTGGCGGTCAAATGATGTCTTGGATCCATCTTGCTGATTTGGTGGCTGCTATTGATTTTATTCTGGAAAAAGAAGAACTTTCTGGTGTATTTAATGCAACAGCGCCGAATGCCGTATCGAATAGCCAATTTACTCGTCTTTTAGGGGAGCAACTGGGTAAATCGACCCCTTTCACAACCCCTGCATTTGTGCTGAGATTTTTATTTGGTGAAATGGCAGACCTGTTATTGTTTGGGCAAAATGTCTATCCCAAACGGTTACTGCAAGCAGGGTTCCAGTTTAAGTTCAATCAACTGCGTGCAGCTTTCGCCGATTTAAAACTTTAAACAGACTTTCTGACAGCTGTTCTCAATTGTGAAAACCACTCTGGAACTATTTTCCAGAGTGGTTTTTATATTGATTTGTTCAGCAATAAAGTCTTAAGCATGTAAGGCACGTCTTAACAACACGGCTGATGGCATTGATAAAAGACTACGCAACTGGAGCATTGCAAGGGCAACAATAATCACAGCACCAAGGCTTGGCCCCATCCACCACAACATCGGATGTAAAGAGAATGGCAAAGCAAACAACTTCACTTGCAACACCGACAGTAGTGATTCAACCAATAATGTGGCAAAACCACCTGCTAATAAACCTAACACCAAATACTCATAGACAATTGCTTTGGTTAAATATTGCTGTGACGCACCTAAGGTTCTGAGGATCGCAATTTCCTGCTCACGTTGGTCTAAGCTCGCTTGGACTTGTGCCACTAACACCAAAACCGCCGCGGCGAACACGAGAACCATGATCACAGTCAGAGCAATTGATACTTGCGCGATGATCTCATTAATTTGATTTAAAATAGCCGCAACTGAAATGACCGATACAGTCGGAAATTGACGCGCAATTTGATTTAACAGATCAGCACTTTCAGTTGGAACATAGGCCGCCGTCAAATAAGTGGCCGGAAAATTCTGCATCAGATCAGGGCTTAAGATCACAAAGAAATTCGGTTGCAGACTATTCCAATCAACTTTGCGAAAACTTGTCACTTTGGCTGAAATTTGCTGACCGCCAATCGAAATAGTGAGAGTGTCACCAATTTTAAGCTTCATTCGTTGTGCTGAACGCTCTTCGACAGAGACCTCACCCGCTGTTGTTTCAGTAAACCAACGTCCTTCTACTAAGCGATTGTTCTCAGGTAATGTTGACAGCCAAGTCAGATTAAGTTCACGGCCAAACCCTTGCCGTTGATTGTCATTTTCTGATTTATTTTCGGCAGCATCACTATCCATGCCTCTGACAGGTTCGTTTAAAGCTTCACCATTAACAGACAAAATTCTACCTGAAATCATTGGATAAAACTCTCCAAGTGTCAGGCCTGCTTTTGCAAAAGACTCCGCCAACACTGGCTTTTCCAATTCAGTGATATTCACCATAAATTGATTAGGCGCATTGGTTGGTACTTGCGCTTGCCATTGCTCAATTAACTCGCTGCGAATGTAATACAACAATAAGGTCAGAAAGATAGCCAAACTAAATGTGATCAATTGAAAGCTATTCGACCACAAGCGACGTCGCAGATTAGCAAGCGCTAGTTTCAGTGCACTACTTTGCCCTGCAGCGACCGGTTTCATCACTTTCACAAGGAATGCTGCAATGCCCATCAAACTTATCGCAAAAAGCGAACAGCCTAAAAACAATAAACCTGAAGTGACTAAATCCTTGCTAAAGACCCACATCAGCAAAAACACCGCAGATGCCCCAGTAAGCAAATGGAACCAGTCTAAGCGCATTTCAGGCAAACCTTGGCGGAGCACAGCTAATGCAGGTATTTCTGCTAAACGTAGGACTGGGCGTAATGCAAACAATAAAGAGCAAATTAATGCGGTAGCAATACCCAGCAACAAAGGACGCACACTAAAGACTGGCGTAAAGTCAGGAACCCATTTCACAATCAAAAACTGCGCCGCAGTACAAGCGATCTGACCAAGTACTAAACCAACGAACATACTTAACAAGGTAATAAAAAGTAACTGGCTCATAAACAATCGTTTAGTTTGTTGTTCAGTGAGACCCAACGCTTTAATGACTGCGACAGCCATCCGATGGCGTTCACTATAACGAGTCGCGGCAACGGCAGAAGCACAGGCGGCAAGCACGATCCCTAATAAACCTGCAAGCAATAAAAATTTCTCGGCGCGATCTAACGCCCCACCAATTGCGGTGCTTCGATCAACCTGTTGCCAGCGATCATTCGCCGTTAAATCAGGTTCAATGCTTTTTTCCAATTGGGCTAAAGCGGCAGGAGCACC
>CAZIPG010000153.1:0-7146 GCA_964540955.1 uncultured Rheinheimera sp.
CCGTTTTAGCCCAGCCCGATTGGACTGCCGTCAAAGCCAAAAAAGAACATCGCCGATAGTCGGCAACTAAACTCATTTTTACGCCCAGCCCTTGTCGCAACTCCCTGATGCAGTTAAGGTAAATCATCTCTTGCTCATTTCATCCAACGAAGGCCACTATGTCCCGTGTAAAAACCCTGCTCACTTTGAGTTTGCTGCTCAGTAGCACAGTAGCTGTTGCCGCAGTGCAACAAACCAAAGGCGATTTTGTCGATAAGTTCCGCCAGCTTGATGAGGAGTTACCGACGCCTAATATTTACCGCAACGCCGCCGGTGAACCGGGTCAACAATATTGGCAGCAGCAGGTGGATTACCAGATCAAGGCCACCTTAGATGAAAATCAACGCAGCCTGAGCGCTAAGCAGACAGTGTCTTATCGCAACAACTCCCCTTACACCCTGAAATACCTGTGGCTGCAGCTCGATCAGAACGTATTAAAAAACGATTCGATGGCCGAGATGACAGACACCTTTGGTGCGGCAGAATTACGCGAAGGCAAGCAGGCTCGCATTAGCTTGGACCAACTGCGCCGCCAGCAATTTATGGCCGATACTGAGCTGGGTTATCGCATCAGCAACGTGAAAAGCTCGGGCAAAGAATTGCGCTATACCATCGTGGGTACGCAAATGCGTATCGACCTGCCGAAACCTCTTAAACCCGGGCAACAAACCGAATTCAGCCTCGATTATCGTTTTAATATCGCCGAAGAAGATGCCGTCAATGAACGGGCTGGTTACGAACACTTCCCTGACGATGCGCGCAAAGGCGGCAACGATATTTTCCTGCTGGCTCAATGGTTTCCGCGCTTAGTTGCCTATACCGATTATGAAGCTTGGACCAACAAGGAGTTCCTAGGCCAAGGTGAATTTACCCTAGAATTTGGCGATTACGACGTCGAATTGACCGTGCCTGCAGACCATATCGTCTCCGCTTCAGGCGTTTTGCAAAACGCCTCAGATGTCCTGACCTCGACGCAGCGTCAGCGCTTAGAGCAAGCGAAAAACGCGAAACGCCCAGTGATGGTGGTGACGCCAGCCGAAGCGCTTGAAAACGAAAAAGAAGGCACAGATCAGCAAAAAACTTGGCGCTTCAAAGCCGATAACGTCCGCGATTTCGCTTGGGCGTCATCTCGCAAATTCATCTGGGATGCCAAAGGCTATGCACAAGGCGGTAGTGAGCAGCCGTTGGTCATGGCCATGTCGTTTTACCCGAAAGAAGGTGGCGACTTATGGCAGAAGTACTCTACCGAATCAGTGATCCACACCATGCAGGTGTATTCGCGTTTCGCTTTTGATTACCCCTATCCAGTGGCGCAATCGGTGAATGGCCCTGTCGGTGGCATGGAATACCCGATGATCACCTTTAATGGCCCGCGCACACAGTTACAAAAAGACGGCAGCCGTACCTATTCATTGGCCGAAAAACTATTTTTAGTCGGCGTCGTTATTCATGAAGTCGGTCATATCTATTTCCCCATGGTGGTGAATTCTGACGAGCGACAATGGACCTGGATGGACGAAGGCATTAACAGTTTCCTCGATGCGGTGGCCGGTCGAGAGTGGGATCCCAACATGCCTTGGGGCGTAGAAGCCCGTGATGTTGTCGATTACATGAAAGGCGACCAACAAGAACCGATCATGACGCAATCTGACAGCGTAACCAGCCTAGGCCCGAACGCTTATACTAAACCCGCAGTTGCGCTTGGCATTTTACGTGATGTCATTTTGGGTCGCGAGTTGTTCGATTTCGCGTTCCGTGAATACGCGACGCGGTGGAAATTCAAACGGCCAACGCCTGCCGACTTTTTCCGCACCATGGAAGAAGCCAGCGGTGTCGATTTAGACTGGTTCTGGCGCGGCTGGTTCTATAGTACCGATCATGTCGATATCTCCTTGGAAAAAGTTTATAAATTACGCCTTGATACCGAAAACCCAGACATCGATATGGACCGCGAACGGCAAGAAGAACGCAAAAAACCAGCGTCTTACTTTGCCGAGCTGAATGTGAAAGAAGGCAAAACGCCTTGGGTCGAGAACAACAAAGATGTCACCGATTTCTACGACAGCAATGATCAGTTCACCGTCACCAACAAAGAACGGAATAGTTATCAGGAGTTCTTAAAAGGCTTGAAACCTTGGGAGCGACGGGTATTTGATCGCGCGGTGAAGGAAGACAAAAATTACTACGTGCTGCAGTTCCGTAATATTGGTGGTTTGGTCATGCCGATTTTATTGCAACTGACTTATGCCGACGGTTCCATTGAACAGCAATATATCGCCGCCGAGATTTGGCGTCAGTCGCCGCATGCCGTCAGCAAATTGGTGGTCAGCGACAAAGAACTTGTAAAAGTAGAAGTCGATCCGAAATGGCTGACTGCCGACGTGGATGTCGATAACAACGTCTATCCACGGCAAATTATCGAATCACGGATCGAATCGTATAAGCGGGAAAAACGTAAAGGCAACGTCCAACGCGACATTATGCATGACAGCAAAACCAAGCTGGACAGCGCGGATGACGCAGACAAGAAGGATGAGAAGCAGCCATGATCAGGCAAACTTTAGGGCTGCTACTTGCAGCCCTGCTGTGCTTTTGTGCCCCGACGCAAGCACACCAGATGAAAACTGCAATCACCAAAGTGCTGTTTAACGACCGCAGCGGCCAACTCGAAGTGATGCACCGCTTTTATTTGCATGATGCCGAACATGCGGTGAAGCACCTGCAAGGCAAAGCCGCTGATATTCATCAGCAGGAAACAGCGCGCGCAGAATTTGCGGCTTACGTGGCTGCGCATTTCCAGCTCACACTGAATGGCGAAGCGCTCAAATTGCAAATGGTCGGCACTGAATTAGATGGTCGGCATATCTGGGTTTATCAGGAAATCGCCCTGCCGAGCAATGAATTGAAAACCTTAAGCGTGCGCCATGATTCGTTAATGACAATTTGGCCAGCGCAAATTAACGTTGTCAATTTGGAAGGTCGCGGCCCGGTGCGTACTCTGAAGCTGAGTAAGCAAGACCCTGAGCAAAGCTTCAGTTTTGCTCAGGCCAAACTTTAAAGCATGACGTGACAAAGGGTTTGGCAGTCTGACTTCGCCAGCCCTAACCATACCTGCGTTTTAGCTCTTGAAGTGATCCTTGGATCAATTGCTCGAGCACCATCCTATCGAGATCGGCAAGTTGCTTGAAATAAAGACAAGCCTTGCCGAACTTATGTTTGCCCAGTTTCGCCAATAATGCAGCCTGACTTGGCGACTCCGCGATCAGATAAATCACCAACTCTCGGCCACGCACTGCAAACCCCGTGGCACAGGATTCGCCAACTTTACCGCTGGCTAATGGATAGCGATACGAACTAAAGCCGACAATGCTGGGGCCCCACATTCTCGGCTCCTCACCGGTGATGCTGCGAAACATATGAATCAATGCTTCGCAGTCAGCTAGCTGTGAAGCGGAGGCTCTGGCCGCTAAGTAATCCTGAATACTCGCATCTGAAGGTTTGGTTTTAGCATCGCTCATAGTGTTGGCACTCCGAAAATGACCGATTCTCACTCAGCCGTGGTAACTGATTGCACGAGCAACATTTGCGTGATGTTGCCAGTCTATCGCTCTTTGTCACGCGTCGCACATTGAAAGCGACGGATTGTTATCCTGTCAGTTGCCGTAACCGACCTCACATCATGTTACCCATGAGACGCAGGCGCAGGTTCGAACTGGCATGACAGCGAGATTAACGCTCTAAGGATGAATCGCCCACCAAACTATGTTTCTGAAGATAATCAATCAGCTCTTCTAACTCTTCCGTATGCGTTGAAATGTACACTTTGCCATGAACACCGCCATCGGCCACAATTGCATCGATGCCATTATCGCTAAAGTGGTAGAGTTGATAGATCGAAGCGATCGGAATTGAATGTTTAAAATACCAATAGTTACGACCAATTAAATGGCCATCTCTAATTTCAACAGCGGCGAATTTAATAAGTAATGCACATACAAGTGCCAATACTGCTGAACAGCCCCATATGGCGAGAAACAATAATGGCATTTCAAGCATGGAAATATGCTCAAATGTTTTATCTAAGTTCATATCAAGTTGAAAAAATCGTGCAATAAACACAAAAAGGATTGGCACCGACACTGCGATACTGATGTATTTCGTTAAATTTTTCCAAAGCTGTTGCCATAAAACCCGATACTTCACTGAACACTCCCTATTGCAGACCGCTGACCTAAGGTGGGTATAACTACGCTGACATAGTCCCTTGGCCATAACTTCAGACAATCTTCGATATCGCCTATTGAACCTAACTGCCAAGGCGATCACTTATAAAAAACATATCCCTAATTTACCACCATGATCACTGGCTGCTTACAGTGATATTCAGGCTATCCACTTTTTAAAGTGTTGTTGGCCCAGTTTGGTTTTAACTTGATCATGTCGTTCCCACATATCCATTCAGTAGCGCCGATTGTTAGCGTCCACAAGCCAGAAGGCATTCCTCTACTTACGAATTACTTGATGGCATACCTCTGATATTGAATGACAAATTCTTTTGCAGCCTGCAATGTTTCAGGGTATGGCACTGTTTCAGCTGTGTTGCCCTCTCGCCGAATTTTCTGAAAGCGAAAGCCATGTTCAAACAGGAATTCAACTTTTTGCCACTGCTTCAGATCATTTTTTTTGGGCGCTTTAAAGTGCCGCCCAAAATTATGGGCGAGGCCACCACACTCAGGACATTGAAGTGCTGTCGGGCATTCGTTTGCGAGATTGACCTCTCGTTTGAAGGACTTTCTACAGGTTAAACACGCAAATGCAATATTGTATGGTGTCGGCACAGGCGAACTCCTCTTTCACATAGCGTCCCAATGAAGTGCCAGGAAACTTGCTCGCCTTAGTGATGGGACACAAAATACCAATTTCCTTCAATATGCTCTATTTCCGTCACTTCAGATTCATTGAGATCACCAAACATTTTCGGCGAACCCCCTTCAGGAACATACAAATAGCCCGAATAATTATCCAGCAGCCCCCTGAAAGTGAAAAATAAAACATAAGTGAGGCCATCATGCTTTTCGACAACAATATCATCACCGCCACGAGAAATGCCGGAATCATCATCACCGAGATGAATGAGTGAAGAGTTATATTCAACATTGGGTTTGAGCTCTCCATGCAATACCTTTGTCACCACGGCTGTTCGCTGTTCCTTGTTTAACTGGTAATCTGCTTTTAGCCATAACACTGTAAAGGGAACATAAACGACTATAAGAAACGCAATAACCTGAACGCCTATGGGAGCAAAACTCTTAAGGCCAACAACTTTAAATTTGAACAAACAGGTTAAGCTTGCAATCGTACAGCCGATGAAAAATCCCCACACAGCACCAACCAACGGCAACATAAGAAAAACATTGAACATTTCCATCAGCGACCATTCAAATGCAGCGAAAACAATCAGTAAGCATGAACTGATCACTGCAAAGTGAAATCGCCATTTTATTTGTTGAAACACGATGCTACTCCTTGCGGGTTTAAGTCCATCTAAAGCGGAAACAAACTAAGCCTACCTCAATTCATACCGCACCAAAACGATTGGTTGACCGTCTACCAATGCCCAGTAACGGCCTTCTCCACCTTTAGCAGAAATTTAAATCATGACGAAAGAATCATGACTGCCTCACAAATCCCATCAATCATTAGTTAAATGCATTTCGCACAACTTAGCCCTAAAACCTAGAGTCATTCTCACAAGGGTAGCCGTCATGATCACCATCCATTTTTGTGTTGGGACAATTTCTTATGAAGTACTCCGCTTCGGCCCTGGAATTCATCTGGCTGCAATATTGGCGGCCATCACATGTAAAATTGTCTGCTGGCTGCACCAGCAACAAATCAGCTGGCTGAACAGCTTGGGGCTCAGCCCCCACTTCGATTTGATCTTGAACATTATTTTTCTGGTAAAAACTCCAGCCGACTAATGCAAGTGCCGCATAAAAAAAGAGCTTTTTCAAGTGATCTCCTATCTCAGTTCATGTATTTAACTAGTTGAGCATGCAACTCGCGTAGTTAATAGCCTTACTTGGCTTAGGGTTAGAGTTAATATTGAACTACTGCTTCAAAGCATTACACAAAGTGCCCTGATGGTAGACCATCTGCCATCGCCCATTGAGCAGGGACCATATTGAACATCGAAATGAGTCAATAGCAGTTGTTTCCCCCCCTTTGACCATGACCGCTTTATAAAGTAACTGAGCGCAATTTGGCGCTAAAGGCCTTAATTCATAATCAGATGCCATAATCTGAGGAGGCAATTCTGCGGGCAGACGCGCCAAAACTTCCTTTTTGCCAAATCGTACGCCAGCGGCACCAATTTCGACAAATTCATCTGCAATCAGCTCAGCCAATTCGCTGGATGAGGCTCTAGTCTGCGCCTTAAATAAATGCTCTTCTAATTCGATGAGCTGTGCTTTTAAATTTTCCACCCAATCTCCAAACCCTAAAACCGCTCGCAGTGGTCGCAAGCCTTTGTGACCCGCCGCTCAAGTTTTGATGACGCTCGTTATACCTTTTTTGCCTGGACAGCTCTTGTTTGCTGCAATAACAAAAAGCCAAGAACCATCAGTAGAATATTTGTGGTCACAGGGTTAAATGCTTCCAATAAAACAGACAGCACCTTCACAGTCGCAAACACCAAGCTATTCAGAATTGGGCAGCCTTAAAAATACTGAATGCCACCCAGGCCTTTGAAAGGAATACACTCTGGATGCCAATCTACCTTATCTTCAGAGCCAGACTCAATGGCACAGCTGAACTACGTTTCAAATAGTGGGACTTTTTTAATGGCGAGCGCAGCCTTATGTTCTCAGATGTGACTAAACTGCAGACTGCGCATGGCCTAGTTGGTGATACCTGTGCTTATTTTTTGAAAATTGACCAGAACTTCTGCCGAGCTTTGCTTATCGCTTCAACGTCTTTTTTCGTAATGAGGCTGAGCATAAAACCTACGAAAATAAAGAGCACTGGCAACGCGAGGCTAAGCATTTTTGCTTCGAGATCCGCGCGTTTCACGCCATTAATGACAACAAAAAAGTGAGGTTCGTCAAT
>CAZIPG010000154.1:0-7097 GCA_964540955.1 uncultured Rheinheimera sp.
AACCGATCAGAAATGGCTTTGCTTGCGTATTATCAGGCAAAAAATTGCTGCCCTCCCAAGGAATTCTGATGGCCAATTCTGCTGAAAAACCAAATTCACTGAGTGTTAGTCGTAAAAAACAAGTCATGGCACAACTGGATAAATTGCAAGCGCGTGCCAGCTCCCCTGCTAAAACTCGCGCCAACAGAACCAATTCGGTCCGAGGACAGCAGGAACGGCAGCTAGATGGTCAAATTTTGCGATTACATCAGGCCATGGTCGAAAAGCTGTTACAACACCCAGACTGGATCCCACAGCTACAAACTCGTCTAGAACAGCAAAGAACCGCTGGCCAGCTGCGCCATAGCGCCTATTTGTTTTGGCATTGTGCCTTGGCGGTTTATGCTGACCCCCAGCAATTTCGCCAAGCTATCTTGAGCGAGGATCCCAGTGCGTTTAAATATCGTCGGCGCACCCTGCTGACAGGGATTTTAACTGAAGAAGAACGCGCTTTGGCATTACAACATCTTGCTTAAGCGCGATAATCCTCTCAACCGTATCAGCGAACGGCCATCGTAATGGCTTGGCTGGCTAGCCAGCTTTGTAAAAGCGCTTGTTGCTCTGATGAAGGTTTTGAAGTAGCGACAATCTCGAGCGTCGGATCAGCAACAAGCTTCAGCTGTGCAGTTTGCAACTGGTCTTTTTGTCGGAAAATCACCTGCAAGCTATCGCCAGGTTTTGCCTTCGAAAGCGCCTGTTCAATATCCGCAACTTGCGTGATCGGATAATCGCCCAGTTGAACAATTTGATCGCCAAGCCCGACCCCAGCTTGCGACCAAGGGGTGGTTTGCCAAGGACGACTGGCCACCATCACGGCTTTGCCTTCTGCCGTAAAATTCAGCTGGCCTGCGTAAGCTTGGCTAGGTTTGACCGGTTTTAACTGCAAGCCCATCTTCGCAAATAATTGTTTAAAATCAGGCAATTCACTCTGTTCAATTGATTTGGCAAAAAAACTCCGCGCAAATTTTGCGTCCTGAGTGAGTAAAGCCAATTGCTGCTCTAAATCTGCCGCGCTAAACGGAGTTTCAGTTTTGCCGAACTGCTGCCACATTTGCCGCATCAATGCATCAAGATTGGTGTTAAAACGCGTTCGCAGCTCCAAATCGAGACCTAACGCAATCACTTCGCCATAGGTGTAATAAGACAAATAATTATTGCCATAATCTGTGGCATCCACGGAGACCCCGGCATCAACAAACACCGCTTGCTGGCTCATCGCGGCAGGCCCCATATAACGCCGGCCTGGCGCTTGTAAAGTGCGATTTAACGGTTTAGCCAGTTGTTGAAAAAACGCAGTTTGTGAGAAATATCCACTGCGTTTTAGCGCCAATTTGCCGTAATAATTGGTAAAGCCTTCAGAAAACCACAACAAATCTGATTGATTCGGTTTGGTAAAGTCAAAAGGTTCTAAACTTTTGGGTCGAATACGCTCAACATTCCACGCATGGAAAAATTCATGCGACATGGTTTCGACCTGCGCATACTCGGCTTTTAATAAGGAGCGATCATCGGTCACTATGGTCGAATTTCGATGCTCCATGCCATCGCCCGTCACCCAAGGTAAATAATCGGCAATAAAGGTATAACGCTGCTCGGCAAACGGCGGCAATTCACCAAAAATCGCTTGTTGCTCTTTGACAAAACCTTGCACCAACTGCTGTAAATGCTGTGCTTGGGCTTGAGTGCCTTGATGATGCAAAGCAATGGCTATTTGATAAGGTTGCCCGTTGGACATTTGGCTAAATGTCAGGCGCTCATGAGCACTGATTTCGAGAGGGCTGTCCATAAACTCCTGCAAGTTTTTCGCCTGATAGACTGTAGACGCCCCACCTGCTGGTTGCTGTCGCTGTAATTGACTGGCGACTTGCCATGAAGTGGGTTGGTTGCGCACAGTTAAGCTGATTGGCTGCTCAGCATGGTCAGGCACAAATAAAAAACTTGCTGGCATATTCAAGTGGGCATGGGAAGCATCCAGCTGACTGTAAGTACCATCGGCATGATCGGCAAACAAGCGATAACGCACCTGCACGGTTCCTGTTGTTGGCCATAATTGCCAATTTGAAACGCCAGAACGCTCTAGCTTCAACGGCTTATTATTTGCATCAAAAGCTTTGATATCAATAATATTTTTTGCAAAATCATGGCGAGCGTATCGGCCAGGAGACGCCGAGGCCATCACCAAAGTCATCGGCTGATTTGTAGCCGCGTGAAAGCTCAGCGTGATAGTGGCGTAATTCTGCGCAACGTCTTGTAAATCTAATTGATAATGAACGCCTGTGGCCGACTGGTTGAGCGGTGCTGCAGCCCCTATCGAACTGGCTCCCAGCAAGAGCAAACTGGCGCAACTAAAACCAACCCTTGCTTGCCATAAATGTTTTTGCAACTGTTTCATCGTCTGCTCCTTGCGCTTATTGGGGGCGCTTATTGGGGGCGCTTATTGGGTGCGCTTCTTGGTTGGCTGCGCTATCTGTTTGGCTATTAGTTGGGTACATCAACAATCATCGCCGTCAGTTTCTTCACAACCGGCAAAATCAGCAATAGTACGGGGAAAGCAATGGCCCAAGAAAATGCCCAACTACTCAGCCATGCCATGACAAACCCTTCATGCAGACCTTGTGCGTGCAAGTGGCTGAGCAGCGACACCAACCCCGACATAAAAATTGATAAAATCAGCGGCATGACCCATTTGGCTGCAGTTGCGGGTAATTTTTTAAAATGCATCATATTTCCTTGTTTCGCTCGGTGCTTCGCATGCGGGATAAGGCCAGCAACTGAGCTGCTGCGGACTGCTAAAATGTCGATGGCTGCCACACACCGGATCGACAAACTCTAATTGTTGTGCCAATAGTTGCAGCGGTTGCGCTTGAAAATCCTGTTGTTTCGCTAACAACTTTGGATAATATTTATCGTGCAAAATTGGCAACCCTAGCGCTTGCATATGCAGGCGCAACTGATGCGTTTTGCCAGTATGCGGCCAGAGTTGGAACAAGCCTAACTGCTGCCCTTCAGGCGGTTGTGGGGTCGATTCAATCGCCAATAACTGGATGGTCGAATTGGCATTGGCCTCGCCTTCGACGATCTGCATCAAAAAGCGCGGATCGGATTTTTCTATGCGGTTTTTTACTTGCCATTGCTGGCCAATCGCCAAGTCAGTCGCCCGTTGGCCAAGTTCGGCCACCGCCAAATACGATTTAGTGATAGTGCCCTCAGCAAATAATTGATGGTACAAAGGGCGACTTTGCGTATTGCAGGAAAATAATACCAAGCCAGCGGTTTCTTTATCGAGCCGATGCAGCGGTGCCAAATCAGCGATGCCCGTGTCACGGCGAACACGCTCAAGCAGGCATTCGTTGACAAAATCCCCGCCGGGCGTCACGGGTAAAAAATGCGGTTTGGCCACAACCAGCAAATGCTCATTTTGGAACAGGATCTGATGGGCAAAAGGCACTTTGGGTTCGGCGGCAACTTCGCGAAAATAACACAAGCGCCGACTCGGCTGAAAAGCAGTGTCAGCATCAATAGTTTCGCCTGCAAACCAGCGCACTTTGCCATCAAGCACCCGTTGCTGCCAAATCTCGGCAGCAATGCGCGGGAATTTATCAATCAAATAAGCCAACACCGTTGGCCAACGCCCAACATCAGCCGGCAAAGTAATTTCAGAGGGACGGCTCGCAATGGCCATTGATTTTTCAACCTTCAAGCAAAAACTAATCCTAACACGCCAGCAAACACCATAGCACCTGCGGCAACACCGACTTTTTGCGCGAGCATTTTCGAACCCAAAATAGCCACCATCAGGGCTTTGACAACCGTATTGCTCAAAGTCGCAATCACAATGGCACTGGCTGCTAAACTCAATTTGGCTTGATCTTTAGCCAGCTCCGTCATGGATAAGGTAATAGCATCAACATCGGTAGTCCCCGCAATCGCTGCAACGAGATACAAACCTTGTTGTGGTAAATAAAGTTCGGCCAGTCGCACGATGGCAAGCACCGCCAAAAACAGCAGGCCAAATTGACCCGCCGCCAATAAGCTAAAAGGGTTTGTGACTTTGACCGCAGTTTCATGCTGCGCCGAACCACCCAAATGGGTTTGCTGCCTGCTATGTTGAAACAACCCAAAGGCAGCAACGGCACTGACGAGCGCCATGGCGGCTAACATCGGCCACAGTTGCTGAAATAAACTCCACGACAACAAGCCCACCATGATTAATAGGCGCAGGCACATCATGAACCAAGCCAATAAGATGCCAGCAGCCAAGGCATCATTCTGTTGTTTGACCAAGCCACTCGCGGCAGTTTCAGAAGCTGAGCCACTGGAAATAACTTCTGGCGGGGCAAGCCGACTGAGTCTGGCAAAGCTTAAACTCACAGCGGTTGAAGAGACCAAGCCGCCAGCTAACCCCGCCACCGCATGACCTCTGGCCTGCCCTAAAATTCGAACGGCGACATAGCCCAGTAATGACAATCCAGAAATTAAAATCACCAAAAGCCATAATTTATAGGGATTAAAAATGAGCCAAGGATCAATAGGCGTATTTGGCAGCAGTGGCAACACAATAAAGGTTGCAATCGCCAATTTCACTGCAGCCACTAAATCATCAGTGCCAAGCCGAGCAACAAAGCCGTGCAACGGCTGCTTAAAAGTTAAAATGGCTGATGTCACAATCGCCATCACCACCGCAATTTCGGCATAGCCGTACATCACGGCACCGCCCAGTAAACACACCGTAATGGCACTGATTTGACTGGTTAAACCTAAGGCTTGTGTTCGTCGATTTTCAATGACATAAGCGGTCATCACCGCGCTGATGACCCCAAGCAATGCCACGATAAAAATCCAAGGGGATTGCAGATGTAACGATAACCAGCTACTGACAGCCCCAATTTGCGCTAACAAAATAAAAGTGCGAACACCGCCGAAACTATTGGGGTGCTCCGTCGCTTTGTGTTTTTCGCGCTCAATTCCCACCAAGGCCCCAATCGCCAGTGCTATTAGGAAATTACGAACCACGAGGGCATCAATTTCTAACATCAATCCACTCCAACGCCGCGGCACTCGTTTTCAGCAAAAAAGCAAAAGTGAAGCGCGGTTAAAACAAAAAGATAAGCATCTGCTTTTAAACGTCAATTATTGAACATCTTTTTTAAACGCTAAGCTGGAACTCTTGTAAATGATTGCGAATATGCAGCTGATGGGCCAACGCATAATCAGCATGACTCAGCTGTCCATAGGCAAAATGGGGCGCCAGCGGCCCTTGATATTGACTAAATTGCGTTAAAGCAGCGATTAAACCGGCAAGAGCTTCGTCGGTACTGAGCGTTTTATCGAGGGTTGATAAACCCGGAATATGTTCGCTTAAATTATGCCTCATCGCCCCTGCGGCCTTAAACACCTGAAAGGCGGCTTGGCCGACAGTGGCTTGAAATACCGCAGATTTGGCTTCTGGATAGCCCTGCATCGAGCCAACAATACTGAGGGTACAGTGCTGAAAAACTTCTGAAACCGACCATACCCCTTGTGTAGTTAACGTTTTCCCCTGAAATTGCGTTAACTGCGCCAGTAACGCAGGTAAATCAGCCTGCGCCAGCTGTGCTTTGACACCTAGGGTGCCAATTGCGGCCACTGCAATGCCTGAGGCAATAAAAGCACGACGATCCATGCGAGAAACTCCGAATATTCATTGGGACCAGCATCGCTAAAATTGCTAGTTTTCGCAAGCATTCCCCAAGCAAAATCAGGAGTTTGTCCAATCTTATTGCATGGTTTGGCTCGAACTTTCAGCAGTTTGCGAATTTCCGCTCGGCTCGGCAGTTGCCGGGCTTAACGAAGCTTTAGAGGCCGCTTGCGCTAAATATTCCACCAAACTTAGCTCAGTGCGCGCGAGGATCCGCTGATACAACCAACTGAACGCCCGCGTATCCCTTGGCATGTCTAACTGAGTGATCGCGGAGGCTTGCACTTGACTGGTTGCATTCAAGTCAGCCACAGCCAGCGAATTTGGCAGTGGGATCAGAAAACTAAAACTATACCCCGGCTCCATACCCATGCGTAAATCGGACAACACCAGATGCTGATTATCTAGTTGTTTGATGCTGACAAACCCATGACTAAACCAGGTAAGTCGGGCCACTTGGGGTTGGGATTGCCACTGTTTTAATAGCGCCCCACCCCTTGGGTAAGACTGCCAACGAATGTGTGGCGTTGCATCTAACAGCGAGTAATACCCTTCCCAATAAGCCTCTTCTTCAATAACTAACAATCGCCATAACACGGTATTAAAAGGGGTCGCAGTCACCAACAGTTGCTCTGGCGTTGCCGCCGTAGGTAACTGCGCTCGCGCCAATTGGGTAACCTGTTGCTGCGCCCAGAGGCCAAATACCAAATAGCCAGTGCTTAAAAACAACCCCAAGGTATTCCAGCGCTGGGAACGGCCAGCGAGCACCAGCCCTGTGCCGATGAGTAACGGCAAGGTGTAGAGCAAATCAATGACAAACACACTGCCTGTGCCAAATGGATGATCCGTAAAAGGAAGGCCCAACTGAGTGCCGTAAATCGTCAGCGTATCCAGCAATGGATGGGTGATGAGCACTAACCATATCGCCAACCATGCGGTGTTAAAAAGATCCGGTGTTTTGCTTAAACGTTGATAAAACCAAGCCAGCACAGGCGAAACTAAAGTGAGATAAAACAACGAATGCGTTTCAGTGCGATGGTACGTCATGTCACTGATGGGATCATCATAAGCGAGCAATACGTCTAAATCAGGTAAAGTTCCAACCACTGCCCCAAGTAAAGCAGAGCGCCATATCGGCTGCTTCCGCCGAAATACCGCGACACTGACTGCCGCACCTAACGCAATTTGCGATAAAGAATCCATAGTGACCTATCTTGAAAACCTTTAAAACTGTGGACTGGGACATAAGATTGGCTAACGCCGCTTCATCTCAGCTAACCCTATGCAATACCGCCAGAGCCCCAGTTTAGATCAAAGGTAGATTAGAAGAATGATGAGTTGCTGCTGAAAAAAAATGCCATGATGACCATGGCATTTTTCC
>CAZIPG010000155.1:0-7093 GCA_964540955.1 uncultured Rheinheimera sp.
TGGCGCCATGAATATTGCCGATGTGTATTTAAATGGCCAACATTTACGCCATCACCTCGGTGGTTTTTTACCATTTACCGTAGATTTAACCGCATTTGCGAAATCAGGCGACAACGAACTGATGGTGCGACTGGACAATCGCGATCACGCAATTACTGGTCCTAAACCCTTAGCCCAGCTGGATTTTAATTTTTATGGTGGCTTATATCGGGAAGTCATCCTGCAACGTCGAGCACCATTACATTTAGGCAATGATCAGCTGAATGTACAATCATCCTACCAAGGCGCGGCGCCCATGCAGACCGAGCGACAAATCAGCGCCACTGAAATCAGCTACCCGCAACTGGATAGCAAACAAGCCACGATTGCGGTGAAAACAGGCCTGCACAATGCAAGTAAGCAAGGGCAACCTGCAGAGGTTGAGTTAAAACTATTTGATGGCCTAAGACTGGTTGCTCAAAGCCGCGCCAAAGTGCAACTCGCAGCCAAGCAACAACAAGCTATATCTCAACAACTAATTGTTACTTCACCTGCACTCTGGAGCCCTGCACAGCCAAAGTTATATCGGTTGCAAACCACAGTTTGGCAAAATCAGCAAGTTTTAGAACAGCAAAGTAAAAGAATTGGTTTAAGAACCATTGCATTTAATGAACAGCACCAACTGGTACTGAATGGCGAAATTACCCATTTACGTGGCATCAACCGCCATCAGGAATTCCCCCATGTTGGTTATGCCTCCTCACCCCAAGCCGATTATCGCGACGCAGTCCGCATCAAAGGCGCTGGATTTGATTACGTTCGTTTATCGCATTATCCCCAGTCAGAAGCATTTATGGATGCAGCCGATGAACTTGGCTTGTTACTGCTCGACGCAATCCCCGGTTGGCAGTATTACAGTGCAGATCCAGCCTTCGCCAGTTATGTGCTGCAAAGTTGTGAAGACATGATCAGACGCAGCCGTCATCGCCCCAGTATTCTGGCCTACGAATGTTCACTCAACGAAACGCCGATGCCGGAGCCTTTCATTGCGCAATTACATCAAACGGTGAAACGTTTAGCTCCAGCGACTCATTCCGCCGGTTGGACAGCAGGGTATGATATTTATCTGCAAGCGCGGCAACATCGGTTACAGCATTACACGCCGCCTACTCAACCTTATTTAGTGTCTGAATATGGCGATTGGGAATATTACGCCCAAGATGCTGGCTTTGCCCAACATCATTGGCAGCAGTTAAAACCGGCCGAACGCACGTCGCGACAATTATTATCAGCTGGCGAAAAAGGCTTGCTTCAGCAAGCGCTTAACTTGCAAGAAGCACACAATGATAACTTCAAAACTCCCGCCTTTGCCGACGGCTATTGGGTGATGTTTGATTACAACCGCGGTTATGCCGAAGATTTAGAAGCCTCTGGCTTAATGAGCATCAACCGACTGCCGAAATACAGCTATTACTTCTTCCAAAGTCAACGCCCGGCTTCAGCAAAAAATCCAGCGTATCCATCGGGCCCCATGGTGTTTATTGCCAGTGATTGGACCGCTGATTCAGCCAAACAAGTGCGTGTGTTTAGTAACGCTGACCAAGTAGAGTTATGGCTCAACCAGCAATTAATCGCCCGCCAATCTGCTGACCAAAACAGCATGAGCGATAAACTCAAGCATCCTCCATTTACTTTTCATTTGGATAAGTTTGTCGCCGGCACTCTGACAGCAAAAGCATTTATTGAGGGCAATTTGGTGGCAACGCATCAAGTCACTACCCCGGGTAAGCCTTATAAACTCAGACTTCGACTTGAGCCATTAGCAACCACTATTCAAGCCTACGATCAGGTTTTCGTATATGCCGAAGTTTTGGATAAAGCAGGCAATCTGGTGCCTGTGCAACATTTACCGGTGCAATTTACCCTCGATAAGCCTGCTAACGGCTTACGGCAGTTGAATCCAGAACCGATTGTTAAAACGGAACGAGGGATCGCCGCGATGCTAGTCGAAGTCATCCAAGGCGCCAATATTCAAGTTAATGCTGAGGGCTTAATTCACGATCGACTGGTCATTGAACTCGCGCCCACCAACTCAACTCAAGGGAAGTAATTCGCATGAAGATCTTAGTGACCGGAGGCACCGGCTATATCGCATCTCACACCGTGGTTAAACTACTGGCTGCAGGTCATCAGTTAGTACTGCTGGATAATTTAGTCAACAGCAACAGTGCCGTACTGGCACGGATTGCCGAGCTGAGCGGGCAAACGCCACATTTTTATCAAGCGGATATTGGCAATTATGCCGCCTTGTCGGCGATTTTTGCGACCCATCAATTTGATGCCGTGATCCATTTTGCTGGCTTAAAAGCCGTAGGCGAATCCGCCCAGTACCCGTTGAAATATTATCGGGAAAATGTGGCTGGCAGCTTACAGCTGTTGCAAGTGATGCAAGAATTCTCAGTAAAAAATCTGATTTTCAGCTCTTCCGCTACTGTTTATGGCGACCCGACCGAACTGCCACTGACAGAGCAATCAGCAACAGCACCACAAAGTGTTTATGGCCGCACGAAATGGATGGTTGAACAAATGCTTGCAGACCATTGCCAAGCTGATGCCAGTTTTAGCGCAGTTTGTTTACGTTATTTCAATCCAGTCGGGGCTCACCCTTCTGGCCTTATCGGTGAAGATCCCCGTGGAGTCCCGAATAACTTGATGCCATTTATCAGTCAAGTTGCGATTGGCCGTCGACAAGAATTGTCGGTGTTTGGTGATGATTACCCAACCCCTGATGGCACAGGCGTCAGAGATTATATCCATGTGGAAGATTTGGCCGAAGGCCATCGATTGGCTTTACAACTTGCCAATAAACCCGGTTGCCACATCTTTAATTTGGGCACAGGCACTGGCGTTTCCGTGCTCGCTATGGTCGAGGCGTTTCGCGCTGTCAGTGGCCACCCTATCCCATTAAAAATGTGTCAACGACGCCAAGGCGATGTGGCTAGCTGTTACGCCGATGCAAGTCGCGCGCGCGACCAGCTTGGCTGGCAAGCGAATTACACCTTAATAGACATGGTAGCAGACTCTTGGCGTTGGCAACAGCGCAACCCCGAGGGCTACTCAAACTCTCAGAGCTTGCACCAGCAATCTTCTCTTTCTACATTCCCTAAGGAGATGTGATGAACTCGCAATTTCAACCCACAGAACACCCACATCGTCGCCTAAATGTCTTAACAGGGGATTGGGTATTGGTTTCACCTCATCGCGCCAAGCGACCTTGGCAGGGCCAGCTTGAAACAAGCGATGAACAACAGTTACCCGCTTATGATGAGACCTGTTATCTCTGCCCCGGCAATCATCGGATCAGCGGTGAGCAAAACCCCACCTATCAAGGCCCTTTTGTCTTTAAAAACGATTTTGCCGCGCTCAATGAGCAAACCCCAGCCTTTCAGCAAAATGTGGCTGACCTGCTCGTCTTACAAGCCGAACAAGGCTTAAGTCGGGTCATTTGCTACTCCCCTGATCACAGCAAAACGCTGCCTGAGCTCGACTTAGCGGCCATTGTGCAAGTGATTCAATTATGGACCGAACAATATCGGGAATTGGGACAACAACATCGTTGGGTGCAAGTATTTGAGAATAAAGGGGCGATTAATGGCTGCTCAAATCCACATCCTCATGGCCAGATCTGGGCCAGCCGCGGCATCCCGACCTTGCCTGCGCGCGAAGACTTACAACAACGTGAGTACTTCCAACAGCATCAACAGCCATTGCTGCAAAGCTACCTGACGCTTGAATTGCAAGATAGACAACGACTGGTCGATGAAAATCAAGATTGGGCCGTCGTCGTGCCTTATTGGGCCAGTTGGCCATTTGAAACTTTGGTATTGCCAAAAATGTCGGTGCAACGTTTAGAGCAATTAACGTCAGCACAACAACATAGCCTTGCACAAATTTTACAGTCACTGACCAGTCGTTATGACAATTTATTCCAATGTTCTTTCCCGTATTCGATGGGATGGCATGCTGCGCCCTATCATTTACCAGAGGATAAGCACCCCGAAAATCAACAACATTGGTTGTTACATGCACATTTTTATCCGCCTCTGCTGCGTTCGGCCCATGTAAAAAAATTTATGGTGGGCTACGAAATGTTGGCAGAAACACAACGCGATATGACGCCAGAGCAAGCAGCACAAAGGTTACGCGAACTATCGCCTGTCCATTACAAATCTTTTGTCCAAACGCCTAAGGAAGAGAGCCCTGTATCATGTCGTTAATTCATTCGGTGCAACAGCATTTCCAGCAACAGTTTAACAGCGCGCCAACACACCTATTCCGCGCACCGGGCCGGGTCAATTTGATTGGTGAACATACAGATTATAACGACGGTTTTGTGTTGCCCTGTGCTATTCAATTTTCAACGGTGCTGGCATCCAAACTAACCCCCTCTCGCATCATCGATATTTATGCCGCCGATTATCATGAACGCCATCAAATCGATCTCAGTCAAGCTATCTCCCCGGTAGCGACGCCACGCTGGGCAAATTACGTTCGCGGCGTTGTCGCGGGCTTAATGGCGAAAGGATTGACCTTGCCAGGCTGTGATCTGGTGATTTCAGGCGATGTGCCGCAAGGCGCTGGCCTCAGCTCATCAGCTTCTTTAGAAATGGTGTTAGGACTGGGTCTGAGTTCTCTTGCCGGGCAACCGCTGGCTCCGGCCGAAAATGCTCGTAATGGCCAACAAGCAGAACATCAGTTTGCTGGATGTCAATGTGGCATCATGGACCAACTGGTCAGTGCGGCCGGTCAAGTCGGTCATGCGATGTTATTAGACTGCCGCAGCTTGGAATTTACCGCAGTGTCGATGCCGGCTAACCTTGCGGTTTTGATTATCAATTCCAACGTAAAACGCGGTTTGGTTGACAGTGCTTACAACGAACGTCGCCAGCAATGTGAGCAAGCAGCCCGTTTCTTTGGCGTCGCTGCACTGCGTGATGTCAGCATCGAGATGCTCGAACAGGCCAAAGACCAACTTGAGCCGATTATTTATCAACGAGCACGTCATGTCATTAGCGAAAATGCTAGAACTCTTGCAGCCGCCCAAGCACTGAGCACAGGTGACATTGCTACATTAAGCGAATTAATGGCGGCATCGCATGCTTCGATGCGAGATGACTTTGCAATCACGGTGCCAGCCATTGATTTTTTAGTCACTGAAGTCAGCGCTGTCCTCGGCAAACAAGGCGGGGTCAGAATGACAGGTGGTGGTTTTGGCGGTTGTGTGGTGGCGTTGTTACCTGCCGAATTAGTCCCTGCCGTCATGAGTCGAGTGAATGCAACGTACGCAGACTTTTCCGGCCTCACTGCAACCATGTTTGTGTGTACCGCCAGCCAAGGTGCACATGTTCTAGAACTGGCAGTGGAGTGATCTCGATGCGCTCAGCGTTGCCACTAGGATTTACACATCAGTTTGCAGAAGCTTCGCCCCCTTTAACATCTCAGAGCACCGAGAATAAGCAAGTCGAACCATTTCAGCCAATTTGCCTAAACAATAGCGCTGGATTAACCGTCCAGTTAATTTGTTATGGTGCAACAATTACGAGTATTGAATGGCAAGGTCAGCCAATGACTTTAGGCTATGCAACCCCAGCAGAGTGGCAACTAGACCCGTTCTATATGGGCGCTACTGTTGGGCGTTATGCCAATCGAATTGCCAATGCGAAATTCCAAACCAGCAGTGGCAACACAATTTTGCTCGCCGCGAATCAAGGTCTGCATACTCTGCATGGTGGCCCATGCGGTTTCCAGCAACAAACATGGCAACTGCTGAGCCAAAGTCGCGAGCGCGTCGTCTTGTATTTAGACAGTGCAGATGGCGACCAAGGCTTCCCTCATCGACTGCAAGTTTGGCAGACCATTCAACTAGCGCACAACGATGTGCAAATTAGCTTTCATGCCATTGCCGATGGCGAAACTGTGGTCAATTTAACCAACCATTGTTATTTCAATCTCGGCGATGGCCAACAACTGCATGACCATGAACTCCAAATTTTTGCCGACAGCTTGGTGCCAGTTGATTTAGCAGGCATCCCCACAGGCGAGCCCGTTACTGTAGAGGCGCTGGGATTGGATTTTCGCAGACCACAGCAACTCGGACCGACCTTTGAAAAATCGGCGACACTTCCTCATGGGCTCGATCACTGCTTTGTTACTCAACCAGCAGGTACCGAGCGGCGCGTCACATCAACCCATAGCACATTGGCAGGGAATGGCTTGCAACAAGTAGCAATGCTGCGCTGCGGCGAGCGTAGGCTGGAAGTGCATAGCACTCAACCGGGTTTACAAGCCTATCTTGGCAGCTATTTGCATGGGCCATTTAAACCCTATCAAGGGATCTGTTTAGAAGCGCAAAACTGGCCGGATGCGCCGAATTGGCCCGGCTTTCCACAGGCATTTTTGCAAGCCGGTGAGCTTTACCAGCAACAAATTATTTATCGATTTTTTTAGATGGTTGGCAAGTTGCGGCGCCTTAAATGCCAAAGGACCCAAGGCAGCTTATTGCTAACTAAGAGACCATTTTTCTCAAACAATGTATGTAAAGCAACGAAGTAACACAGAAAAAAACAGCCGTTCAGATTGATGCTTAGGCCATGAAGAACGCCAACAACGACAGGGCAGATATGACTTTATCAACTTTAGATTTGACCATTTGTGTCATTTATATGCTAGGACTGCTTGGCATCGCTTATTGGGTATCACGCGAAGAAGCAGGACAACAAAAAAACACCAATGAATACTTCTTAGCCGGTAATACCCTCCCATGGTGGGCTATCGGCGCATCACTGATTGCTGCCAATATTTCCGCCGAACAAATTATTGGCATGTCTGGTTCGGGCTATGCGATAGGTCTTGCCATCGCGTCTTATGAATGGATGGCAGCGCTGACATTAATGCTGGTTGGTAAGTATTTTTTACCCATTTTCCTCAAACGCAAGATTTACACCATGCCGCAATTTTTACAACAACGCTTTGACAATCGAGTTCGTACGACCCTCGCCTTGTTCTGGCTTGCGGTGTACGTGCTCGTGAATCTAACCGCTGTGTTATGGCTTGG
>CAZIPG010000156.1:0-2204 GCA_964540955.1 uncultured Rheinheimera sp.
TGGATTGCTACAGGCTTTTTTCTGCATTGGCCGACTAAATTCAAACTGGTTATAGTCTGGTAAAGCCCCTGATTTGATAGGGTTTGTGGTTTCCCGCGTCACTGCGGCATCGGTGTAACCACATAAATACAAGCCTTCGGGCCCTGCCGTCACCAACACCATATCGGTCAGCTCCAGCGCAGCCTCAGCCGCTAACAAAGGATCCCGCAAACCAGTGAGTGCTTCTGCTTCTAATTCATTCATCGCCAGCACATCGACGTACTCTGCGACCGTCGCCAAAATCAGCTCTCGATGTTCAGCCACTAAGTGTTTAGTGCCCAAGCTCATAACAACCGGCACCGCATGGCGTTTGGCCAGTTGCAGTAATCGCTCCATCGCTTGCTGGATCGGTTGACCATTCGCGCGCAGCGGATAGGCACTGACCACCACGGCAGCAGCTTTAGCAATAATATCTTCCGGAATATATTCTGGCGTTAAGGCGTCCATGGCTCCGGGATCAATCACGAAGGTGCGTTCGCCATCAGGCGTAATCATAGTGATGCCGCGACCGATATCGCCAGCGACGCCTTGCAAGTGATTCATATCGACTTTGCTACTGGTGTGGCACAAATAATGATAAGCCGGAGAACCCAATTGAATATTGGCCGACATCACGCCCAATAAGACCGACTTATCATCGGCCAGCACGGAGTAATTGTGGATAGTATTGCCGATAGTGCCGCCCGCAAAATGGTCAGAAATAGCCGCACTTTGCACTAACTCTTGATAGATCTGATCGGCCAGCGCATGTGGAACTAAATTGGATAACCCTTTGCCGATGCCATACTTGATTAAGAATTCGTCACTGACATTCGCAATCACATCGACGATGGTCTGATCAAGTCCAACGACATAGGTATCGAGCTCTGGCCGTACTTCAAAACTGGGGAGTTGCAACTTCGGTTGCGAGACAGGGAAATAGTGTTTCAGTTTGCGCCGGCCAGGAAATTTCATCGCGAATACTCTCTAAATAACGGACGGCTATTTTAGCAAAGCTTCAGAGAAAAATCCTCGGCAAAAACACAGCAACACATAGCAAAAACACAGCAAAAATACAGCAAGAACACCGAAAGAATGCAGTTCACCTGCACACATCTCAATTTTCACAAGGGTGAAAACGCATCGCCCGCGCAAAAGTACATCGCAAAGCCACAGCAAAAACGGCACTGGCTGTTACATGGCTCACCAGTGCAACATCCTTTACTCGCGTTGCTCTGGCCTTGTGAACACTAGACTCTGGGGCGAGGATTGCTCAGGCGCATAGCGATACCCATCGATATCAAAGGCGCGCAAACCATCCAATGTCTTGATTTCATTGGTGATGACGTATCTTGCCATCATGCCCCGCGCTTTTTTTGCAAAAAAACTAATCACTTTATAAGTGCCATTCTTTTCATCTTTAAATTGCACATCCACCACAGGCCGTTTTAACAACTTGGGCTGTACGGCTTTAAAGTATTCTTGCGAAGCTAAGTTCAATAAAAATGGCGCATCCACTGCGGCCAGCTGCTGATTAAGCTTTTCGCTAATTTGGCTGCCCCAGAACTGATACAAATTACTGCCGCGCGGATTTTGCAGCGAGGTTCCCATCTCTAAACGGTACGCCAACATCAAATCAAGTGGACGCAACAGACCATAAAGCCCGCTTAAAATGCGTAAATGCTGCTGAGCGTAGTCAATTTGCTGACTGCTAAGGCTATTGGCTTGCAAACCCTGATAGACATCACCCGCGAAGGCAAATAAGGCCTGTTTGGCTTCATTGGCAGGAAATGGATATTGCCAGCTGGCAAAACGTGCGACATTCAGGCCAGCCAATTTATCGCTGATATGCATCAGTGAACTTAAATCCGCTGGTGTTAACTGGCGACACACCTCAACCAACTGGCTGGCATCCGCCACAAAATCGGGTTGAGTCCATTCAGTCACGGGTGCAGCGGTTTGAAAATCTAAATCTTTGGCGGGGGAAATGACCATCAGCATAACAAGCACATCCAACTACAGAACAAATTTCGGTGGCGACTATACCAAAAGCCTGTCCACAAAAGCGAGCAAAGCAAAGAGAGCAAACCAACGCGAGCAAACCAACGAGCCCAGCCAGCTGCCGAAATTAAATGGTGAACATTCAGCGCTTGAGAAAGCAAATAGCGCGCACTGAATTGGTGAGC
>CAZIPG010000156.1:2304-7083 GCA_964540955.1 uncultured Rheinheimera sp.
GCACTGAATTGGTGAGCGTTGAATTGGTGAGCGCTGAATTGGTGAGAACTGAGGTTTCCACCAACCAATCAACCCATCACAGGCATCAAGCACAACAACACAGATGAACCATATCGATACAGAACCCAATTAAGCCAATTGCAACAAAGCACTCAACTCTTTCATCACCGCATTAAAGCGCTTGGTGTTGCCTTCATTGAGCTCACTCTGCTCCAAAATCACCACACAGCGTCGCGCCAAGCGTGCGGTATCTTTATTCACCCCACCAATTTTACTGATGGTTTGCAGCAAGTTCAGCGCTAAGCTTGGGTTGTACGGCATGTAATCAAAGGCTTTATTGAAGAATTCTAAAGCACGGCCATAGTAGCCATTTTGGTAGGCGTCTAACCCATCATTATTCAGCGTTTTAATTTCTTCCCGAAGATTATCGTGGGCTTTATGTTCGTGCTGAATTAATACATTTAAAGTATTGGCAAGCAAATCATCTTGCACTGTTAAATCGTCCAGCTGCGCCATGTACTCATCACTGCGCGATAAATTGCCAGCTTCAAAAAAGGCTTTCGCTTTATCTAAACAGGCTTCTGGCGATAATGAACGGCCAGCCTCAGCCACATCACTTTTTTGCAAAAACTCCCGGGCTTCATCAATATTACCGCGCAAGATACACATGCGTGCACGGACCACCATTTCTTCGTGGATGTATGATTCCAGCGCAAATCGTTTGCCGATATTCCCCAATATCTCATCAACCTTTTTCATCAGCCGATTCAGTTCAAGCAAATTGACATCTTTGGCATGTTCTAAAATGGCCCGCGCATAGTTTAAGAAGTTGTCTGGCGTGTCGTAAATGGAATAGCGCGCCGCTTGTTGCAATCGGGCATAAATTTTGACCGCATCTTCTTTTAAGCCATTAAGCACCGCGAGGTTCGCCAAGGCCTTTTGCCGCTGATAATTTTTCGGTGAAAGTTTGGTCACTTCCGCCAACGTGTCGTAGCCATCTTTTAATAACTGCCGTTTGATAAACAAACGCGCCAGCCAGTCCAAAGCCTCGACGCGAGTTTCATCAAGTTTGCTAAGTTCACGCAATTCAAACTCAGCTTCGAGCCACCGCTGTTGGCAGAACCGCGCGATTGCCAAGCCTAATTTGGCCCACGCATAGTCACGACGAGTTAGAATTTGCAGATAAAGTTGCTCAGCGGCTTGAAAATGTTCGATTTGTAGCAGCAATTCCCCTTTCAGCCTCAGCGCATAAATGGCAAAATCAGGATCTGATTTAATGATGACGTCGCAAGAATTGGCCGCTTCGATGAATTGCTGTTGGTAAATTTCGTGATACACACGACCCAGCGCATGTTTAATTTGAAACGCTCGCATTAAGCGCTTTTCTAATTGAATAAACGAAAACGGTTTGAGCAAGTAACTGTCTGGCTGCAACTCGACAACACCATGCACGATTTGGCGTTGGCTTTCGGCGCTGATAATCACAAAACATGCGCCGGGTTTGAGTAAATTCAGGTGCTTCAGCGCCTCAAATAGCTGATAGCCGTCTTTTCCATCGCCTAAATTAAAATCAGACAGAATAAAGTCGTATTGAATTTCGGTGCAATTGGCGATTGCAGCGTTGGCATCCGTCACCGATGAAATATGTTCGAAACCTATTTTCTGTAGCATCCCTTTGATGGACGCGCGCACGGGATCGCAGTCATCGACTATCAGGACTTTTTTGGTTTTGTAAAATTTTGGTGTCAACGCTTACAACCTTTAGTGACATAGGACTACGAATGTTACAGAAAAGCATCACACCGAAACAATCGGCTAAAAAGCACTATAGTAATATGATAAAAAATGAGCAATAACTAAGTTGAATTTCTGTGACCAACCCCAAAAACTGTTGTAATATTCCTACAGTTTTTCGCTTTCAAGCAGAATTCATGCATGTTTCGCCTTAAATAATGGTAATTAAACAATATGAGTAACTTATTAGATCAACTGAAAGCAGTAACCACAGTGGTAGTCGATAGCGGCGATCTGAATGCTATCGAACAGTTCCGTCCGGTTGATGCGACCACCAACCCATCTCTGCTACTGAATGCCAGCCAACTAGAATTTGCCAAACCCTTGTTAGCCAACGCGGCGGCCTATGCCAAAGCACGCAGCAATGATGCGCAAACTCAATTAAGCCTCGCTTCCGATAAATTTGCGGTTGATGTCGGAACTGCGATCAGCAAATTAGTGCCAGGTCGTGTTTCAACCGAAGTGGATGCTCGCTTAAGTTTTAATACCCAAGCCACCATCGCCAAGGCACAACAATTAGTCGCGCTTTATCAAGAAAATGGCATCGGCACCGATCGCATTCTGATTAAAATCGCTTCAACTTGGGAAGGCATCCAGGCAGCACGCGAATTAGAAAAAGCCGGCATTCAAACCAACCTGACCTTGTTGTTCCACATGTGCCAAGCGCGCGCTTGTGCTGAAGCAGGCGTGTTTTTAATTTCACCTTTTGTTGGCCGTATTTTAGATTGGTACAAAGCGAGCACAGGCCAAACTTATACTGCCGAAACCGATCCTGGGGTGTTATCGGTACGCGAAATTTATCGCTATTTCAAACAATATGGCCATAAAACCATTGTGATGGGTGCAAGTTTCCGCAATATCGGCGAAGTTTTAGCCCTTGCAGGTTGTGATCGCCTGACCATTAGCCCAGCGTTATTAGACGAGTTAAGCCAGCAACAAGGCGAATTGGTGGTGCATTTACGCGATGATGGCGCACGCCAAGCTGCCCCTGCCGAAATTTCTGAAGCTGAATTCCGCTTTGCATTGAATGAAGATGCAATGGCCACGGAAAAATTGGCCGAAGGGATCCGTAAATTTGCAATTGATCAGAGAAAATTGGAACAAACGATCAGCGCGGCGTTGCAATAACGCCGCCACTTAATCAGGAGTCGATTATGTCGTCAGCAGTTTGGCAAGCCTTGCAAGCCCAAGCAAAGCAAGCACTTAGCCTTCGTGAAGAATTTGCGAAAGATCCAGCCCGAGCCAGTCGGTTTAGCTTAAACGCCTGCGGGATCCAACTGGATTATTCGAAAAACTTGATCACCGATGCCATTTGGCAAAATCTGTTAGAACTCGCAGAACAAAGCCCACTGATTGAAAAACGTGCGCAAATGTTCGCCGGGGACAAAATCAATACTTCTGAAAACCGCAGTGTCTGGCATACCGCTTTGCGTGCCCCTGCGAACAGCCAGTTACAACTCGATGGCCAAGATATCAGCGCTGAAATCGCCGAGTGCCATGCGCAGATGCACGATTTGGTCAACCAACTGAATAACCAAACTTACTTAGGTTACACCGGAAAGGTGATCACCGACTTAATTTGGATTGGTATTGGCGGCTCATTGTTGGGGCCACAAATGGCGGCAGAAGCGCTCACGCCTTATAACATCAGCCCAGTTAAAATCCATTTTGCCGGCAATATCGACGGTGCCGTGGTAAGCGATGTGGTGAAACCTTTAGATCCAGCCACCACCTTAGTGTTTGTTGCTTCAAAATCCTTTGGCACTGAAGAAACCAAACAAAATGCATTGGCGGTGCGTCAGTGGTTTATCGACAATGGCGCAGACAAAGCAGCGATCGCTCGGCATTTTTGGGCGACGTCCTCCAACATTAAAGCTGCCGCCGAATTTGGTATCGAAAGCCAGAATATTCTGCCGATGTGGGATTGGGTCGGTGGCCGATATTCTTTATGGTCAGCCATTGGTTTTCCACTGTGTTTAATGCTCGGTGTGTCGCAATTTAATCAACTGTTGGCAGGCGCCCATGCTATGGACCAACACTTCCAACAAGCACCACTTGCGCAAAATATGCCAGTGATCTTAGCCTTGTTAGGGGTTTGGTATATCAATGGCTTAGGTTGCCAAGCCCAAGCACTGCTGCCTTATAGCCACTATTTGCGTTTACTGCCTTCATATGTGCAACAGCTGGATATGGAAAGTAACGGCAAGAGTGTCAATATCGCGGGTGAAGCTTTAGCAATGGCTACAGCGCCAGTGATTTGGGGCGATGCCGGCACTAACGGTCAACATGCATACCACCAGTTGTTACATCAAAGCGCTTTAGCTGTGCCTGCTGATTTTATTCTGCCAATCAAACCCGCACATGATTTAACCGATCATCACTTACGCTTGGCAGCCCACTGTTTTGCCCAAACTCAGGCGCTGATGCAAGGCAAAACTTTGGCCGAAGCCACTGCAGAAGTATTGGCAACTGGGGCATCAGCCGAACAAGCGGCGTTATTAGCACCCCACAAAGTGTCGCCGGGCAATAAACCCAGCAACACCTTACTGTTGCCAGAATTGTCGCCGTTTTATTTGGGGGCATTAATTGCACTGTATGAGCATAAAGTGTTTGTGCAAGGTGTGCTTTGGGATATCAACTCGTTTGATCAGTGGGGCGTCGAATTGGGTAAGCAGTTATCAACCCCAATTTATCAAGTATTGTCGGGCCAACAGCAGCATCCATTTGATGCATCAACGACAGCCTTGATCGGTTTATTTCAAAAACAATTGCAAGGCTAAGGTCTGAGGTCATCACCGCAAGCCTTGCGGTTAAAAAGTATCCCGCAAAAGCCCCACTCTGGGGCTTTTTTCTTACCTGAATTCAAATCTGTAATTGGTTGTTTTTTATCACCTTTGTTCAAAGGTTAAACCAAAACAGCGCAAAAGTAGCGCAATTTGTTCATTTCATCTTCATTTTTTTGTCATTTAGATATTTTATTTTGCC
>CAZIPG010000157.1:0-6955 GCA_964540955.1 uncultured Rheinheimera sp.
CGATTCGGCAAAAAACTGAACATCAAATTTCGGCGTTAACTGCCAAAGTGGCTTCTTTGCAAGCGCAAGTCAATCGGCTCAATATGGTGAGTGATCGGCTGATTGACGCAGCCAACCTTTCGCAAGATGAGTTTAACTTTGCTGAGTTACCGCCTATTGGTGGTCCGGTGCAAAGTTCGACCGAGTTGGCGCTGGGTGATCTGAACAAGATGCTGATCCAAATGACAGATTTAGAACAAAGTCTGCAATTTGAACAAACTCGGTTCAGCCTACTTGAAAGTCTTGAGCTGAATCACAATATCGGTATGAATAGTGAGCTTTCCGGCCGACCTGTCACCAGTGGTTATATTTCATCGACCTTTGGTGTTCGGACAGATCCATTTAACGGCACTCTGACTGAGCACTTAGGGCTCGACTTCGCTGGCGATATTGGTGATCCGGTCTACGCCACTGCCGGTGGTATTGTGACCTGGGCAGGGCCGAAGTCAGGTTATGGTGACATGGTGGAAATTGAGCATCCTGGCGGCTATCGCACCAGATATGGTCACTCTCACCGAATTGATGTTGAAGTTGGACAAATGGTCAACAAAGGCCAACAAATTGCTACCGTGGGAAATTCAGGGCGTTCGACTGGCCCGCATGTTCATTACGAAGTATTGAAGAATGGTCAACAAGTCGATCCGATAAGTTTTGTGAATAATCGACCAAATAAATTTAATGGCACAGCCAAGACTGCGAGCCAGTCTCAACAATAAAGTGGTAGTAGGATAATGTTAGGAAAGCTTTTTACCAAACTCATTGGTAGTCGGAACGACCGTTACCTGAAAAAATTAAAAAAGACGGTTGACCTGATCAACGGGTTGGAATCTCAGTATGTCGCCCTCACGGATGAACAACTTCAACAAAAAACCGCTGAATTTAAACAACGAATTGCCGCTGGTAGTTCTTTGGATGATTTGTTACCTGAAGCTTTTGCAACGGTAAGGGAAGCAAGCCGCCGGGTATTTAACATGCGCCACTTCGATGTGCAGTTAATTGGCGGTATGGTTTTACATCAAGGTAAAATTTCCGAGATGCGCACTGGTGAAGGGAAAACACTGACCGCTACCTTAGCAGCCTATCTCAATGCCTTGAGTGGCAAATCGGTACATGTCATTACTGTCAACGATTACTTGGCCAAACGCGATGCGGCAACCAACGAGCCGTTATTCAGCTTTTTAGGTTTAACCGTAGGCGTGAACGTGCCAGGCATGAATCATTTTGATAAGCAAAAAGCCTATCAAGCCGACATTACCTATGGTACCAACAATGAATTTGGTTTTGATTACCTGCGTGACAATATGGCGTTTAGCATGCCAGAGCGGGTACAACGTGATTTAGCCTTCGCAATTATCGACGAAGTGGACTCCATTTTAATCGACGAAGCGCGCACACCATTGATTATTTCAGGCCAAGCCGAAGATAGTTCAGAACTCTATCGCCAAATTGACCAAGTCGTGCCGATGCTTCAGCGGCAAGAGAAAGAAGACGAAGAAGGCGAAATGGGCGATGGCCATTTCACGATTGACGAAAAAGCCAAACAAATTTATTTAACTGAGCGTGGCCAAATCCGGGTTGAAGAAATTCTGATTGAACGTCAGTTAATGGCGGAAGGCGATTCATTGTATTCTGCCAGTAACATTACGCTGCTCCACCATGTTTATGCTGCACTCCGTGCGCACAACTTGTTTAAAAAAGATGTCGACTATGTGGTGAAAGACGATCAGATCATCATCGTTGATGAGCACACTGGCCGCACCATGGAAGGCCGTCGTTGGTCTGAAGGCTTACACCAAGCCATCGAAGCCAAAGAGCGTGTCCGTATTCAAAATGAGAACCAAACTTTAGCCTCGATCACCTTCCAAAACTATTTCCGCTTATACGAAAAATTAGCGGGCATGACCGGTACAGCAGATACTGAAGCTTTTGAATTCCAACAAATTTATGGTTTAGAAACTATTGTTGTGCCGACCAACAGACCGATGATCCGTAAGGATATGGCAGACAAGGTTTATTTAACGGCAGAAGAAAAGTACCAAGCCATTATTCAAGATATTGAAGAAACTCGTGCGCTGAATCGTCCAATTCTGGTCGGTACCGCATCGATTGAGAGCTCTGAGTACTTATCTAGCCTGTTACACAAAGCCAAGATCCCTCATCAGGTATTAAACGCGAAATTCCACGCCAGCGAAGCGCAAATTATTGCGGATGCCGGTCGTCCGGGGGCAGTGACCATCGCCACCAATATGGCGGGCCGCGGTACTGACATCGTGTTAGGCGGTAACTGGCAGAGTGAAGTCGCTAAGTTACAGAACCCAACGGAAGAGCAAATTGCGAAATTAAAAGCAGAGTGGCAACAACGTCATGATGCGGTCATCGCTGCAGGTGGTTTGCACATTATCGGTACTGAACGCCATGAATCCCGTCGTATCGATAACCAGCTACGGGGTCGTGCGGGGCGTCAAGGTGATGCTGGTTCAAGCCGCTTCTATTTAGCTTTGGATGATGCATTAATGCGTATTTTCGCTTCTGACCGTATGGCCGGCATGATGCGTAAACTTGGCATGGAAAAAGGCGAATCGATCGAACATCCGCTGGTAAACCGTGCGATTGAAAATGCACAGCGCAAAGTCGAAGCGCGGAACTTTGATATTCGCAAACAGTTGTTGGAATTTGACGATGTCGCCAATGACCAACGTAAAGTGGTTTATGAGCAGCGCAATGAATTACTAGCAGTGGCTGATATTTCAGAAACTATCAATGCCATTCGCCAAGACGTCGTGGAGTCGGTGATTAGCCAGTACATCCCGCCACAATCTTTAGATGAAATGTGGGATATTCCAGGCTTAGAAGCTCGTTTACGCGCGGATTTTGCCATTGATATGCCAATTGCGAAATGGCTAGCAGAAGATAAAAAATTATTTGAAGAACAATTACGTGAACGCATTCAAGAGGTTATTGCCAAAACCTATCAGCTGAAAGAGGAAATGGTTGGCGCACCAGTGCTGCGTCAATTTGAAAAAGCTGTGATGTTACAAAGCCTCGATACGCATTGGAAAGAGCATTTGGCGGCGATGGACCATTTACGTCAAGGCATTAACCTGCGGGGTTATGCGCAGAAGAACCCGAAACAAGAGTACAAACGGGAAGCCTTCGAATTGTTCTCGACTATGCTGGATCAGTTAAAACTGGATGTGATTGGCGTGTTAAGCCGTGTGCAAATCCGTGCGCCAGAAGATGTGGAAGCGGTTGAAGAACAGCGCCGTAAAGCAGATCAAGTGCCAATGCAGTTCCAACATGAAGAAGCCGAGCAAGTGGGCGGCGATGTGTCGGATTTACCGCCAATGCCAGTATTCCGCGATTCAGAAAAAGTGGGTCGTAATGATCCTTGCCCTTGTGGTTCAGGCAAAAAATACAAACAATGTCATGGTAAATTAAGTTAATTTGTCAGGCATTTTGAAAAAGCCGGAGTTTATCTCCGGTTTTTTTTCGAGTTCTGTTTTTGCAGAATGCTAGTTGAAATATGTTATTTGAAATACGTTATTTGAAATTTGCTTTTGAACTATGTTTTCAAGCTCTATGTGCAAATGATATTTCGACTTATGTTTAAACCTATTTTTCCATTTAAAAGCGAGCAATAGCAATGAAAACCGTCCATGTCGCCGTTGGCGTAATCATTCGAGACCAACGTATTTTTATCAGTAAAAGACCCGAACAGCTGCATCAAGGCGGTCGATGGGAGTTTCCTGGTGGCAAAGTTGAAGCTGGTGAAACCGTACTTGAAGCCCTGAATCGAGAATTACAGGAAGAAGTGGGTTTGTCTGTGGTTGCTGCCCATCCGCTGCTGCAACTCGAATATGATTACCCAGAAAAACGGGTATGCTTGGATGTTTGGGTAGTGAGTGAATCTATCGGTGCGGGTGAGGGATTGGAAGGGCAGGAAGTGGCGTGGGTTGCCCCAGCTGACCTCGTGAATTATCAATTCCCGGATGCGAATGCCCCCATATTGGCAGCCGTGGCAAAACTATTTTAGCTTTGCCTGTTGGCGCTAGTGCAACCGCATTATTTGTTGTGAAGTGAGCAAACAACAATAGAACAAAACAGCAATAGAATAAGCAGCACGCCAACAAGAGCTAAGTAAACTACAGTTTCGTTTACTTAAAAAACTCATTGTCTTGCTGCATCAGCTCGTCTTCTAGGGCGAGCAAATCGACATCGCCAAGACCCGCTTCTAACGGCTGTTTATCCGCGATCCGGTGGCTTTCATCTGCCCATGCACCCAAATCAATTAAACGGCAGCGCTCACTGCAAAAAGGCCGAAATTGCGCCGCAGGGGACCAAATCACAGTTTCTTGACAGGTAGGACATTTCACACGAAGTTCTGACATGCAATAACTCTTTTATCTCCAATAAGCCCGCAGTATATCACAGAGTCGTACTGGCTTGCTAAAGTGCAAAACTTGAAGCCTGATCAGTACGGAAGTTGCACTCATGCAGCAATAACTGGGATGTGGATCAGCATATGAGTGGTTATTTGGTGAACTCGAAATTGTGGGTCTAAACCCTATTGCGTTGCTCAGTTAGCAGCAAGCGAGCTCAAATTGGATACTTTTAGCAGAGGTCGCGGCACGGCCTTGGGCATCACAAAGTTGCATGAACCGGATGGCATAGCGGTATTTATTGCCACTGACGGTGGGGTAACTGCCGTATTCGAGCGGGTATTTTAAACGCAGCAGTTCAAATTGGTCGGTGTTACTTTGGAAGAAGCCATTTTCTGCAACCATCGGCTGGAATTGGCCGCGAGCGCGGATAAATGTCAGAATGAAATTAATGGCTTTTTCGACCAGATGCAAATGGCCTAACCATTCTGCCGCTTGCGCTCGGCGAATGGTCAGATCTTGCGTGTACCAAAATTGCAGTTGCGGTAAATCAAAATAACAAGTACCACCTGGGATAAAGAAACGCTGTCGCAGTGGTCCTAAAAATTTGTCTTCTTTCAGTACATTGGCAAACTTAGCGCCTCGCAGCAAATCGCTTTGCAAGTGCACGGCTTGTTGCAACATTTTTTTTAAGGTTTCATCTGAGATCGATGGATGATTGGACCAATTCACTAAAGCGGATTCACAGCGTTCGACATCTTTAATGAGGTCGGGGCGAATATCATTGCGATCCAGCACTTCTATGAGCGCAAACAGTGACGTGAAAAAGCCCAATTGTTGTGATTCATTGGCGAGTGACAACTGCATGTGCACTTGCTGAAACAAATACTCAACCCGCAGATAAGTTCTGACTTTTTCGTTTAGCGGGTGTTCGTATACTAATTCAGTCATTGGGCGGTTGTTCCTGCGCACACTTTAAAAAGGTCAATCACAAAGCAAGTTGGTTGCCAAAGCAATATCAATAAAAATAATAGATTACATTAAACCTAACTGGGCGATTTGGCTAGTTTTTCTCGGGCTAATTGCAAATAAAACTCATGTAGCCTTGTAACCTGCTCGGTCAAGTCAATCTGGTCCACATCGTTATTGATGATTTGGCTTGCTGCTGCGAGGCGTTGCTCCCGCGAACATTGTGCTGCTAATATTGCAGCAACTTGCGTATCAGGAACGCCATCCCGCATGGCTGTTCGGCGAATTTGCGTCTCTGGCCGCACATCCACAACGAGAACTTGATCAGTGAGTGCTGTTAGCCCATTTTCAATCAGCAATGGTGCCACTAACAGCACATAATCAGATTGCGCCTGTGCCAGCTGCTGCAGGATTTCTTGGCGAATAAGCGGATGTAACAGCGCATTGAGCCACGCTTTGGCAACAGCATCTGCGAAGATTGTTTGCCGTAACCATGGCCGGTTTAAGCTACCGTCAGCCAGTAAAACTTCAGCGCCAAAATGGTTGCTGATGGCAGCTAAACCATCACTGCCGACAGCGACTACATCCCGCGCGATGATGTCAGCATCTACTAGGCAAACACCGTGCTCAGCGAATAAATTGGCGACTGTGGTTTTACCACTGCCGATACCGCCGGTTAGGCCCACCACAAATTGGCTCAATTGAGGGCATAGCCTAAATAAGTATCGACGATTTGTTCACCCCATAATAAGGCGATAAAACCCGCGCCGATAATATAAGGGCCATAAGGGATTGGCGTATCTTGGCCTTTATTGCGCGCCATCAGCATTAAACTGCCCACCACAGCGCCGACAAAAGCGGATAACAAAATGACCAGCGGCAGCATTTGCCAGCCTAACAAGGCGCCAAATACGGCCATTAGCTTAAAATCGCCATAACCCATGCCTTCCTTGCCAGTCAGTAATTTAAAACCCCAGTACACCGACCAAAGCGATAAATAGCCCACCGCAGCGCCGGTAATAGCTTCAGCTGGGCTTTGGCCGATACCGAACACGCTGGCGACTAACACCAACCATAACAAGGGCAGGGTGATTTCATCAGGCAACAGCATTTTGTCTAAATCAATGCCCGTGAGTGCCACCATACACCAGGTGGTAAAAATCGCTAGCAAGCCAAAGCCGGTGGGGCCAAATTGATAGGCAACAACACTGGCAAGGATGGCCGTCGTTAATTCGACCAGTGGATAACGTTTGCTAATCGGCGTTTGGCAATAGCGGCATTGCCCTTTCAACAACAGCCAGCTCAGCAGCGGGATATTATCTTTGGCGTGCAACATATGGCCACATTGTGGGCAGGCTGAACGCGGCACTGCCAAATTAAATTTGGCGGGTTGTTCTGCGGTGGCATCCGGCTGGAAATAAGCTTGATACTCGGCAGCAAAGGCCTTTTCCATCATGATGGGCAGACGATAAATCACCACATTTAAGAAACTGCCCACACAAAGGCTGAAGACGAACACCACGCTGACAAACGCCAGCGGGTGCTGTTGGATATACTCCAACATAAAC
>CAZIPG010000158.1:0-6938 GCA_964540955.1 uncultured Rheinheimera sp.
TCGGTAAAATCATGTCAATTAGCGATGATTTGATGTGGCGTTACTATGACTTATTGAGCTTCCGTCCGTTAGAGGAAGTTGCTGCGCTTAAACAACAAGCTGTGGACGGTCGTAATCCACGGGATATCAAAATTGAACTCGCGAAAGAGTTGATTGCCCGTTTCCACGATGACGCCTCTGCGGAAGCTGCCCACCAAGATTTTATCCAACGTTTCTCGAAGAATGCATTGCCAGATGACATTCCAGCAATTGATTTGACCATCGCCACTGAGACCATCGCCATTTCGCAATTACTGAAAGAAGCTGGCTTGGTGGAAAGTACGTCAGAAGCTATGCGGATGATCAAGCAAGGTGCCGTCAAACTGAATGGAGAAACCAAAGTTGATGACGCTAAACTTGAATTTGCTAAAGGCTCATCGACGATTTTCCAAGTCGGTAAACGTAAATTCGCTAAAGTGACGCTGCTTTAATTTGTCCTCTACAGCCTCATCTTCAAGTGGAGAACGAGGCGTGGATGCATTGTCCTCGCTAAAAAAGCCAGTCAGTTTCTGACTGGCTTTCTTTTTGGCTGTCGAATTGAAACCTTTGCTGAAACTCCATATGTGCTGTTGTGTTGGACCAAACCGCATCAGCTTTTTGCATTTTGTTACAAATGAGTCGATTAAATTTCGATCAACTGCTTGCAATCCTGTGTTTTTGCATCTATTTTGATATCAAATTGATATCACAATGAGGTGTTGAAATGTTAAAAGAACAACCAGCGCGTGCCAGTAATGGTTTTATGATGATTGCAGTGCTGTTATTGGCGCAAATTATTACCGTGTTTTTAGTGGTCACCATGCCTCCAATGATCAAATTGCTTGCGCTGTTGGCGGCAATTGCTTGTTTCATTTGTTGGTTCGGTTTTTATATGGTGCAACCCAATCAATCCGCGGTTTTACAATTATTTGGTCGTTATGTCGGTACTGATTTTGTCAACGGCTTACGTTGGGCGAATCCGTTTTATTCAAAACAAAAAGTCAGTCTGCGCGTGCGCAACTTTGAATCAAGCAAACTCAAAGTCAATGACCATGCAGGCAACCCTGTTGATATTGCTGCAGTGGTGGTGTGGAAGGTCGTCGATAGTGCAGAAGCTGTGTTTGAAGTGGAAGATTATGAAAACTTTGATATGTATTATGATATGTTTGGGTTTGAAGCTGTGTTTGAAGTCGAAGACTACGAGAACTTTGTCAGCATTCAATCAGAAGCTGCCATTCGTTTCCTCGCTTCCAGTTATCCTTACGAAGCCGTCAATGAGGGCGATATGAGCTTGCGCAGTAGTGGCTCTGAAATCACTGATTTACTGCGTAATGAAATTCAAAACCGCTTACATAAAGCCGGGGTTGAAGTCATCGAAGCACGCATCAGCCACTTAGCTTACGCGCCTGAAATTGCCAGTGCCATGCTACAGCGGCAACAAGCTCGGGCAGTTGTGATGGCTCGCCAACAAATTGTCGAAGGGGCTGTCGGGATGGTTGAAACGGCGTTACAACGGCTATCGGAAAAAGAGGTCGTGACTTTAGACGAAGAGCGTAAAGCTGCGATGGTTTCCAATTTACTAGTGGTATTATGTGGCGATCATCAAGTGCAGCCAGTGATTAACGCTGGGACTTTATATTAAGCAGTAACTTTGTCAGTGGGCTGATATGAATTGATAAAAGCGCTGGGATCAGCGCTTTTAGGAGTGAAAGAGTGGCTAAAAAATCGTTTGCTTTGCGGATCGACGAACAGATGCTGGCTGCGCTGCAGCACTGGGCTGATGATGAGTTTCGCAGTGTAAATGGCCAAATTGAATATTTGCTGCGTGAGGCTTTGTTAAAATCCGGCCGCCTCAAAACTCAGCCACCGACTGTGACTATTGAGAAAACTGATGGAAGTTAAAGCTGTAGCCCTGACGGGATTTAGCACTCAACTGAATTGAAACCCAAACATTTGCAACTTCTCAAATGATTTGCATCTGAAAGGGGCGATAAAACAAAAACGAGCGCTGGGCGCTCGTTTTTTTATCTAGCAACTTGTTATCTAGCAAATGTTTATCTCAAAACTTTTAACCTGGCAACTTCAGCTTCCTACCGCTACCCATTGTCGCCTGTACAGATTCGCTCACTTGTTTGGGTAAGAAAGTTTGCGCTCTGTCAAACCTCAAGATTGTCAATCAAGCGAGTGCTGCCGAGATAAGCGGCTAAAAGAATCACCAGAGGCGATTGATTATCGTTGGCTATCACCAGATTATGCCGCTGACAGATGTGGACGTAATCTGGGCGAAAACCAGCAACCACTAACTGCTCGTTCGCTTGTCGTTCTAAGGCTCGATAATCCGTGGCTCCAGCTCTGATTGCTTGGGCTAATTGCTGTAAAATCTGATAAATGGTCGGCGCAATGGCTCGTTGTTCTGCACTCAGATAGCCGTTCCGCGAGCTCAGGGCCAAGCCATCGGCTGCACGTTCAGTATCAATACCAATGATTTCAATGGGTAATGATAAATCTGCGGTTAAAGCACGGATCACTGCCAATTGTTGATAATCTTTTTTACCAAACAAGGCGACATCCGGTTGCACCAAGTTAAATAATTTGGTGACGATGGTGGCAACTCCACGAAAGTGGCCGGGACGACTTGCACCACAGTGTTGATCGCCAATCAATGGCACTTCAACCGCAGTTTGTTCCGCTAACCCTTTGGGGTAAATCAGTTCTGGGGTGGGCGTAAATACAGCGTCCGCATGATGCTCAGTTAAACCAGCACAATCTTCAGTTAAGGTTCTTGGGTACTTGGCTAAATCTTCATTTGCACCAAATTGCATTGGATTGACAAAGATGCTGACGATGACTTTATCAGCCCGTTGTTTAGCTTCATCTACCAGTTTCAAATGGCCTTGGTGAAGATTGCCCATGGTTGGCACAAAAGCAACAGTATGGCCTGCTTGGCGCCATGCTTTCACAGTCGCTCTTAATAGTTTGATATCCGAAATTACCTGCATTGGGATGCCCACCACTTTCGCTTAAAAACTATGTTCCGCAGCAGGGAAATGACCCTGTTTCACGTCAGCCACAAATTTTGCAATCGCCTTTTTGATATCGCCCGTCTCTTGCAGGAAATTCTTCGAGAATTTAGGGATATAACCACTGCTGATGCCTAATAAATCATGCATGACCAAGACTTGACCATCAGTGACTGCACCAGCACCAATACCAATCACTGGAATTGCTAACGCTTGGGTGATCCGCTGTGCTAAGTGCGTTGGAATACATTCAACCACTAATAATTGGGCGCCTGCATCTTGGATCGCCAATGCCTGTTGCAGAATATGATCGGCAGCATCGGCATCACGACCTTGCACTTTAAAACCGCCAAAGACATGGACAGATTGCGGGGTTAACCCTAAATGGCCGCAAACTGGCACGCCCCTTTCAGTCAAGGCGCGGATGGTAGGAAGCAAGAATTCACCGCCTTCCATTTTCACCATATTGGCGCCCGCTTGCATTAAAGGGATCACACTTTGAAAGGTTTGCTCAATGGTGGCATAGCTCATAAAAGGCATGTCAGCAATGACAAACGCTTGGCTCGCGCCAGCCCTTACACAGCGGGTATGGTAGGCAATTTGTTCAATAGTGACAGGGAGCGTATCAGGATGACCTTGTAAAACCATGCCCAATGAATCACCCACTAAAATTGTTTCTACGCCATTTTCGGCAAATAATTTGGCGAAACTGGCATCATAAGCGGTCAGCATGGTGATTTTATCGCCATTCTGCTTCATTTTTAACAGGGTAGCTGTGGTGATTTTTGCCATGATGTTCTCATCCGACCATTTAATTCAACGCGCGCAAGATGGCACAAGTTGCCGTTCGCTGCAACTATTTCAACCCTTTGTCTGTGACAGCAAGCTTAAGCCATTTCGCGGAACTTGTGCTAATAATTTGCCAATCGGTCCCAAGGTTGGGATTTCCAAATCAGGGGCGATTTCTGCCAGCGGGTAGAGCACAAATTCTCGCACGGCCATGCCATAGTGCGGGACTGTTAACCGTGCGGTGGCCAACACCTGGGATCCAAACAATAAAATATCTAAATCAAGGGTGCGGGGTCCCCAACGTTCGGCTTTGCGCACTCGTCCTTGCTCCAGCTCTATCCGTTGTAGATGGTCGAGTAAGGCTTCAGGCGCTAGCGCAGTTTCTAACGCAGCAACTGCATTGACATAATCCGGCTGGTCTTGGGGCCCCATGGGTTTAGAACCGTAAAAACCAGAGACTTGCACTAAGCGACTCTGAGGGATTTCCGCTAAGGCCTTCACTGCAGCCGATAATTGTTGCAGCGGTTCATGCAAATTGGCGCCAAGCCCTAAGTAAACTAGAGTCATCATCATTCAACCGACGGAGCATCGTTACGACGCCGAGTAGGACGGCGTTTGCGACGAGGCTTGGCTTTATCGATGCCTTCTTTGCCTAAATTGACGACTAATTCCTCGCGATCTTCTTCGGCTGCATTGGCAAAGCGTTGCCACCATTGCGCCAGCTCAGTTAAGGCACCACCCTCGGCTTGTGCCCGCAATTGCAAGAAATCATAGGCACCGCGAAACTTGGGTAATTCCATTAATTTAAAGGCGCGACGGCCAGCCCGTTTCGGTAAGCGACCTTGCAGGGCCCAAATGTCACGGATACTCATACTAAAGCGTTTAGGAATGGCAATGGTGCGTTGCACATCATCTAAGATTTCAGTCATGGCAATATTTAGAGCATCAATTTCATTGAGGCCACTTTCGACCAATAAGGTCTGCATCCGCAGTTCGACTGGATACCATAACAATGCCGCATAAACAAAAGCAGGCGTCACTGGTTTGTCATCGACAACTCGCTGGTCGGTGTCTTGCAGTGCCTTAGTAATGAGCGCAAAGGCTTTGCCATCACTGTCTTGTTTAATGAATTTATGCAGCTGCGGTAGCAATTGTTTAATGATGCCGAACTCGTGCATCAGCATAAAATTATCAAAGGCTTTGCCGGCCAAAAAGAGTTTTAACGATTCATCAAACAATCGGGCAGCTGGGATATTGCGCAGTAACACCGCCAGTTCAGCAATCGGAGCCGCTGTTTCAGGGGCAATTGTCATATTCAGTTTGGTGGCAAAACGGATGGCTCGCAGCATCCGCACCGGATCTTCGCGATAGCGGGTCTCCGGATCGCCAATCAGTTCAATTTGTCTTGCTTCAATGGCTTTGACGCCATTGGCAAAATCATAAATTGCAAAATCGTTCACAGAGTAATACAGCGCATTGATGGTAAAATCGCGCCGTTCAGCATCTTCTTCGATAGTGCCGTAGACATTATCGCGTAAAATTTGCCCGTGGTCGCTGCGGATCCCTGGTTGCAGATTTTCTTCATCTTCACCGCCGGTGTGATGGCCGCGGAAGGTGGCAACTTCGATAATTTCTCGACCAAACACCACATGGGCTAAGCGGAAACGTCGACCAATGAGGCGACAGTTTTTAAAGACACTGCGCACTTCATCAGGGTGGGCGTTGGTGACTACGTCAAAATCTTTCGGTTGTAATCCCATCAATAAATCGCGAATACAACCGCCGACTAAGTAGGCTTCATAGCCTGCATCTTTTAACCGATACAACACTTTTAACGCATTTGGGCTGATATCTTTGCGTGAAACGCCGTGTTGGTCTCGCGGGATGACCCGCAGCGCTGGTAACACTGTGCTTTGATGGTCTGGGTTTAACTTGGGCCCAGTCTGGTTATTGGAACGGCGCGTTGAGCGAGGTTCTGCTGAATGATTGCGCTCATTGTGCGAGCGAGCATGCGGTTGACGTTCGTTGTTAAAACGCTCCTGCCGTGAATTTCTATCATAACGTTCGTTGCGACGGACAGGTCGTTGCGTTTCTTCCGCCGGGAACGGATCTGGGCGTTGCGTGTCCGCAGCAACCGACTCGTTGACATGCTCAGCCAATTGCGCAGTCGCCAGTTGTTTGGTTTTACCGCGTAATTTGCGACGGCAAAAATCTAGCACTCGAGAAATTATGATGGAACTCCTTGATAATTATACTGATTGGCAAGAATGCAACAGAGCCTTGCTCGAGGTACCAATCGATGCAAAAAAAACGCCGCTATCATAGCGCAGAGTGGTGAAAAAATGAAAGAAAACCCAGATGAATTTACTGGGATTAACCAAACTCTGGCGCTGTCACTTCCAACAGTTTGGGAACCTTGTTCAGTTGCCAATGCGCTAAGGCCCATTGCAAAATCACCGAGCATTCTTCCTGTTGCATAGCCAAGGGGGGCGTGTGTCCAAGTAAAGTCAATGCTGCCACTAAACTCTGCGATTTTGGCCACAGTCGGATATCGGTGGCATGGTTTTGTTTGCTGAGTTTTTGACCCGGCGCGGTGACCGCTAAAGGCAGGTGCGCGTAACTGGGGGCTGGAGCGCCTAATTGCGCAAACAAGGCTTGTTGTCTGGGCGTCATCGTCAATAAATCTGCACCGCGCACCACTTCAGTGATCTGTTGCTCGAAATCATCTAGCACCACAACCCACTGATAAGCAAAGAGCCCGTCTCGACGTTTAATGACATAATCTTCATGCGCTAATTCGGGCGAAATCTGCACATCACCATAAACACCGTCATAGAACGATGTCGCAACATGCTGAGCTTTTAAACGCCAAGCGACTGGCTCTGTTGAGGATATGTGAGCATGCTGAGCACAGAAGCCATCATAAATGCCGCCCAGTTGACTGATGCGTGCCCGATTGCACTGGCAAGCATACAACAAGCCTTGCTGTTGCAATTGGTCAAAATAATGCTGATAAAAATCAAGACGCTGGCTTTGGTAAACTTCAGTGCCATCCCAGTACAGACCAAACTGCTCGAGGGTTCGCAGGATATCACTGGCTGCACCAGGCAC
>CAZIPG010000159.1:0-6935 GCA_964540955.1 uncultured Rheinheimera sp.
GAACGTGAACGGTGGGATCCAATTACAGTTAATAGCCCGCGATAGTCGCGGGGCAACAACCACGGTCAGTGTGACATTAACTGTCAAAGGCGGCTCTAATCCACCAGAAATAACCCCCATGGAAAAATCCGGCGGGAGTAGTTCTGGAAAATTGTTGATTGCCCTATTCATGATGGCGTTTATCCGGAAATATTTATTCCTGCATTCGTTGCAAGGTCACAAACACAGGTAGTGTCGGTAACGTGGCTTGTTTAAAATATTGCAATACGGCTTGATTTTGCGTGCCGCAATACAAGCCTTCTGCTTTATTTTGACAATCCAGAACTGGGCCTTGATACGACGGGCTGTATTTGGTGACTTGGCCTTGTTGTTGCGCGCTGAGATTTTTCACCGGATACGCCGTTAACACACCATGATTGAGGGCTAAATCAACACGATCGGTCTGCTGTAGTTGGGCTTGAGCTAAGGGGAACCAGCCATCATTGCCATTCGCAAGATAATTGGTCGTCACCATCCGATACTGTTGTTTATCGCTGAGTACTTGCCATTGTCCTTGTTGATAAACTTCTAATTGGGCGAACTCCAAAGAGCCAGTGGTGGTTTCACGGGCAACATAACGTAAGCCAGCCGTATAAGGGTATTTGCCGGCATGTGCCCCTTTGGGTAATGTGGGTAAAATTGTGGTGTGTAATAACTCGCGGAGAGTTTGGCCCGTGACTGTGAGCACGGTCAGTGCAGTCTCGTAGGGTAAAACTTCCATCAAAATATTGCCTTCAAACACATCCCCAGCCTCAAGCGGGGCTCGAATGCCTCCCGCTGCAACCAACGCCAGATCCACTGTGCCATGCAGCTGCTGTTGGCTATTACTTGAGTTCACATAGTCCAGCATTGCTTGGGCAATCACCGGGGCGAGTTTTGAACCGTGCTGATCGCTGCCCTCTGCACCCGGTAAACGCACGTGCGGCAAAGGAGCTAACAAGGTCGTTAAGCGCTGACCATATTTCGCTATGACCGCAGGCTTATAGGTCTGTTCAATATGGGCACGAAGCCAAGACGATTCGACGGCTAAGCGGGTATTGGGCAGTGCTTGAAACGCTTGTTGCAGTGAGGGTTGAGTATTTAAATCGGTTAAATCCCGGCTGGCTTTATGAAATAACATCGGACTACTGAGTAAAGTGGCTGCCCCCTCGCAGTGTTGTAAATTGCCTGCTGCATCAAAACTTAAATCGACAGCCCCTAATAAATGGGTATATTGCCCGGCGGTTACCACGCAGGCACTGCTGTCTCGGTTTTTATTCGCCACCCTGCTGGCATAGCGTTCATCTTTGCCTTTGCCCCAAGCCTCTAAATCTGCCAGATAGCTATGGGAATGACCGCCAACGACCACATCGACACCATCTAACTGCCGAGCAATGGCCAGATCACGTTCAAAGCCTAAATGGGTCAAGAGAATTATTTTGTTGATCCCTTGCTGCTCGAGTTGGTCTATCAACTGCTGAGCTGTGGCAACTTCGGATAAAAATTGCAGTTTGCCGGTATTAGGCGCAATTTGAGGCATATCTTCCAAGGCTAAACCAATCACCGCAACCGTTGCTGCGGGCTTTTGAGGTTGGGTGGTCCGTGTTAATTGGCCATTCGTTAATTCGAACAGCGCCATGGGTTGTAAAGCACCTTGTAAGCTTGGTTCTAACTCTGTCTCGACATTGGCAGCCAATAAAGGAAATTGGGCATCTTTGCTGAACGTGGCAAGTTCAGCCAGGCCAGCGTCGAATTCATGATTGCCAAGAGCCATGGCTTGAACACCGAGGCGATTGAATAAATCACTATTCACCTTGCTTTGATGGACTTCAAAATAGCCGGTGCCTTTAAAAGCATCACCGCCATGCAACAGCAAGGTTGGCAGGTTTTGTGCCTGTTGTTGCTGTTTTAACTGTTGGATCACGGTCTCGAGCCGAGCCATCCCGCCGATTTCGGTATAAAGCTCTTGTCCCGCTAATTTCACACGCGCAGGCGCTGCTTCAATGTGGCTATGAGTGTCGTTGATGTGTAATAAGGTAAACCGAGTGAGGGACTCAGCAGACACCTGGGCAGTCATCAATGCCGCAGCCCAACACGCAATGGCAGAAATTCGCATTTCGTCGATCCAAAATCAGTCAAAAGTGTGCGCATTATAAGCCAATCGTATGAAATGTGGATGACAGCAATCCGAAGTTGCATGGGTTTAAACTGAAATCTGGGCGATGCTTTTCGCAACATGGTCTACACCGTTGAGCGAAAACTGCATCGAGCGACTGCTACGACCAGCGGAACATTGATTGGCGAATGCTTTTTAGAAAGTTAAACTCGCCAGCTTTGAGTGTGGTTTTCTAGAAAGGTGTACTGTTGTGACAATTTTTAATGCATTCGATTCGAAGTCTCGCAGTCATGATTTGATGGGTGGAGTCACTGCCGCAATTGTTTCGTTGCCGTTAGCATTAGCCTTCGGAGTGGCTTCCGGCGCAGGCGCTCAGGCTGGCATCTACGGCGCATTATTGGTGGGGCTCTTTGCCGCTTTATTTGGTGGCACTCGCACGCTGATTTCAGAACCTACAGGCCCTATGACTGTGGTCACTACTGCGGTGATTGCCAGTTTTACTGCAGCACATCCCGACAAAGGTCTGGCGATGGCGTTCACTGTGGTGATGATTGCCGGCTTAGTGCAAATCATCCTTGGTGCGCTGAAGTTTGGCCGTTACATCACATTGATGCCTTACAGTGTGATTTCAGGCTTTATGTCTGGGATCGGTATCTTATTGATTATCTTACAGTTGCCGAACTTACTTGGGGTTGCAGGTATCTCTGGGGGCGCGACTGGCGTCATTGAAGCCTTGCCGGTTTTATTGGAAAAACTGCGTTGGCAAGAATTGGTTTTGGCGTTAGCGGCGCTTGCAATCATGCAATTTTTCCCCAAATTTTTAAAATTTGGCTTTCCACCCCAGTTGCTAGCGCTGGTCCTTTGCACTCTTGCCTCGGTGTGGTTGTTTGATAGCCAAGAAATTCGCCGCATTGGCGAGATCAGCATCGGCTTGCCAAGTTTGGTGGTTCCGACCTTTAGCTACGGCGAAATGACGCATATGCTGGTGAGTGGCGTGATGCTCGGTGCTTTGGGATGTATCGATTCATTAATTACCGCGGTGATTGCGGATCGTCTGACGCGGGTTGAGCATGACTCGAATAAAGAATTGATCGGCCAAGGGCTTGGAAATATTGCGGCAGGCTTGTGCGGCGGTTTACCGGGCGCAGGGTCTACCATGGGCACGGTTGTCAATATTCAAGCAGGTGCCAGCAGTGCTTTGTCAGGCGTGACCCGGGTTATCACACTGTTAGTCGCATTCTTCGCTGCAGCTGAAATTGTGCAATATATCCCGATGGCAGTGCTCGCGGCGATTGCTTTTAAGGTCGGACTCAATATCCTCGATTGGGCTTTTGTGAAGCGGGCGCATCAATTGTCGCATTCTGCGGCGATGACCATGTATATCGTGATGATTCTGACTGTGTTTGTCGATTTAATTGTTGCAGTTGGTGTGGGGATGTTTATTGCCAATCTCATCACAATTGATCGATTGTCTCAGTTGCAGGAACGGAATATCAACGTCATCAATGACTCAGGCGATGCCTCTGACTTACGGCCTGCGGAAAAGCTGCTGCTGGATAAAATCAATCTAAAAGCCAACAGCATTTTACTGAGTTTAAGTGGCCCGATGATTTTTGGTGTGGCAAAAACACTGCAGCGCGAGTCAATTGCGGTGAAAACCGCCCAGTATTTAGTCATGGATTTGCGGCGAGTGCCTTTTATGGATTCCACCACAGGGCTGGCGATCGAAAACGTATTATTAGATGCCAAAGAATGTGATTGCCAAGTGTATTTGGTGGTGCCGCGCAAATTTAAATGGGAAGCCAACTTTATCGAGCAGCACCCTGATTTGCCGACTTTCCATAGTCGATTAGAGGCTTTGTCCGCTTTAGCGAGCCATTTAGGGTTTGAAGTCAATACGATTTTGGCTGAATTACCGCCGCTTGAGCGGTCAACACCGGCAAAAGCTTGACACCACGCTGCTTACCGTGAAAATTAGCATGTTCAAAGCGCTTGTCTTGAACGAGCGCAGTAGCTAAGCGACACTCTTGTTGCTGTTGAGTTGACCGAGCAGGTGAGCATGCAAAACGTCAGTCTATTTCGGGGTAAAAGGCAAATAGGCCAATTCAGTGCACTGTTTTGCTTGGTCTGTATTTTATCGGCATGCAGTCATACGCCAGCGCCCGTCAGCGATAGCTCTAGCGCATCACAGCCTGAATTTCGCTCGGCTGAAGGCCCTGCGCCTTTTGTTCATCCAGTACCGACAGGTCGCATCAGTTCTTCCTTCGCAAATTATGTCGTGGCAAGTCGAAATCGCAAACATCATGGGATCGACTTTGCGGCGCCAGTTGGCACCCCTGTCTATGCCGCCAGTTCGGGTGTGGTGCTGAACGCGGATATGGGCAGCATGAGTGAAGATTTTGGCCTCGCGGTTTTGATTGAGCATGGGGATAAATTTCAAAGTTTATCCGCTCATTTGTCTCGGATCGACGTCAATATTGGCGATTGGGTGGAGGCCGGCCAACAAATTGGCTTAGTCGGCAAAACCGGCAGAGTCACAGGGGCTCACCTGCATTTTGAGCTATGGCAGAACTCAATTCCAAAAGATCCGTTATTGTTTTTACCGATTAAAGCGCCGCCGCAACCAATCGCAGCCGTACCCTTACGTGCGCCTCAAGTTACGCACGCCAAGAAGCCCGCAAAGCCAGCGAAAGTGGCGACAGCAAAGCCATCGCGTCACAGTACGAAAACAAAAAAAAGTAGCCAAACTCGGACCGCCGCTGTGACCAGCAATAAAGCGAAGAAATCGACAAAGCCGCCCACCAAAACGGGCAGCCAAGTGAAACCGGTGAAAGAGACTAGTGCGACTAAGGCTGTTACGCCAACAGCAGCAACGCCGAGGCCATAATCTCTGAGAATTATTGCTGTGTAGTTTAGAGGCTACCGTCCCAAAAACGCCCGACGCCTTGCCAGTGCTTCTTGTTCGTAGTCTTCCATGTACTGAGCTAAGTCATTTTTCCATTGTTCATTCGCCTGCGAAGTATCGGTACCGACTGAAGCTTCGATCCGATCCTTTTCAACTAATAACAAATGAGCGCGTTGCTGTAATTCTACGGCAACTTCATGAAAAATCTGCTGTTCGCCACTGAGTAACTGCAATTTGCGATAAGCCGCGATCGCCAGTACAACCAATGAAAAAGCAGCCAATACTAAGAGAAAAATCATCAAATGGCTCCTAAACGGATGGCTTTGCGAAGATGAATTTCCTGCCACCAGTAAAAAATGATCACGGGGATCAGCCCGACATGAATGGATAAAACGCCAAGCTGATAGATGGGGGCTATTAGATCAGTCTTTACTGTGATCACATCGATAAAGTCAGCTGCTTGTAGCATGGTCAGTCCAACTAAAGCGAGGGCTGCGGCTAAACACATGCGAGATACTCGCAACCCTAACGTTTGATGTAAGTGCACAAGTAGCCATAAACTGAAAACATCCAAGACCATCCAAGTGCCATACCAGCTCAATTTGCTGAGAGGATGGTCATGACTCGCGATTTGATAGAGCGGTTGTAATGCGAGGCTTGCGATGCAGGCGCCAAGGGCGACCACTGCTAAGGTGACAGTGATCGAGGTGAGTTTGCGTTCGGTAACAATCGCTATCGCCAGCAATAGCAAATACCCAGCGGTGCTGTATTCGCCCGCGAGATATAATAAATTAAATAACGCGCTTTCCATGCCAACGTCCTTTCGTTTGACAATTGTTAGTTGTCACGGTTGCTACCATCGCCACCGGTTGGCGGTGGGGTCGTGCCTGTCGGTGGTCGAATACCATAGCCATTATCTGCACTGACGCTAGGTTCGGTGTCAAGTGGCAAGTTTTCCTCAGCAAAGAGTTGTCTTGCTGCCGAGCTGATTTGCACAGTGTCTTGCTCGATACTATTGGCATTGGCATTGGCATTGGCATTGGCAGTATTTGGTTGAGTTGTGGTCGGCAGCGATTTGGCCTCTTTGTATAAGGAGGTGCTATTTTGCATTGCCAAGTTCGGTTGATTTGATGAAATTGTACTCATGGCCTAATCCTTGTTGGAGTTATCTTAGGAATAGGCACACTGTAGTGGGTCGAGCATTTTTTCGCCAGTAACAGCCCGGCGAAAACCTGTCCGAAAATTTGATAAATTTATGATATTTGTGAAATTTGGCCGTTTTAGGGTGGCAAAGCCGCTGGCGGATGCAATTCTTCGACGCAAATCGCAGATGAAGCGCTGATGGGGTATTCAGCAGGTCTTCGTTGTAGTGACAAAAATGCCAGTGAGTCCACTGGCATTTTTACTCAACATTTAAATGGCAACCGCGGAGGATCACTCTTGCCAACCAAGGGTATTAGTCCTGTTTTTTCAGCAAGTAATTCACTAATTCAGCGAGTTCAGCATCAATATTTTTTGGATCCAGCGAACCTAATTTCACTTGATATTTGCCATTGACCAACAACATAGGGACACCCGCGAGTACTGGCATTTGCGGATTGCTTGGTGATGCTGTGCTTGACCATAAATTTTGCTGATCTTTCATTTGTTGCGCAGCACTAAGAATCGGTAAGCTATTAAATTTGCTATCAAAGACTGCCGCATCAAAATCATTGACCAGTAATAAACTGCGAATGTCTTCAACCGCAGTAAATTTGCCTTGGTTCTTATGGATGTAATGGAAAATCATGGCGGCAGTTTCATCCCCTTTGCCGATTGATTTCCCGACTAAATAGCCGCGAGCTATCGCATTTTGTACATCAGGGCTTGCTGCTTGCAAAAAATCGACATGATTTT
>CAZIPG010000160.1:0-6901 GCA_964540955.1 uncultured Rheinheimera sp.
AAATCCGTGATGTGATTGGTAAAGGTGGTGCTGTTATTCGTCAAATCACTGAAGAATCAGGGACGACTATCGAAATCGAAGATGACGGTACTGTGAAGATCGCCGCGACCAACAGCAAAGCTGCGGGTATCGCGATTGCGAAAATCGAAGCAATCACTGCTGAAATCGAAGTGGGCGCAATCTATCAAGGTGAAGTGGTTCGGATCGTTGATTTCGGTGCATTCGTTAACGTATTACCAGGCAAAGACGGCTTAGTTCACATCTCTCAAATTTCTGAAGAGCGTGTAAATAACGTGGCTGATCACTTACAAGTCGGTCAGAAAGTTGCCGTCAAAGTGTTGGAAGTTGATAAACAAGGCCGTGTGCGTTTGAGTATCAAAGAAGCCAATGCGAAACCAGCAGCTGAAGCAAATGCAGAAACTGCAGTTTAAACCTTACTTGTTGTTACTGCTGCTGTTCGCAGCAGTAACTAGCAGTGGTTGTATGCAAACAAACAATGCCCCGAAAGGGGTATTGCTTGAAGATCCTTTGTTGCCTGAACCGCAAGCGATCCCGATGCGTTCGGAGATTGCGATCTCCAGAATGACTGAAATGCTGGATGCGGCCAAATTAACCAAGGAACAAAAAGCCAAGCTCTTTTATGAGCGTGGTGTGATGTACGATAGTGTCGGACTCTCAGTGTTAGCGCGAGTTGATTTTATTCGTGCATTACGTTTAAAGCCTGATATGGCGGATGCTTATAATTTCTTAGGGATCCAACACACCATCAATGGTGACTATGACAGTGCCTTCGAATCCTTTGATTCAGCGCTGGAATTAGATGCTAATTATCAATACGCTTATCTCAATCGTGGTATTGCTTTGCAATATGACGGCAAGTTAGATCTAGCGATTGCCGATTTTAAAACTTTCCAACAAATTCAACCCAACGATCCTTATCGTGCTTTATGGCGTTTCTGGGCTGAAGTTGAAAAAGATCCTCAACTTGCCCTGGTGAATTTGGAGCAAGCCTCACAAACTCTCGATCCGCAAGTATGGGCAACCCAAGTGGTGGCCTTTTACTTGGGAAAAATTAGCGAAGCAGAGTTAAAAGCAGTGGCCACCGATGCCAATGATCCAAAACAGTTGGCTGAGCAATTATGCGAACTGTATTTTTATCTAGGTAAATGGCAAGCCCTTCAGAACAACCCGACAGCAGCAGCGCAGTCATTTAAATTAGTGCTAGCGACGAACGTTTATGAGTTTGTTGAATATCGTCATGCTCGGATTGCTTTAACTAAACTCCGGTTTTCGGTATTGCAACAAGCGGAAGAAGGTGTAGAAGAGACTGCGCCAACGCAAGATAAGACTCAACAGCCGGAAAGTGCGCCCGGTGAATAGTTTGATCTCCCCGCAAAACAAAAGCCGGCTTGCTGGCTTTTTTTTATGCATCCTGTTGTGTGGTTGTGAGCAACCGAGTCCGTCAGTAGTTCCCGGAGAATTGCTTTTTCAAAAAGCGCAGCAAGCCGAAGCCAACGGCCTTTTGATACAGGCAAGCGCTCAGTATGAACAGTCCGCCGCGCAAGGCTATCTTCCGGCGATTGCGGCACGATTAGCTTTGCAAAAGCCGACAGATTCGAGTCAGCAACTCAGAGAGTGGCTAGCGACTTTACCGAATCAAGGCCAGCTGTTCGCGTATTATCAGCAGCTGGGGGCCCAGCTGGAGAATTCAGAGCATCAAACGTTCCAGTATCCGCAACAACAGGCTGTGGTACCCGCAAAATTTCAGCAGCAAGCCGCCTGTGCTATCAGCATACAACCGATCGTCAGTGCTGAATTAGAGGGTAGGCAGTGGCAAGGCTTGATGCAGGCATGGCAAGAGGATGCTTTTTTGCAAACTTTGCCAGTTTGTTTTCATCCTACTTTGCGAGTTTCGGCGGAAAGGTTGGCGTGTTCAGATGAGCCAAATCGACGGTTACAATGCGATTTTTCGCCTTTAGAGTCGTTAGTGAGAGCTGGTTCCTTTAGTCAAATCGTACTGATAACAGGGCGGGGCACAGCCAATTACAACAATGGTGTCTTGCTGTTGCCAACTTATGCTGATTTAGCTTTGTTGCGCCACGAGTTTAGCCATATTGTCGGTATGATGGACGAATATGCATTTCCAACGGGTGTTGCAAAGGATGAATGTCAGAAAGGGCGAATAGTTACTAACTTATTATTTGATAAAGCAGATTTACCGGCTTATTTGCGTAAATGGCAATTGACCGAACAGCAAATCAATCTAACGCCAGTCGCAACTTGTGAACACGCAAAGATGCAAGCTTATCGCGTCGTATCAGAAGACACGCATATGACGTACTTCGAGCTCGCCATTCCTAAACTCTATCAGTATTTAATTCAACAGCAGTTAAAGCAGCCTGCTGAGATTATGCCCGTACAATACTATTTCGCATATCTCGCGCGGCAGAAAGGGGATTGGCAGTTATGGCAACAATTTATGCAGATCGCGGCGGATTATGGCTATCAACCCGCGCAATCATCACTACAGGAATGGCAACAGAGGCAAGTTTCTGAGTAGCTGACTAGTTCGACAGTTCGGTCAATTCGCGCTGTAATAAGCCAGAGTCACCTAAATTCAGCTCAATCAAGCGCTTGAGGTGAGTCACACTTTCGAGATCGATACGTTCGCAGCGCAATCCTAAAGTATCTTCATGAATATGGGCAATACTGACTTCCATCTGTAACTGTAGCTGACCATCATTCAAACTGAATTGAAAAGTCGCGATATCGGAGAGCTGGCCTGACCAATCGCTTGGGCGTTTGATCAGCGCCCCTTTTAACGAAAGATCCAAAAGCTCAGACTGATAGCTTTGCTGGCCTTGGCTTAGTGTGGCATCACTACTAAACAAAATACGGCTAAATTTTCGGTTATCCATAAACACTCCCCCCAAGTACATACTGCCAGCATAGGCTGTTTTTGCTAAAAAAAACAGGCCGGTGGATCCGGCCTGAAATTTTATTCTTGCTTATTTAACCTCTTCCCCGGCCGCTTGGCGATCTGCATGGTAGGAAGAACGAACAAAAGGACCACAAGCGGCATGTTTAAAGCCAAGTTCATATGCAATCCGAGTGATTTCGTCGAATTCTTCTGGAGACACGTAGCGTTTCACCGGTAAGTGGTGTTTACTGGGTTGTAGATATTGGCCGACCGTGAGCATGTCGACATTATGCGCACGTAAATCTTTCATCACTTCGATGATTTCTTCAGTCGTTTCGCCCAGACCTACCATCAGGCCTGATTTTGTCGAAACTTCAGGGTGTAATTCTTTATAACGACGCAGTAACTCCAAAGACCACTTATAGTCGGCACCCGGACGCGCTAATTTATATAAGCGTGGTGCGGTTTCTAAGTTGTGGTTAAACACATCTGGTGGCGTCTGTTTTAAGATTTCCAGGGCTGTGTCCATGCGGCCTCGGAAGTCGGGGACAAGAACTTCCACTTTGATATTTGGATTTTCACGCCGGATTGCAGTAATTGATTCGGCAAAATGCGCAGCACCACCATCGCGTAAATCATCCCTATCGACTGAAGTGATGACCACATATTTTAATTTCATGTCTTTGATAGTCAGTGCCAGTTTTTCAGGCTCTTCTGCGTTCGGTGGCAATGGACGGCCATGCGCCACATCACAGAATGGGCAGCGACGGGTACAAATTGCCCCTAGGATCATGAACGTCGCGGTACCATGATTGAAACATTCAGAAAGGTTTGGGCAAGATGCTTCTTCACAAACCGAATGCAGACCATGTTTGCGTAAAGCACTTTTGATTTCATCAATACGTTCGTTGCTCTTTGGCAAGGTGATTTTTAGCCAAGAGGGTTTCCGCAACATTTCCGTCGGTTCAGTAGGGACTACTTTTACTGGAATTAAAGCCATTTTTTCGGCGTCACGAAGTTTAACGCCAGGTTCCATAGTGGCAGTTTTGGTCATGCTGCAAACCCTTTTAATTCGATTAATTCGTTAATATTCAGCCGCTCAACAAACTGACGACTGATTTCTTGTTTGGCTAAAGTCATGGTCTTTAAGCCACCTAAATCTTTACTTTGCACCATTTGCATACCCGCATAACCACAGGGGTTAATGCGCGCAAAGGGTGATAAATCCATATCTACATTCAATGCTAGGCCATGAAAGGTACAGCCCTTACGCACCCGCAAACCCAGTGAAGCGACTTTGGCTTCGTTCACGTAAACCCCTGGGGCATCCGCTTTCGCATAGGCTTCAGTTTGATAATTCGCCAAGCTGCCAATGATCACATTTTCAATCAATGTGACTAACTCACGGACACCGATTTTGCGTCTTTTGATATCAAGCAGCACGTAAGCCACCAATTGACCCGGGCCATGGTAAGTGACTTGTCCACCTCGGTCGACTTGCACCACAGGAATATCACCTGGAAATAACAAATGCTCCGCTTTGCCTGCTTGACCTTGCGTAAAAACCGGGGGATGTTCCAATAACCAAATTTCATCGACCGTTGCTTCGGTGCGGTGATCGGTAAAATCTTGCATCCGACGCCAAGTTTCGGTGTAATCAACTAAGCCTAAATCACGGATAATCAGTGCATCAGACACTTGCCACTCCTTTTAGTACGTGCATTATAACGACTTCAAAGCAGGCTCGAAGTGATTACATGACATAGCGGACCAGTTCCAAGCTGCCAAGTTCGGTATACAGTAACTCTAGATGATCTTTACTCGTCACGATCACCGAGACTGACACAGAATGATAGTTGCCTTTGCTACTAGGTTTGATGGAAGGTGAGTAGTCATTGGCTGCGGCATGTTGTTGCAACTTAGCGATGACTTGTGGCACTAAATCCTCATGAGCCACGCCAACCACTTTGAAGGTGAAAGAGCAAGGAAACTCTAAGAAGGTATCAAAAGTGGTGTCTTTGACGATTTTTTTCATGAAAAGCTCCAATCAACTGAGCAGAAAACAAAGTTGCGATATTCTAACAAAAAGTCCCGGGCCATGCCGGGACTTTCTGACGCGAAATGAACGTCAAATGCAGAGTTAAATAAACTGCATCTTGATGTAATCGACCATCCGGCCAAAAATGCCAGCTTCCTCGATGTCTTCAAGTGCAACGAGCGGGTACTCTGCAATATCTTCATCGCCCAGCTTTAAAAATACCGAACCTACGACTTGGCCTTTGTTAATTGGGGCAACTAATTGCTGATTCAACTTAAAATCCGCTTTTAAATTTTTGCGGTCACCACGTTTTAATGTGATCGGGGTTTCACTTAACACGCCTAAACTAATATTCTCTTTTACGCCTTGCCATACGCGCTGTTGAGCAAATTCTTCACCGGCTTTATAAGGAGAGAATGTTTCAAAGAAACGAAAGCCGTAGGTCAGTAATTTTTTATTTTCTGCCTCACGCTCTTTCGCACTCCCTGTCCCCATGACTACTGAAATTAACCGCATATCATCTTTGGTCGCTGAGGTAACTAGACTGTAGCCAGCTTCTGAGGTGTGGCCTGTCTTAATCCCATCAACATTCAGGCTCTTATCCCACAACAAACCATTACGGTTGTGTTGTTTGATGCCATTAAATTCATACTCTTTTTCGGCATAAATTTTATATTCTTCGGGCACATCTTTGATGAGTGCGACTGATAATTTTGCCATATCACGTGGGGTGGTTTTCTGCTCTGGGGCTGGTAAACCATGCGAATTCATAAAGGTGGTATTGCTCATGCCAATGCGTTTTGCATGGGCGTTCATCAGTTCAACAAAGGCTTCTTCGGTGCCAGCAATATGTTCCGCCATTGCAATACAAGCATCATTGCCCGATTGAATAATGATCCCGCGGTTCAAATCCTGAACTGAAATGGTCTTGCCGACCTCAATGAACATTTTGGACGAATCTGGTAATTGTTTTGCCCAAGCATTTTCGCTAATGGTGACCTGATCTTCAGGCTTGATATTGCCATTTTTGATTTCAGTGCCAATGACATAACTGGTCATCATTTTAGTCAGACTCGCCGGTGCTAACAGCTCATCTGCATTGCCTTCGGCTAACACTTTACCCGTGTGGTAATCAATCAGGATATAGCCCTTCGCATTCACTTCGGGGGCCTGTGGTGTCACTTGAATATCTTGTGCTTGAGCAAAAAGACTAAAACAGCTAAAGCTACTAATAAGGAAAAAACGACGATACTGATTCATAAAACTCTTTCTTCGTTAAAGTTAAAAGTGGAGTTATCCCCGATACTCGAGATTAACTACATAAATTCCGATTGGTGAAATAAGCATCTGGATACTTATCGCTGCGTAAATTCTGCAGGACTTCGGCAGCATCGCTACTTGAAAAAGGCCCTGCGATTAGCCTGAATAAACCATTTGCTGCCTCAACCTTTGTATTCACAGACAGTTGTGCGCGGATTTCGTTCCCAAGACGTTGTACTTTAGTTTGATCGCCACTGGCAATCAGCTGGATAAAGCATCCCTGACGGGACGGGCTATTATCAACAGGAATGATTGCTTGGCTGCGAACTTTTTGATTCGATGAAGTGCCAGTTGCGGCAACTGTGCTTGTCACAGGCTGAGTGCGGCTTGGGGTTACAGCCTCTGGGGTATAAGGTTCTTCAACAAATTGTTCGCTTTGATATTGGTCTGCGCCTAAGGTCTGTTCTTCGAATTTAGTATCCGAGCTGACGCCCGTTGCTAAAGTGGTTTGATTAATCATGGCAGGCGAGGCAACTAACTCTACTTTGACTCGACCTGTGCCGCCAGGAAAAATTCCTAAACGATAGGCCGCGGCGTAGGATAAATCGATAATTCGATCCTGATGAAAAGGGCCTCGGTCGTTGACACGAACGATAGCAGAGGTGTTATTCGCTAAATTTGTG
>CAZIPG010000161.1:0-6886 GCA_964540955.1 uncultured Rheinheimera sp.
TTCGATCGGTAACACTAGTATAGAACTTGCTCCCAGCGCTTTTAACTGTTCCATCGTTTCCCAGAACAAAGTTTCGCTGCTGACGACATGCAACGCGACCAAATCATCGTTGCCAGCCAGTGGCAATAATGTTGGATTTTCTGCGCCTGGTAACAAAGCTATCACATCTGCCAGCTTTGAGCGCGGTGCATGTAACATGATGTACTTACTTTCATTCGCTTGCATGACCCCTTGGATCCGTGGCATTAATTTCTTTATTAAGCGAAGTTGCGCTTCATCCGCTAAATCACGGCGTTGAATCAATACCGCTTTCGAGCGATAGATCACTTCAACTTCTTTCAAACCGTTGGCTTCAAGAGTTGCGCCTGTAGACACCAAATCACAAATTGCATCGGCTAAACCTGCCCGTGGTGCTACTTCTACGGACCCTTTGAGGTTAACGATCCGTGCATTGACGCCATTTTGTTTTAAATAACGATTGAGCAGACGAGGGTAGGTCGTGGCAATAGTCCGACCTTCTAAATCTTTGACTGATTGATAATTTTCTTCTTGTGGCACTGCAATGGATAGACGACATCCACCAAAGTCTAAGCGAGCCAAAATCGTGTAGTCATAGGTCTCGTTGTCAAGCTGGCGCTGGAGTGACATTTCTTCCAGCACGTTTTCACCAATAATGCCTAAATCACAAACACCATCCATGACCAAACCTGGGATATCGTCATCACGAACCCGCAGTAAATCGATATCCATATTTTCAACGTGTGCAATCAGGCGCTGTTCCCGCAGATTGATTTTGAGGCCGCAGCTGGTCAGCAGTGCCTGTGAATCTTGTGATAAACGGCCAGATTTTTGAATGGCAATTCGTAATCTTTTGGTATCGATTAATGCTGACATGGTGTTATTCCTCAAAATTTTAATTCTTAAAAACAAAAACCCCAGATTGCTCCGGGGTTTTGTTGAACATTTTGTTCACCGGAGCAGCCCACAACATAGCCTCCCAGTGAAAATCCTGACAGGCTATGAAAGATGATGATGATGCAGGGTGATGTTCATTAACATGGTTTAATTTGCTCGTAATGGCTTTATTGCCTTGATGTATACAAGTTACCTATTTTTTTAGCCGGTGGCAAGTAGGGGATTTGGGAGAAAACTAAAGGCTTAACATCATTTTAAGGTGGTTAAATTGTTTGTAATCAGTTATTTATGGTTATTTTTTGAGAGTCTAAATAATTTATTGCAAACAAGATGAATTCAAGTAAGTCTAAATATTCGCTCAATATTTAATCATGTTGTATAGTTATCTTTAAGTGCTAAGTCCAAACCAAAGCGTAGTTAAATTTAAGTTTTGCAGTCGAAAGTCGATAGGAAGGGGTCACAAGGAGAATTTATGGACGCTATCTATCCTTATTTAGCACGACCCAAACCCTCTGATACGGTGGATTTGCACCAGTATGAGTTAGTTGCGCCTGCTGTTCCTGTGCAAAAGTACACTCAAATTGCTAAAGAACAAACACCTGTTGTCAATCATCGGATCGGTTGGCGGGATCAATCACGTCAAAGGCAGCAGCAACAACAGCAATCGAAATCCCAAGAGACATCTGAAGCGGATGTTACCGAGCATCATTGGTTGCCGACAGGCCACGCAGTGACGCCAGAAGCCGATCAACATGTCGATGAGCAAGGTCATTTAGATATCTATATTTAATAATTCTTGGGGATGTTTTGCGCCCGCCCGTTTCACACGGCATAATAGCCATTAAACTGGCTTTGTTGGCCCCCAGCGAACAACAGTTAATTAGATCCCTTGTTGCAACAGCAATCCCTGTTCGAAAAGCAATCATGAAGGTGCCCATTCTTTGACCGAGCGAATATTTCCCGATGCGTGCTGAAATAAAACAGGCGTTTGCTGCGGGCGGTGCCCTATCCAAGGCGATTTCAGGCTTTCAGGGCCGCGTAGCGCAAACCGAAATGGCCTTAGCGATTGCCGACAGCATGGAGCAAGGAGTGCCGTTAGTGGTCGAGGCGGGGACAGGAACAGGCAAAACATTTGCGTATTTAGTTCCAGCCTTGCTTTCTGGAAAAAAAGTGATCCTTTCGACAGGGACTAAAAATTTACAAGAGCAGCTGTATCTTCGTGATTTACCGAAAATTATTGCGGCTTTAGCCAGTCCAGTACAGACCGCCTTATTGAAGGGGCGAGCCAATTATTTATGTTTATTTCGGCTGACTCAGCATTACCACCATGTCCCTTCTACTGATCCGCAGCTGATCCAAGATCTAAGCCTTATTAAAAAATGGTCGACGGAAACTAGAACGGGCGATATTGGCGAATTGACTTATATTGCTGAAGATTCTAAGGCATTGCCTTTTGTCACCAGTACGGTCGATAATTGTTTAGGCAAAGATTGTCCTGATTTTAGTGAATGCCATTTGTTGTTGGCACGTAAAAAAGCCATGAATGCCGAAGTGGTGGTGGTCAATCATCATTTATTTTTTGCCGATATGGCGCTCAAAGATACAGGGTTTGGTGAGTTATTGCCGCAGATGGATGTGGTTATTTTTGACGAAGCCCATCAAATTCCCGATTTAGCCAGTGAGTATTTTGGCGAGTCGTTATCGACCAGTCTCTTGTTAGATTTGTGTCGTGATGTCGATATGGCCTGTAAAACAGAGCTCAGAGATCATCCACAATTAGCCAAAATTGCCGACAAATTGGCTACACAGGTCCGCGATTGGCGCTTGCTGTTACCAGAGGAACCACAAAAGGGCAATTGGCGTGATCTTTACCAAGATGGTCGACAGCAACAAGCCATCGCTCGAATTAACGAAGCCATGGGCTTGTTGTATCAGCTGCTGAAAGGCAGTTTAGGGCGCGCAGATTTAGTCGATAGTTGCTATGAACGTTTAGCAACGGCGAGAGCTCGCCTCGATAAATTGTTGGATTTAGGGCAGCTTGGGGTTAGTTTTTGGTATGAAACGAGTCGGCGTCATATCAGTTTGCACTACACGCCCCTCAGTATTGCCGACAAATTTAATCAGCTGGTGTTCGCTCAACAGCGCAGTTGGATTTTTACTTCAGCAACCTTATCGGTTGACGCGGGTTTTAGTCACTTTACTGCGCAGATGGGTTTGCAGCAGGCAAAAACTCTGCAATTGGATAGCCCATTTAATTATCCTGAACAAGCATTGTTGCTCGTGCCTCGTTATTTACCCGAACCGACAGATCCGCGGATTAATGAAGCGTTATTGCAATTAGCGCTACCGCTGATCAAGGCCAACAATGGCCGCTGTTTTTTTCTATTTACCAGTCATCGAATGTTACAATGGATGGCCAAGGCTTTGGCAGAGCGCATTGATTTACCTATTTTAGTGCAAGGCTCAACCAGCAAAAGGATCCTGCTCGAACAGTTTGTTGCGCTCAAACATACAGTCCTGCTGGGCACCAGCTCATTTTGGGAAGGGGTTGATGTACGGGGCGATACTTTAAGTTGCGTGATCATTGATAAATTACCTTTCGCCTCACCAGATGAACCGCTACTGCAAGCGCGTTCTGAGGATGCGAAATTACGCGGGGAAGATCCTTTTGCCACAGTGCAATTACCGCAAGCAGTGATTACCTTAAAACAAGGGGTCGGTCGGTTGATCCGTGATGTCAGTGATCGGGGCGTCCTTGTCATTGGTGATAATCGATTGGTGAGTCGTCCCTATGGCGAAGTATTTTTGAAATCGCTGCCTGCAATGAAGCGGACCAGAGATCTCAAGCAAGCAATTGAATTTTTACAACATATCCATGGAGAAAACAGTGAAACTGCTGGCTCTTGATACCTCAACTGAAGCGTGTTCAGTTGCATTACTTCACAATCAGCACACTTTTGCTTTGGATGAGGTGTGCCCGCAACAACATAGCAAACGCGTGTTACCTATGGTGCAGCAAGTATTAGCTGAAGCCCAGCTAAACCTGACTGAATTAGATGGGATTGTTTTTGGTCGGGGCCCGGGCAGTTTTACTGGGGTGCGCATTGGTGTGGGTGTTTGCCAAGGGCTTGCTTTTGGTGCTGATTTGCCAGTATTTGGCGTTTCTACCTTAGCTGCAATGGCGCAAGCGGCTTATCGTTTACAGCAGGCAAAGCATGTTGTGGCAGCAATTGATGCGCGCATGGCCGAAGTATATTTCGGCCAGTTTGAGCTTGATCCCAACGGCATCATGCAGCCTTTAACTGTGGAGATGGCTCTCAAACCACAAGATTTACCCGCATCTATGGTGGAGGCGGGAGGGTTTGGCGTCGGCACTGGTTTTGTAACCTATCGTGAACAACTCACACAATGGGCTCCTTTGACCGTGCTTTCGCAAGTACTGTATCCGTCTGCGCAAGACATGCTGGTTTTAGCAAAACCAGCTTGGCAAGATCAGCAATTTGTTGATGCGGCTGCGGCTGAGCCTGTGTATGTCAGAGATGAAGTGACGTGGCAAAAATTACCCGGCCGCTGATTTGTAAAAATACTGAGTGGTCCTCGCAGCGACTTTTGCAAAGTCGCTGTGCTTTGTAGTTTCTGAGTGATTTACTCGGCTATTGATGTGACATTGTTGCCAAATTTGTTCTACACTCCTTAAAAATCCGAATCGAGTAATTTGGCATGAGCAGTATTGACTTCAATCGACCCGATGATATCCAGCATGATTCTATTGCTGATTTCTTTGAAGATTTTCGTGAGGCTTACGAGCAATGCGAATCCGTGTTGATCGATCTTGAGCAGCGGCCGAAAGAGCAAGAATTACTGAACAGTATTTTCCGAGTGGTACACACCATCAAAGGCAATTTGGGATTTATTGGCTTATTCTCGCTGATCCCATTGCTCCAAAGTATGGAAGATGTGCTGGATAATATCCGTAAAGGTCAGATGGACTACGACAGTGCCTTGTGTGATGTGATTCAGCTGACGTTGGATAGAACCAAACAGCTCGTGGAAGCCAAACTAGAAAATCATACGCCACCCCTTAGTCAGGAGGTGATGCATCAGATCTGCGAATTATTAAGTAATTTGATCAATGTCCAAGGGCTGACGCGTTTGCGTCATATTCGTAAAGTCATCTTATTGCTAGATCCCGAGCATAATGTTGACGGCTTACCCGAAGATGAACCATCTGCAACAGTGCAAGCAGCCGCTGCAGGCCCAGCAACGCCAGGCCTGACGGCAAGTGCGCGGTTACTACAACATTATGGTGTTGCGCTTGATGAGGATATGCTGTTCTTTATTAGTTTGGCGCAAGCGCTGGAAACACGTCACAGTAATTGGCACGGACGGACCGCTCGTCAATTATTCCTCTGTATGGAAATGAATCGATTCTCCGGCAACAAAGTAGATAGCACTCAATTAGCTGTTGCAGTTCTTTTACACGACTTGGGCATGTCCTTTTTACCCGCAAGTGTGTTGGACAGTCATGGCCAGCCAGATCCAAGCCAACGTAGTTTATGGCAACGTCATCCTGAACATTGTGCTGGTATGCTGGCGAGTTCTCCGCGTTGGCAAGATGCGGCAGCAATGATTTGGCAACATCATGAAGCCGTTGATGGCAGTGGTTTACCAGACCAACTGACTGCTGAAGATATTGCCGACGGTGCCAAAATTTTAGCGATAGCCGATATGTTCGATGCACGGACGAATGAAGTCGGTGCCCATGAGGATAGCAAAAAAGCGATGGTAAAGGCAGTGGTCGAAATCAATCACCAAATTGGCAAGTTATTTGATGAATTTTGGGTTAGCGTGTTTAATCAAGTGATTAAACAGCATCAACAACGATTCCATAATTGAGCCGAAGCTCTGTTGGCAGCCCTATAAAAAGCGGCAATTTTTTGCCGCTTTTTATAGGGCTGTAAGCCAAGAATGACGTGGCTTTGCGCATTTTTTGCAGCTGGCTTGGCAACTGCAAAATTGGCGTTATAATAGGGATATCAGGTACTGGAGTTTGATGACATGGCACTAAGCTCAAGCCAAGATGTTCTGGCAAAACCAGCCATTACGCAGGTAGTGGCAGGCAATGCTGCGCGCGGACAAAAACCGCTGGCTGATGTTCTTGATAAGTCTAATCAGTCAACTCCCACTGGCAAAGGCGTCAAATCTTCTGAACAAGCTTTGGCTATTTTGGCTGAGCAATTTGAAACTTTGTCGAGCAACGAAAAGCCGTTATATGATGAACCTGATGGCCGTACGCAAAAAGCACTGGCAGCTTATGATGCTATCGCCAAAGAGCAAAAGCGTGAACAATTCCAGCAAATGTTGAGTGTTGATCTGTTTGCCTAGTGCGCTTGCAATGGGCGCCATTAAAAGTTCGGTTGATATTTCAAACCGACCATTAGACTGGTCACTTGTAATGCCTCAAATCTTTCTACCCTTTGTCTGATGTCAATTCGGTTAAACCTAAGACCTATCGACTCGTGGATGGCTCATATCTAGGTTGGTTCGTCTGTAACCCTTCACCTTTCAACACTGTGAAGCGAATTGACGAAATATCGATTTTGTCTCACGTATTTCATCGCGATGCCTGCAACTGGCAACATTATGAAGCGAATTGCGCCGAATTTAATCGGAGATTTTTTCAGTTGGGTTTACTGTTTTCCCGAGATTGTTTAACCTTATAAGGATTAGATTGATTCTTTTTTCAATTGATGGTTTTCGGAGTAGTCGCAATTGTCAGCAACCCCAACTTCAGTAGGACGACCCCGCGCGTTTGATGTGGACATCGCTTTGGAAAAAGCCTTGGAAGTTTTTTGGCGCAAAGGCTATGAGGGCACTTCACTGCCGGATTTAACTGAAGCCATGGGGATTAACAAACCCAGTTTATATGCGGCATTTGGCAACAAGGACCATTTGTTTTAAAGGCGGATCG
>CAZIPG010000162.1:0-6870 GCA_964540955.1 uncultured Rheinheimera sp.
ATTGAATCGAAAACCAGCACGGTTGAACGGATCACTCAACGTTTTGTTATGCTTGATAGCAATCAAAAGCTTGATGCATTAACGCGCGTGCTCGAAGGTGAAGAATATGATGCCAGCATCATTTTCGTTCGCACCAAGAGCGCTACTGAGGAAATTTCCGAAAAATTAGGTGCTCGCGGTTACGCTGTTGCTTGCCTCAATGGCGATATGAACCAAGCCAACCGCGAACAAACGATTCGCCGTTTAAAAGCCGGTCAAATTGACATCATTGTTGCGACAGACGTCGCAGCGCGTGGTCTTGATGTAGAGCGGATCAGTTTAGTAATTAACTATGATATTCCTTACGATAGTGAAGCTTATGTACACCGGATCGGTCGTACTGGTCGTGCGGGTCGTGAAGGGAAAGCGATTTTGTTCGTTTCTCCACGTGAGCGTCGCTTACTGCGCACTATCGAGCATGCGACACGTCAACCGATTGAAAAAATGTCACTGCCAACGGGTGAAGTGATTGAACAACGTCGTATTGAGCAGTTCCGTGAACAACTGGCAAACACAATTGAAGCGAAAAACTTAAGCTTCTTCCAAGATTTAGTGAATGATTGGCGTGAAAAGTTAGAAACAACGGATGCTGATTTAGCCGCTGCTTTGTTGTACTTAGCACAAAAAGATCAGCCGTTAAATGTCGCCAAGCAATTCCCAGAGATCCGTGAACCGCATGCTCGTGGTGAGCGTCCAGAGCGCGGTGATCGTCCAGCGCGTTACGAGCGTTCAGGTGATCGTCCAGAACGTTCAGGTGACCGTCCTGAGCGTGGTCCACGTCAACGTCGTGAAATGCAAGGCAACTACAACACTTACCGGATTGAAGTGGGTAAAGAACACGGCGTGCGTGCTGGTGACATCGTAGGTGCTATCGCCAATGAAGCGAACATTGATAGCCAATTCATTGGCAACATCAAACTGTTCGATCATTTCTCAACGGTTGAATTACCTGCAGATATTCCGAACGAGATTTTCCAACATCTGAAAAAAGTGTATGTGCGTAAGCAAAAGCTGAATATCAGTGTGGATAATGGTGCGCCAGCAGAACGGGGTAACTACGAACGTTCTGAGCGTCCAGCTGCTGACCGTGGTGAGCGTTCAGGTTTTGATCGTCAAAACTCAGATCGTCGCCCAGGCGGTGCAGGTCCACGCCCTGGTGCAGCACCAAAACGTCGGACTCGCGATTAATCGCATCTGATGTTAGGTAACAAAGCCTAAGCAACAACGCTTATTAATAAAGCCAGCAGCATGCTGGCTTTGTTTTTTCTTGTCTTCGCTCAATTGAATCTGCGTTGCCATACCCACATATGAAGAAATAATTAAAGTCTTTGTAGAAGACATCACAAGCCATCGCTTTTGGGAGTTACTTGATGATTATTTCATGTCCACATTGTGCGGGTTTAAATCGGTTAGCATTTGAAAAATTGTCGGATCAAGCCGTTTGTGGCAAATGTAAACAGCCGCTAGTAACCCGAACCCCTATCGAATTAACAACCAGCAATTTTATCAACCATGCGCAAAAATCCGAGGTTCCGTTGGTGATCGATTTTTGGGCGAGTTGGTGTGGTCCGTGCCAAAACTTTGCCCCTGTGTTTAGCCAAACAGCTGCGGAATTAGCGCCGATGTTCCGGTTTGGTAAAGTGAATACCGAACAACAGCAGGAGTTAGCGGCCCAATTTCAGATCCGTTCAATTCCGACCTTGATTTTGCTGCAACAAGGCAAAATCATTGCGCAGTTATCAGGGGCTTTGCCAAAACAACAGTTTTTACAATGGCTGCAACAAAATTCGGCAAAATTAACCCCGTTGAGTTAGTCTCAATGAGCTTAAACCACCACTTGGGGACTTTTATGAAATTATTAAAATGGTCATTCGTAAGTTTGGCGTTTGTTGTAGGTTCGACTCAAGCCATAGAAGTGAGCAGTCCAGATATTAAAGAAGGGCACTTCATGGCAAAAACCTTCGAATTTGCTGGATTTGGCTGTAATGGCGCTAATAAATCGCCGGCATTAAATTGGTCAGACTTACCTGCGGGCACCAAAAGTATTGCGGTCACGGCTTATGACCCTGATGCACCGACTGAAGCAGGTTGGTGGCATTGGTTAGTGGTTGATCTGCCTGTGACGACTCCTGGTTTAGCACAAGGAGTAGGCTCTGCAGGTGGCACACTGCCGGTGGGCAGCCGTAGTTTTATCAACGACTTTGGCGTGAAAACTTTTGGTGGCGCTTGCCCGCCTGAAGGTCATGGTATGCACCGCTATCAATTTACCGTGTGGGCTTTGCCGGATGCCAAGTTAGATGTGCCAGATAACGCCAATCCTGCCTTAGTCGGGTACATGCTGAATGCCAAAGCATTGGCTAAGAAAACCCTCACAGCGACTTACGCGCGTTAAATTCAGCGGTTCTGCGACTTTCGCCGTATAGTCGTCCCCACTTAAAACCGCTAGGCTTGGTCAAAAGGAGTCACTATGACCAAGCCTTCCGCGTCCACAATTCTGTTTGCAGGGTTTTGCAGTCAACTGCTCTGTTTGGGTATTGCCCGATTTGCGTATACGCCATTGCTGGCTCCGATGCTTGCTGAAGGCTTACCAAGCCATTGGGGCGCGCTCTTAGCTTCCATTAATTATCTCGGTTATGTTGCCGGAGCCTTGGTCGCTTTTACGGTCACTGATTGGCGATTGAAGTGGTATTTTTACCGAATTGGCTTGATATTCGCTGTGGCGAGTACACTCGGGATGGGATTAACGGAGCAAATCTGGCTATGGGCTTTTTGGCGTTTCATCGCAGGCCTTGCTGCAGCTGCTGCCATGTTACTCGCGTCAGGCCTCATTTTGCAGCATCTGCGCAGCCTCGGAAAACAACCTGAACTTGGGATCCATTTTGCGGGACTGGGATTGGGGATTGTGTTAGTGGCTGCTTGTAGCCATGTCATGTCGCTATGGTTTTACAACAGTAGCCAGCAATGGTTGGGTTTTTCCATCCTGGCGTTGCTGTTGCTGGTGCCGGCTTGGCTCGGGTTACCCGCGGTGACAATAAGCTCTGCAGCTGCTTCAAATGCAGGAGTGGCCCCCTTATCAAGGCTTTTTTACAGCGGTTTTTTCTTGATGTACTTCTGTGCGGGTTATGGCTATGTGGTCACCATTACTTTTGTGGTGGCAATTTCTACGTTGGATACCAATTTACAGGCTGTCGGTCATTGGGCTTTTCTGGTGTTGGGGGCTGCCGCTGCCCCGGCTGCTTTGCTCTGGGACAGAATTGCCCGGCAACTGGGTTATCTTGCGACGTTACGACTTGCGGCTTTCGTGAATGGGATTGCGATCATTCTGCCTGTGCTGTTCAGCGGCAAAATTGCCTTTATCGCGGCGGCGATGTTGTTTGGAGCAAGTTTCATTGGCTGTGTCAGTTTGGTGTTGACGATTGGCGGGCGTTTGAACCCTGCAAAACCAGCGCGTCTAATGGCTGCTTTAACGTTATGTTATGGTTCAGCCCAGATCATCGCTCCAGCCATTAGTGCGATGTTGTTGCTGAAAACTGCCAACTACACCTCGAGTTTGTTGGTGGCAGCTTTGATGATGTTGTGTGCCACTTTACTGCTGACTCTGTTAAGCCAGCAGCTAGCCAAGCACCATTGGTTAAGGAGTCCAATCAATCATTCGACGGACTCGTAGTTTTATTTTCCAATACAGAATGAGCTAAAGATCCGTCCAAGCAAATCATCTGAGCTAAATTCTCCAGTGATTTCGTTCAAATGCTGCTGCGTGATCCTCAGTTCTTCTGCCAGAATTTCTCCGGCTAAATGGTTATGCAATTGGATTTCGCCAATTTGCAGATGTTCCAAAGCCCGTTCTAATGCATCTAAGTGGCGTCTGCGAGCGATGAAACTGCCTTCCATATTGCTCTCAAAACCCATGCAGGCTTTTAAATGTTCGCGCAGTGCATCAATGCCTTGATTGTCTTTGGCAGATAAACGAAACACCGGGGTTGCGCCTGACAAGTCGGCACCGACCGCCTCGCCAGTTAAATCGGTTTTATTGCGGATGACCGTCAGGCCTAAAGAGCTTGGCAGTCTTTCGACAAATTCAGGCCAAATTTCAGCGGGGCTGGTCGCTGCCGTCGTGGTGCTATCGACCATAAACAGCACACGATCGGCTTGCAGAATTTCTTGCCAAGCCCGCTCAATACCGATTTGTTCGACTTTATCGGTCGCATCACGTAAACCCGCGGTATCGATAATATGCAGCGGCATGCCATCGATATGGATATGTTCCCGCAGGACATCGCGCGTGGTGCCGGCAATATCTGTCACAATGGCGGCTTCGCGGCCGGCGAGGGCATTTAACAAGCTGGATTTGCCTGCATTTGGCCGACCCGCTATCACCACCTTCATACCTTCACGCAGGATGCTGCCTTGCGTGGCTTGTTTTTGTACCTGATTCAAATCTTGAATAATTTCAGACAAGTCATGCGCAACCTTGCCATCAGAGAGAAAGTCGATTTCTTCATCGGGGAAATCGATAGCCGCTTCCACATACATGCGCAGATAAATCACTTTTTCGACTAACGCATGAATTTTCTTGGAGAATTCGCCTTGAAGCGATTGCATCGCTGAGCGTGCTGCTTGTGCTGAACTGGCATCAATTAAGTCGGCAATGGCTTCGGCTTGGGTTAAATCGAGTTTATCATTCAAAAAAGCACGTTCAGAAAACTCCCCAGGACGAGCGATACGCACGCCGGGTAAGGCCAAAATTCGCTGTAATAGCAAATCTAGTAGCACCGGTCCGCCATGACCTTGCAACTCCAACACATCTTCACCGGTAAAGGAATTAGGACCAGGGAAGTACAGTGCGATGCCTTGATCTAACACCTGGTTGTCAGTATCGCGAAACGGCAGGTAGTCGGCTTTGCGGGGCGCAGGTACTTTTCCTAATAATGCTTTGGCAACAGACGCTGCAGCTGGGCCTGACACTCGGATAATGCCGACGCCGGCGCGTCCAGTGGCGGTTGCTTGAGCGGCGATGGTATCAGTGCTGAACATGGGAACCTCGAAAACTTCAATGGATGGCTTATTTTAGCAGCTTTAGTTGAGCGGGCGAAGCGACAGCAGGCTGAAGAATGGGCACTGACAAAAATCTACAGCATAAAAAAAAGCCCGCAAGCGGGCTTTTTGCATCAAGAATTACCAGTTAGCTGCGAACATAAATGCCGCGTTTTTCCATATCTTTATAGATATAAACCATCTGTGCCAACGAAATGATGTTGCTGACAACCCAGTAAAGGACGAGGCCTGCTGGGAAAATGACGAAGAACAAACCAAAGACCACTGGCATCCACAACATGATTTTTTGTTGCATCGGATCTGTCACTGTCATCGGAGTTAATTTCTGCATGGCATACATACTGATGATATACAGCAATGGCAATACTAAATAAGGGTCTGCAACAGACAAGTCTTGGATCCAGAAGAAGAATGGTGCTTGGCGCAGCTCCACACTTTCCGCGAACATCCAGTACAAGGCTAAGAAAATTGGCATTTGAATGAGCATTGGCAAGCAGCCGCCCATCGGGTTGACCTTTTCCTTGCGATATAACTCCATCATCGCTGGGCCCATTTTCTCGCGATTGTCTTTGTAGCGCGCTTGTAATTCATCAATTTTCGGCTTCAGATTGCGCATCTTCGCCATCGATTCATATTGTTTTTTGGTTAATGGGAACATCAATACTTTAACCAAAATAGTGATACCGATAATTGCTAAACCCCAGTTACCAATCAGCCCATGGATGAACTCCATGATCCAGAATAATGGTTGAGACAAGAACCACAGCATGCCGTAATCAACGGTCAGATCTAAGCTTGCAGCGATCTTTTCTAAGGCATCCTGATCTTTGGGACCGGCATAGAATTTGGCACTAATGGTTTTTTGTTCGCCTGCGGCTAAGCTGACTTGCGGTGATTTAGTACCAATCACTGCTAAGTTACCGCCAGAAACCATGGTAAATAACTGATTTTGTTGATCTGCTGTGGGAACCCAAGCTGAAACGAAATAGTGCTCCAGCATACTGACCCAGCCGCCTTTGGTGCTTAAATCCAACGGCGCTTCTTGCATTTCATCAAAGCTGAATTTTTCATAGCGAGTATCCGCGGTGGAGTAAGCTCCTCCCCGATAGACTGGCATCATCATGTTTTCTGATTTGCCGTTATCGATGGTTTGTGCCAGATAGTAATAAGGTTGCACAACCTTACTGCCATTGCTGGTATTGGTCAGGAAATACTCTACCCGGACATCATAATTACCCGCTGTGAAGGTATAACGTTTCTCAATCGTCAAACCATCGCGCTGGTAATTCAGGCTAACTACTAATTCTGTCTGGCCTGAAGCGAGTTGATAAGTCGTTTGGCTGGCCGTGTAGATTGGTTTCGCTTTGCCTTTTTCGTCTGGGCCATCGCCTAATAAACCTGACTGCGCGGTGTAACTAAAGCTACCCACTTTACGCATCAAGCTATAAGGTGTTTTATCTTCGAGGCTAACTGTGTATTTTGGTAATTGTAAACCAACGATATCACCACCCGCAGTATCAATGGTCACATCTAATACATCAGTGGTCACTTTGATCAGCTGACTGGTTTGTGCTGCGGCGACTGGCGCTGCAACTTCACCGGAAGCGGATAGTTGAACTTCGCCTGTTGCTTGAGCAACTTGTTCAGTTGCTGGCTTTGGCGGTTTTGGACCATAGTCTTCTTGCCACGCGGTGTACAAGAAAAAACTGCAGATTGCTAAAGCAATCACTAAAAAACTACGTTGCGATTCCATGTGTGCACTTATCTCTTTGGCTT
>CAZIPG010000163.1:0-5592 GCA_964540955.1 uncultured Rheinheimera sp.
CACGCGATCAAACTGATCTTACCACAATTTCGTATGCCGTGATCACTTTAGGTGATTCAAGTTACGATACTTTTTGTTTTGCCGGTCGAAAAATGCAGCAATTACTCGACAAATGCCAGGCTAAATACTTAGGCGTCAAACTAGATATTGACGTGCAACAAGCTGAATTACCTGAAGATGTTGCCACTGCTTGGTTACCGACACTTCTTGAAGTGCTTCCGTCTTAACGCTGCAATTGAACAAAGATAAAAGATTTATTATTTTTTAGCATAAAGTTCTTATGAGTATCGATTGCCAATAAAAAAGGCGGGCTTGAACAGCCCGCCAAAACTTCTTGTCACACCAGAAATGGAATATCTAACGTTCAAACCGCTGAGCATCATCACAAGCCAGCAGCATGAATTTAGTGCTTCAGTCGCGAATATTCTTCATAAAAATATGATAAATAATTGATAAATTGATATTTTCAGCGATATTTTGAGCAAAAGCGTTTGCAAAACAGCAGTCACAGTCGCTTAAAGCAGATCAGGCCTTTTAGATTTTTAAAAATTCAGCTTCTGCCTTTTCTATACAACTTCCCTTATTTTTCTTGCGCAACTTCAAGGCTAGTTGAACGCAGTTGATCTTAACCAACCCACAAGGTGATCGCGATACTGGTGATAGTCACTTTGTCAGATCGACTGATCAGAATGGAGGAAGTCGTGACTAGCGATTGACATAAGAATATAAAAGCTTGATAAATCATCATCTTAACAAAATCTCGTTTTTTTTAAGGCCAACGCGTCGAACTAAGAATTCACACAGTGATCCCATGAAAGATCTAGTTATACCGATTTACCCACAATTAGATCTCAGTTTAGTCACTTCTGTGGATAAATAGCGTATAACCCAGTGCAAAAGCTGAAGTTATCCTATTGATGAAATTAATACGAATTACAGCTGTGGATAAACAAGCTATTTGATCACAGGCTCAAGCAAGCTAGATCCTCGATAGATCACAAGTTAGATCCACGCTAAGATCCTGATGATCAATACAAAAAATCAGTTATGCACTGCAAACAGCGTGCTTAGTAGTAAACATAATAAAAAGATCTCTTTAAAAGATCTCTTTATATATAAAGGATCCATTTGGATCGTGTCGGTGTTTTAATCATTCCGTTTCGAGCGAGATCCAGTTACAATACGCGCCCTTTTTTACCAAGTTTGTGATCTGTGAGGCTAATATGTTGTTTCAACAAACCTATGATGTGATCGTGATCGGTGGCGGACACGCCGGGACAGAAGCAGCTTTAGCTGCAGCACGGATGGGCATGCAAACATTACTGTTAACTCATAATGTTGAAACACTTGGTTTAATGTCTTGTAACCCTGCCATTGGTGGTATCGGTAAAGGCCATTTGGTGAAAGAAATTGATGCCATGGGTGGCGCAATGGCCCTGGCCACAGACAAAGCTGGGATCCAATTTAGAACATTAAATAGTTCTAAAGGACCTGCGGTTCGTGCCACACGAGCACAAGCCGATCGTCAGTTATACCGTGCAGCGATTCGTCAGATCCTCGAGAATCAGCCGAACTTACAAATTTTCCAACAAGCTTGTGATGATCTGATTGTTGAACAAGATCGCGTCACAGGTGTAGTCACCCAGATGGGCTTAAAGTTCACTGCGAAAACTGTGGTATTAACCGTCGGGACTTTCTTGGCAGGACAAATCCATATTGGTTTGCAAAACTACAGCGGCGGTCGTGCAGGAGATCCACCATCAATTTCTCTGGCAAGACGTTTAAGAGAATTGCCATTACGGGTTGGTCGTTTAAAAACAGGGACTCCGCCAAGAATTGATGCCCGTTCGGTTGATTTTAGTAAAATGCAGCCACAGCCTGGTGATACCCCACTGCCTGTAATGTCATTCATGGGTAAACAAAGTGATCACCCACAACAGATCCCTTGTTACATCACCTATACCAATGAACAAACTCACGATATTATTCGTGGCGGTTTAGACCGTTCACCGATGTATACCGGTGTTATCGAGGGCGTGGGCCCGCGTTACTGCCCATCTATTGAAGATAAAATTAATCGCTTTGCTGACAAAGACAAGCATCAGATCTTCATTGAACCAGAGGGTTTAACAACGCACGAACTTTACCCAAATGGTATTTCAACAAGTTTACCTTTTGATGTGCAACTGGCGTTGGTTCAATCAATTCCAGGTCTTGAAAATGCCCATATCACCCGCCCCGGCTATGCGATTGAATATGATTTCTTCGATCCTCGCGATCTGAAAACATCACTCGAAAGCAAATTCATTCAAGGCTTATTTTTCGCAGGTCAGATCAACGGCACTACAGGCTACGAGGAAGCAGGCGCTCAAGGGTTACTGGCTGGCCTAAATGCCGCATTGTTGGTCAAAGATCAGGAAGCTTGGATGCCAAGTCGAGATCAAGCTTACTTGGGCGTTTTGGTCGATGATCTAACGACCTTAGGCACAAAAGAACCCTATCGGATGTTTACTAGCCGCGCAGAATATCGTTTGATGCTGCGTGAAGATAACGCAGATATCCGGCTGACCACCAAAGGCCGTGAATTAGGCTTAGTTGATGATGCGCGTTGGGCTGCTTTTAATGAAAAAATTGAGCAAATTGAACTCGAACGCCAACGCCTGAAACAACAATGGATCCATCCACAGCACAATGCTTTAGCAGCTGTGAATGCATTATTGAAAACACCATTAAGCAGAGAAGCAAGCTTAGAAGATTTAATTCGCCGGCCGGAAGTGAATTATCAAGATCTGATGGCTATCGAAGGCGTCGGACCTGGTTTAACGAATCAAGCAGCTGCCGAACAAGTTGAAATTCAAATCAAATACGAAGGTTACATCAATCGCCAACAAGACGAAATTGCGAAACACGAACGCAATGAAACGACGCGCCTCCCTGAAAAGTTTGATTACAGTGTGGTGAAAGGTTTATCTAACGAAGTGGTGGTTAAACTGAATCAGGCACAACCTGAAACTTTAGGTCAAGCCTCAAGGATCTCAGGGATCACACCGGCGGCCATTTCATTGTTATTGGTTTATCTGAAAAAACAAGGGTTGCTGCGTAAGACAGCTTGAGGACACCATGCAGGCAAAATTATTAGCCCAGTTAACCCAGTTAGTTAGCCAAACTTCGTTAAAGCTGAGTGAGCTGCAGCTTGAACAGTTGGTGCAATACGTGCTGTTGCTGGATAAATGGAATAGTGCGTACAACTTAACGTCTATCCGAGATCCGCAAGAAATGCTGGTGAAACACATCATGGATAGTTTAGTGATTGCGCCGCATTTGCATGGCAATCAAATTATCGATGTCGGAACAGGACCTGGATTGCCTGGAATCCCCTTAGCAATTTGTTGCCCAGACAAGCAATTTACCCTGCTGGATAGTCTGGGTAAGCGTATCCGTTTCCTCAATCAAGTGAAATTGCAATTGGGCCTGAAAAACGTCACGCCACTGCAAAGCCGAGTAGAAACGCACTCGACGGAATTAGGTTATGATACAGTGCTCAGCAGAGCTTTTGCTTCATTAGTTGACATGATCAATTGGTGCCAGCATTTACCGAGCGCTAACGGTCAATTTCTCGCCATGAAAGGGGCGCTAGTACAGGAAGAAATTGCAGCTTTGCCGGATTTTGTTAAAGTGGTCAGTAATATCGAACTGCAGGTACCTACGCTGGTTGGCCAGCGCTATTTGTTGATTCTGGAAAAAACAACGCAGTGACGAGGGAAATTCGTGGGCAAAATTATCGCAATCGCAAATCAAAAAGGTGGTGTAGGTAAAACGACCACCGCAGTAAATTTGGCTGCGTCTATGGCGGCAACCAAACGCCGTGTCCTGCTCATTGATCTCGACCCACAAGGCAATGCCACCATGGGAAGTGGGGTTGATAAACATCAAGTTCCTGCGACCGCCTATGAATTATTGGTTGAAGAAAAACCATTGGCTGACGTTGTCGTTAAAGATACAGCGGGCGGCTACCACCTTGTTGCTGCTAATTCTGATGTCACAGCGGCAGAAGTTCGTTTATTGGATGTTTTTGCGCGAGAATTGCGTTTACGCAATGCGTTAAAAGATTATCGTGCGCAATATGATTTCATCTTCATCGATTGCCCGCCCTCACTCAACATGCTGACTGTCAATGCGATGGCTGCGGCGGATTCTGTGTTAGTCCCGATGCAGTGTGAATATTATGCGTTGGAAGGCTTAACTGCATTGGTCGATACCATCAACAAATTAGCAGCAGTCATTAATGCTGATTTGAAGATTGAAGGCATTTTGCGCACCATGTATGACCCACGGAATCGTTTGGCGAATGATGTTTCTGAACAACTAAAACGGCACTTTGGCGAGAAAGTATATCGCGCAGTGATCCCAAGAAATGTTCGCTTAGCGGAAGCGCCAAGTTTTGGTACGCCAGTGATGTATTACGATAAAAGTTCAACGGGAGCTAAAGCTTATCTTGCATTAGCAGGTGAGATTTTACGGCGTGCAGAACAAAAAATTGTCAAATCAACAGCCTCTGTCTGATTAAATGAAAGGAATTGAAAGCACAATGTCGGTGAAAAAACGAGGCTTAGGGCGCGGTTTAGACGCCTTATTAACCACCCAAAAACCCGCATCAGACGAAAAAGATAGCCAATCTGTAACCCAACAATCTGAGTTACAGAAACTTCCTATTGAATGGTTACGCCCAGGGAAATACCAGCCGCGAAAGGATATGTCGCAAGATGCTTTGGAAGATTTAGCCAATTCTATCCGAGCACAAGGGGTTATTCAGCCTGTGGTTGTGCGAGAACTCGCAACAAACTCCTATGAAATTATTGCTGGTGAACGTCGTTGGCGCGCTGCACAAATTGCTCAACTGGCTGAAATCCCGTGCATTATCAAAAACGTACCGGATGAAGCCGCTGTTGCTATCGCATTAATTGAAAATATCCAACGTGAAGACCTCAATGCAATGGAAGAAGCGGTGGCCTTGCTACGCCTTTCAACGGAATTTGAACTCACGCATCAACAAGTGGCGGATGCCGTCGGTAAATCGCGGACCACAGTGACCAACTTATTGCGCTTAAACCAGCTCGCCGATGATGTGAAAACATTGCTTGAACATGGGGATATCGAGATGGGCCATGCCCGAGCATTGTTGGCACTAGATTTAAACCAACAATCAGAAGCCGCTCGAGTCATCGCCGCCAAGCAAATGACAGTTCGCGAAGCCGAGAGTTTAGTTCGGCGCATTTTAGAACCTCAGCCCGAAGCCACACCTAAGGCAAAAGATCCTGATGTTGCAGCACTTGAACAAAAAATTAGTGAGCGATTTGGTGCGCCAGTCAGTATTAGTTACAACCGCAAAGGCAAAGGTGATTTGGTGATTTCTTACAGCAGTTTATCGGAGTTAGATGGCATTCTATCGCAGCTCGGTTTTGCTACGGATGAAAACTAACCATTTGGCTTTCAAAATGCTCGACATTAGTTGTAACGACGCGGGTTTTGGTTGCAAATATAAGGCAGTTAAGTATACTTGCGCGAACTTTTTTCTACGTTTTTGGTCGTTCG
>CAZIPG010000163.1:5602-6841 GCA_964540955.1 uncultured Rheinheimera sp.
AACAGTTGAATTGTTTTCATTTAGGTGGTGCTTTGTGCCTTTAACCACAACAAAGCAGCGTTCAAAATTGATTTTAAAGATTTTTCTGTCGCAGATGCTCAGTTCAGCGTTAATCGCGGGCGGGTTTTTAGCAGTTCGGGATGGGCTAGCAGGAACGTCTTTTTTGATGGGTGCTTTAAGTGCGGCCTTACCGCATAGCCTGTTTACGTGGTATGTGTTTCGTTTTCGCGGTGATTTACATCCAGATTTGGTGTTGAAATCAATATATCGCGGCGAGGCCCTAAAATTTTTAATGTTAGCATTGCTGGTAGCAGCGGTGTTAAAGCATCTTGTAGTGATTCATTGGATTTATTTTTGCGGCCTTGTGTTCGCGTTAATCCTACAAGCTGTATTACCGATTTTGATTAACTACGATAATTGGGACTAATGATGGCATCTGGTGAGCTTACGAGCAAAGACTATATCACCCACCACCTGACCAACTGGGCTGTCGGCGAAGGTTTTTGGACCTGGCACGTCGACACTCTGGCTTGGTCTGTGCTGATGGGCTTAGTATTTATTTTTTCCTTCCGCGCAGTCGCTAAAAAAGCGAATGCAGGCGTACCAACAAAATGGCAATGTGCTGTTGAAATGGTGGTTGAGTTTATTGACGATATCGTCAAAGGCACCTTCCATGGCAAGAGCCCAGTGATTGCGCCATTAGCATTAACCATCTTTGTGTGGGTTTTGCTGATGAACTTGTTGGATCTGGTTCCAGTCGATTTTATCCCAATGCTTGCTCAGCAAGTTGGCGCTGCAATGGGCTATGATCCACATCACGTTTACATGAAAATTGTTCCTACCACTGATTTGAATATGACATTCGCATTGGCGTTAGGTGTTTTCATTCTGATGATTTACTACTCAATCAAGATCAAAGGCTTTGGTGGCTTCATTAAAGAACTAACCACTCAGCCATTTAATACACCTTGGTTGTACTGGTTCAACTTCATTTTGGAAGTCGTTGCTCTGCTCGCGAAGCCGTTGTCATTAGCACTGCGGTTGTTCGGTAACATGTATGCTGGCGAATTGATTTTCATCTTGATTGCAATGACCGGTATTTATCAGATTTTCGGTCTGCATTTTGTTTGGGCGGCATTCCACTTATTGGTAATCCCGTTACAAGCCTTTATTTTTACAATGCTGACTGTGGTTTACCTGAGCATGGCTCACGAGCATCACTAAAAATAGTTTCGTTTT
>CAZIPG010000164.1:0-6798 GCA_964540955.1 uncultured Rheinheimera sp.
TGCTCTCTCTCCGTTCTTATACGCTTACTCAAAACTCACCTTTGAACCAGCTGCTGACTTTCTTCAAGAAACCGCCGACTGATTCCCGTGCAACCCCGGCTTTTTTCTGCTGGGCACGAACATCTTTGCCATACAATAACAGACCCACTACGCTTGCATAAGCGGGGTCCTGTACATATTCTTTCAAACCGGTAATGTGCGCCGGATAACCTAACCGCACTGGCATTTGGAAGATATCTTCGGCAAACTCAACTGCCCCTTCCATTTTTGCCGTGCCGCCGGTCAATACCACACCTGCAGCAATTTGCTCTTCCAAACCACTGGCGCGAATTTCTTCGAATACCAATTCAAATAATTCTTGGTAACGCGGCTCGACGACTTCAGCCAAGGTATGCCGAGACATACTGCGCGCTGGGCGCCCGCCGACACTAGGTACTTCAATACTTTCTTCTTTGCCGACCATGCTGCGCAAGGCACAGGCATACTGAATTTTGATTTCTTCAGCATGACCGATTGGCGTGCGGAAAATTTTGGCGATATCGCTCGTGACTTGATTCCCTGCTACAGGAATGACTGCGGTATGACGCAACGCGCCATTGGTATAAATCGAAATATCGATGGTGCCGCCGCCCATATCAACGACGCACACGCCTAATTCTTTTTCATCGTCAGTCAATACGGCATAGCTAGACGCTAAGGAGCTGAAAATCAGTTGGTCGACTTGTAAACTGCAGCGCTCCACACATTTTTCAATGTTTTTCGCCATATCATTGGCACAGGTAATGATGTGCGCTTTCGCTTCCATCCGGACGCCAGACATACCGATTGGGCTTTTGATGCCTTCTTGCATATCGACGGAAAACTCTTGCGGCAGGACATGCAACATGCGGCGTTCAGCCGAGATTGGCACTGACTTTGCCGCATGAATGACGTTGGCGACATCATCTGCAGTCACTTCAGTATCATTAATTGGCACCATACCACTTTCGTTTTGACAACGAATATGTTTGCCAGTGATGCCGAGATAAACAGAAGATACCCGGCAATCTGCCATTAATTCAGCTTCATCAATCGCGCGTTGCACCGATTGCACCACTAAATTCAGATCATTGACGCCGCCTTTATCCATGCCGCGGGCAATATGAGTACCAACACCCACGATCGACAATTGATTGTCAGCGGTAATTTCACCGACAACGGCTTTAATTTGTGACGTACCGATATCTAAACCAACGATTAGATCGCGATCCAATGACTTGGTCATGCTTTTCTCTTTTCTGTTATTACTGGCGCTGCGTACTGCACGGCCAGACCTGTATCGTACCTTAAATCGACCTGTTCGATCGCTTCAGGCTTTTGTTTACTAATTTCTGGGTAAAGATCAATAAACCGTTGCACCCGCTTTAAGGTATCTTCTCGACCCAGTTTCAAGGCAATACCATTGGCTAAGCGCACGTCCCAAGCAAATCGCTCAGAGACCGACAAACTTGTCGCTTCAAATTGGTGTAATGTTAACAGACTTTGCACCCGAATGAACATCTGCAACGCATCCTGTTCACTACCTTTTGGCCCTGCTAACTGAGGTAATGGTTGTTTTAATTGCGCGATTGGCGCTTTAAACACATCGCCTTGTTGATTTAACAAATATTCTTGGTTCCAAATCGCCACAGGATTGTGTTCAGTCACTACCACCACCAAGGTGCCAGGCCATTGTTTGCGCACGGCCACATGGTGCACCCAAGGTTGTTGCTGCAGAAATAATTGAATTTGATCGACATTGACTTTAAAAAAGTTATCGACAAACTGCGCCTGCAAGCGACTATGCAAATCAGCTGGGGCAATATGGCCAAAGTCGCCATAAAGCCTCACTTCAGTGATCGCGGCATTCTGCTGATTTTTCAACCACTTCACAACCTGAGAGCCAAACCAAATCACCGTTATCATGGCAAAACAAAAAAACACCACGCCACCGACAAAGGCGGGCGTATAAGGTGTTTTTTGACTCTGCCGGATCACTGTCATTTGCTTTGTTCCAAGATCTTCGCCACTAATTGCTCAAAACTGTAGCCTGCTGCTTTGGCAGCCATCGGCACGAGCGACTTTTCAGTCATGCCCGGCACCGTATTCACTTCAAGCAAATAAAAATTGCCTTGTTCATCCATCATGGCATCAACGCGGCCCCAACCACTAGCGCCAACGGCTTTGAATGCCGCCATGGCTGCTTGTTGCAAGCGTTGCGTTTGTTCACTCGTTAATGGCGCAGGACATAGATATTCCGTGGAATTCGATTGATACTTGGCTTCGTAGTCATAAAAGGCGCGAGGTGTGCGCATTTCAATGACAGGTAATGCTTGGCCATCCAGCATCGACACGGTGAACTCGCGCCCTTGGATCCATTGCTCCACTAACACACCTTCGTCGTAACCAAAGGCCAGCGTTAATGCTTGTTCTAATTCAGCGGGCGTTTCTGCACTCGACATACCGATGGAAGAGCCTTCATTGGCTGGTTTTACCATCACTTTGCCATTTAAGTTGCTCAGCATCTCTGCATAATCGATCACTTCGCCCTTTTGCGCCACGGCGAAAGGGGCTGTCGGTAAACCGTGGGCTGCAAACAAAAACTTGCAACGAATTTTGTCCATCGCTAACGCTGAACCTAAAACGCCACTGCCGGTATAAGGTAAGCCTAATAACTGTAAAGCGCCTTGCATGGTGCCATCTTCGCCACCACGACCGTGCAGCACGATAAATACGCGGTCAAAGCCTTGCGCTTGCAAAGCGGTTAACGGTTGTTCCTTTGGATCAAAGGCATGGGCATCAATGCCTTGGTTTTGCAAAGCATTCAATACCGCTTTGCCTGACTTTAACGAAACCTCACGTTCGGCAGAAGTGCCACCGAACATCACGGCAACCTTGCCAAATTGCTGACTCATGGCTGGCTCCCAGCTTGATTTTTTAATGACGAAATTTGTAATTTTTGTGCGGCCAGTTGCTTGGCTAAAGCACCGATATTCCCCGCGCCTTGCGTCAAGATGACATCGCCATCTTGCAGGACGTCAGCCAGTGCCGCCGGCAGATCGGCTGGCGTTGGCACATAAATGGGGTCAAGTTGGCCACGGGCGCGGATCGAACGACATAAACTCCGGCTGTCTGCACCTGCAATCGGCGCTTCACCTGCGCTATACACTTCCAGCAACAACAAGGTATCGACTGAAGACAATACTTTCGCAAAGTCTTCATATAAATCACGGGTGCGCGTATATCGATGCGGTTGATACGCCATCACTAAACGACGCTCTGGCCAAGCATTCCGGGCTGCAGCCACTGTGGCGGCAACTTCACTTGGATGGTGGCCGTAGTCATCGACCAGCAACACTTTGCCTTTGCCCGTCTCGAATTCCCCATATTGCTGAAAACGACGACCAATGCCTTCAAATTTTTTCAGGGCAGTGAGAATTGCCTGCTCTGGCATTCCCTCATCTTGGGCGACGGCAAAAGCAGCCGTTGCGTTTAATGCATTATGCCGGCCTGCCAGATTGAGCTCGATATGACGGCTATTGCCGTGTGGGTCGGTAATAGTGAATTGGGTTTGAGTGCCCTGTTGGCTGAACTCACTGATGCGATAATCGGCATCATCGCTAAAGCCATAGGTGATCAGTGTCCGACCAATTTGTGGCATCAATTCGCGGATCACCGGATCATCAATACACAACACCACAGCCCCATAAAATGGCAAGTTATGGCAAAACTCTAAATAAGTCGCCTTCATTTTTTCGAAGTCGCCTTGATAGGTTTCCATGTGATCAGGCTCGATATTGGTGATGATGGCTGCCATCGGCTGCAGATGTAAGAACGACGCATCACTTTCATCGGCTTCAGCAATCAAATAACGACCGGCCCCTAAGCGCGCGTTGGTGCCGGCTGAGTTTAACAGTCCTCCAATCACAAATGTCGGATCAACCCCTGCTTCAGCAAAAATTGAAGAAACCAGACTGGTTGTGGTGGTTTTGCCATGGGTGCCGGCGATGGCAATGCCATGACGAAACCGCATTAGTTCTGCCAGCATTTGCGCCCGCCGTACCACAGGAATGCGTTGCTCAAGCGCAGCGCTGATTTCTGGGTTTTCGGCTTTAATCGCACTCGACACCACGACTACACTCGCGCCTTGAATATTTTCAGCGGCATGGCCAAAACAAATTTCAGCACCCAAAGCAGTCAGGCGTTCAACCACCGCATTTGGCCCTAAATCAGAACCGGAAACTTTATAGCCTTCATTGAGCAGTACTTCGGCGATACCACCCATGCCCGCACCCCCAATGCCGACAAAATGGATCCGCTCCACTCGTCTCATCGCTGGTTTACTTGGGTGCATGCTTGTATTTCTCATAATTATTGGATACCTATCACTTGTCGACAAACCGCTACAACCTGCTCGGCTGCATCGTCGATTGCACAATCTCGTGCTCGTTGTGCCATGTGCTGCAACGGCGTTTTATCATTCAGCCATTGTTGCAACAGCGGCAGCAAATGGTGCGCATGCAAATCAGCTTGCTTGAGCAGTACTGCAGCGTCACGTTCCACCAGCCAATTGGCATTGGCGGTTTGATGATCATCAATCGCAGAAGGCAGCGGCACAAAGACCGCAGCAACACCGGCACAAGCAACCTCGCTGACCGTTAAAGCGCCAGCGCGGCAAATCACCACATCAGCCCAGCGATACGCTTCTGCCATATCTTTAATAAAAGCAGTCACTTGCGCTGTTAAATTTTCTACACCATCTTGGTAAGCCAGTCGCGTCGTTGCTTCATCGGCAGAGCCAGTTTGATGACGGACTTGGATCGGCCCGTAAGCCGCGGCCTGCTTCAAGATCAGTGGTAAAGACTGATTAAAAACTCTAGCGCCTAAACTACCACCGACAATTAAAATATTTAAGCCTTTACTGCAATTATTCTGTAGTTTTTCTGCAATAACCGCCTTGCGCACTGGATTGCCTATCACTTGGACGGGGAGCTTGCTTTTAAAAGCGCCCGGAAATGCCGCCAACACCTGATGAGCAATCTTGGCTAACAAACGATTCGTTGTGCCTGCGACGGCATTTTGTTCGTGAATAATTAACGGCACCCGCGACAACCAAGCAGCGAGTCCTCCTGGGCCGCTGGCATAACCACCAAAGCCAAGCACCAAATCTGGTTTCAGTTGCTTGATTAAGCGTCGTGCCGCATTCAGCGATCGCATTAACATCAGCGGTGCTTTCAGTAAATTGACCAGCCCTTTCCCTCTTAAGCCAGCCACAGGAATTGGATGGAAGGCGTACCCAAACTCAGGCACCAATTTGGCTTCCATTCGATCGGCCGTGCCAAGCCAATGCACTGTAACACCTTCAGAATGCAAGAGATCGGCGACCGCTCGCGCTGGGAAAATATGGCCGCCAGTGCCACCTGCCATGATTAGCACCACAGGTTTTTTGCTCGTCGCTTGGGGTGTATGAGGATGCTGATTAGCCATGAGCAGCTCCACGAATTGCATGTTTACCCTTGAGCCGCACTTCAAAATCAATTCGAAGCAAGACAGCAGCAGCCATCAACATGATAATTAAACTACTGCCGCCGTAACTGACAAAAGGCAGCGTTAAGCCTTTGGTTGGCAATGCGCCTGAAGCCACGCCAATATTGACGAATGTTTGAAAACCAATCCAAATCCCCATGGCATAAGCGAGATACCCATGAAAACTTAAATCTTTTTGCAGCGCTCTTTTGCCAATCAACAAAGCGCGCACAATTAAAAACAATAAAAACATCACAACAAACACGCCAATCAAACCCGTTTCTTCCGCAATAATGGCAAAGATAAAATCGGTATGTGCTTCAGGTAGATACTCCAATTTTTGCACTGAATTCCCCAATCCTTGCCCGGTCCAGCCGCCACGGCCAAAGGCCATCAGCGATTGGGTCAATTGATAACCACTGCCATAGGGATCATTCCAGGGATCTAGATAGGAGGTCACCCGTTTCCACCGATAGGCACTATAAACAATCAACACACCAATTGCCGCAAGGCCGGTGAAAATCAGTCCAAAAAATTGCCAAAGCTTTGCACCTGCCAAAAACAGTAAAACCACGCTGGTGGCAAACATCACAATCACTGTGCCTAAGTCGGGCTGCATTAACAGCAGTACCGCAAAGATAAACAGAATAAACAGCGGTTTTAAAAAGCCCCGCAGGTGTTCTAACACTTCTTCGTGTTTACGCACTAAATAGCTTGATAAATAAACGAAGAAAAACAATTTCGCAGGTTCAGCGGCTTGCACGTTGATCGGACCTAATGCAATCCAACGGGTACTGCCGTTCACGTTGCGCCCAACAGCAAGCACGGCAATGAGCGCCAATATGCCGAGTGCCAATAGCAGCATGTTGGTGCGATGCCACCATTCAATGGGAATATTCAACACGACATAAGCCAAAGATAAACCAGCGCCTAAATAAAACAGATGGCGTGTCGCGTAATGCAGTGGGTTGTGATAAAGCCGCTCGGCAACTGGCATTGAGGCGCTGCTGACCATGACAAAACCAATACATAACACCATCGCAAGAATGGTCAGAAAAAACCGATCATAACTGGCACCATCGGTCCCAGCCCAGCCATTGCGCAGATTGAGGCTAAACTGCTGCTGTCTTGCTAAAAGCCAATTTTTCATCGAATAACCTGCAAGACAGCTTCGGCAAATAACCGACCACGCTCTTCATAGTTTTTAAACATATCTAAACTGGCACAAGCGGGTGATAACAACACTAAATCGCC
>CAZIPG010000165.1:0-6778 GCA_964540955.1 uncultured Rheinheimera sp.
ACTGCTGCGCATAATAATCGAGGCTGACATAACGTCCACCCCCAAACCACAGCAAACAAAGCAGCATCAGCAAATAAGTCGCCGCGAACTCCATGCCATTATTTAAAATGACAAAGTTACCGCTTGCTGTTAACCAGTCATAGTTGCCATGTTGCTGCAGGATCTCGCGGGCCCGCGCTAGTTTTTCCGGCGCTGCAAGAATACGTTCAGAGGCAACAATGGTCCCGTCAGCAAGCCAGCTGGAAGCATCAGCAATGGCCAACCAACCGTTTTTAGCATGCACGGTCAACATAGCCACCAGCATGGTAATGGCTAGTGAAAAGGCAGCAAAACGCGTCAATAGGCCAACTAACAATAATAAACTGCCACCCACTTCGGCCATGATAGCCAACACCGCAAACAGAGTCGGTAGCGGTAATCCTAAGCCCCATTCGGTATTCCCAAACCAAGCCACAGTATCGGCAAAATGCAGATATTTTTGCCAACCCGCTTGCAACAATACCGGCACTAAATAAAGCCGTAACAGCAATAATGGCAAGCCTTCGCTCAGGCGAAGACCTGATTTGCAATAACGATAGCTGTAAAACATGAGGACATCTCGGTAATTAGACACGACAAACTAAGACCGAGGCAACGCGATAGTTCTTTCAACTTTCATAGCAATTTTAACTTGCGCTCACAGAGTCTGGCAGATGACGTTGCTTTAAACACAAGCGATAGCCAATCCTGCACTCAGGGGCTCACAATCAACGCTTGACCAGATTTATCGATACATATAATTTACATTCAGTCATTTGCAGCCAGCGATTGTTCACTTCTTTCATGACAGCTGGCTTCTGCATTTTTCATAGAACTCGAAGTCAAATCTTCACGCCAAGTTTTGATCCTCGGATTTCGTTTCATTCATAAAAGGACCTGATGAATGTCAGCAACATATGTGCTTTTAAAACTGGTGTGTAAAGACGCCGATAGCGCCAAAGAGTTAGCCGCAAATCTCAAAGCTTTTGACGCTACAACTGGGACAAACACATCCGCACTGGCCGCAGTATTTGCCGAGCCAACCGCCATCCATAGCATCAGGATAGATGGCGTCAAAGTAAAAGCGGACGTGGTTTCGTTTGAATATCAAGACAGTGCGCAGACAGACACGCTGAGCAATCTTCAGCTGCAAACCTGGCAGAATTTAGGCGTGTCATTCATCCATTTGAATGTGGTGGATAGCCAATCTGATGCTGAGGCAATCGAGTACTATCATGGGCTGCGACCCATCAGCGCGAAGGAATTTAAAGCGCGTGAGGTGTCCAATGACTTGCCTGATCCAAAAAAAGTGGTCGTGATGGCCAATCAAGGCGCTGATGCTAAAGTTGCAACTGCCATTAAAAGCGGCTTGGATGTGAACGTTTTAGTTCATGAGATGCCCTTGTTTGTCCATCTCATTAGTGCCAAATATCCGCTCACGCAAACCATGGCCGTATTAGCCAAACAACCCATCGACTGGCGATTAGGCTTGCCGTGGGCCCATCTGTTTATCTCTGGATTTGAGGAATTTCCTGCCAATCAAATTGCCGGATTAACCCAAACGATGTTGCAATCCGCTGGCGCTGAGTTCGCTGAATTGCTGCGCCATGAGTCAGTCTGGACTTTGTTATTGGCCTTGCCTGATGTCTTGGCGTGGGTATGCCAGCAAGAGGGGATCGAAATTAATGCGCCACTGCTGCATGCCAATCCCTCTGGTGGCAGTCGTTTTGGCCGTTTAGATACGTCGTCTGCACTCACGGCGCAATACTGCAATTGCGGCAGTATTTTGTATCACTTGGGAGAAGGGAAGACTGACAATTTCGTGGCACAAATTGCTGAGTTCATGCGGCGCTCGGCACAGGATCCCCGTGCCGTGTTGGATGTGTTAGCAGAAAACTCGAATATTTTGCAGCGTTATGGCGCAAAAGCCATCGCCCCTTTAGGCCACTCCATCGAGCAACAATTTGTCCATTATTTGTTGGATGCTGCCGGAGCGCCCTCCCTCAATCAATTGGTCGAAGCTGGGTTTAATTTACAAAAGCCACTGCGAGATGGCACTTTGTTGCTGGAACTTGCGCGGGAATGCCCCAAAGATTGGCCGGCCAAAATGCGCAAAATCAATGAGCTCCTGATCGCTGGAGCCGACGCCAGCCATTGGCTTGCGCAAAAAGATTTCCAACAAACTTTGCTCGTCTACCTGTTCGATAAAAGTTATCGCTTAGAAGTCACGCCCAAGGTTGCTGCCAAATTTGCGGCGGAGGAGCAACCTGCCGTTGTGGTCAGTATTTTGGCTCAGATGGCAAAACGCGGACTGGCCCTAAAAAAACCGATGAAAATTTGGATCCAAGGAAAAGACGTGCTCAATTATCAAGGCAATTTATTGGGGGCAGTGACGCTGCTGATTTGTAGCCGTTATAGCGATTTAAGATCATGGTGTCTTCCTTTGGTTGAATTGTTGCTGGCACAAGGCTGTTCAGGCCAAGATATTGTAGAGTGCGTGCCTGGAAACAGTGCCTTTAGTGCAGGCTCAGCGCTGACATTAGCGGGCAAATGGGACGCAATGGTCGGTACTTTTAATTTCTCGGCAAAAGCGACGGTTTTAGAACGATTAAAGCAACGCCAAGCATTGCGTGGCTTTGACGAGATTGATGCAGCAGTGATTGAGCTGCTCGAAGCCAAATAACCCGCGACATTCCGCAAGACTCCATCATGACCCCAGGGTTTACTGGAGTCTTGCTTCCCAGCCAAAACTCTCGATAGTTGACAGGCTGAGCAGCTGCCGCCAGCTGGGTAGACCCAGACTCGCTATGCTATAGTGGCACTTTGCTATAATGGCACTTTGCTCATTTTTAATGACGGATGGCCTTGCTTGGCCTGCCATGTTTGGTCTTAACCTTGCTGAGAGAACAATGTCCAATTCCACTCAAAACCATTCCTCTGTGCATCATTTGCGCGTGCTGCTAATGACGGCGCTGCTAGGGCTGAAAGCTTGCTTTGCTGGGCTCATGTTACTGCTGCTGGATATCGGCCTGTTGCTGAAAAGTGCATTGCAATATGTTGCCAGCAAAATCGTCGGCATTCGCCAGTCGGTGCATGTCAGCCAATGGCGTGGCATTCCGTCAGTGTTAACTATTTCGGCAGCGGATAATCTGGATTTCAATTTTTGGCGAAAACCCACCTATTTGTTGCCAACTTTAAGCGCGATGGTGAAGTTTAAAGTAAGAAAATTGCTCGATGATCGTCGTGTCGACATTCTGCCAGATGACAAACTGTACCATTGGCTCAGTGCTACTCCACTGAGCCGTTTGGTTACAGAAGAAGGGGATTATCTATGTTTAGACCTCGCCGTGGTCCAGAGTTTACAGACTGATGCCGATGTCTATTACACAGGCCCGAAACTGCGCATCCATCGCCACAACCATACGGATGCTCAGATTTGCTTCAAAGATGATCCCAAGGTGTACACCCCAGCCGATGGCAGTTTGTGGGATTTGGCAAAATTACATCTGCAAGCGAGTAGCGCCTTTGTCATGCCAGGACGTTTTCACGGCAATATCCATTTCGGTTTGCCTTGTGTGGCAGCGGCCAGTTTGCAGGTGTTATCGCACGATGATGCGCTTTACCAACTGCTCGCGCCTCATCTCCGTTTTACCCTTCGGATCAATAATGAAGCGCTGCGCGTGCAAAGAGCCCAAGACCGCAGCAAACCCTATGCACCATTTCCGGTCAGCGGGGATGAATTTGTCAACAGCATTGCTGGGGATGTGCAAGAGCAGTTGTTAAATCCCGGCTTTCGTTGTCCACCTTGGAGTTTGCGCAATGCTGATTTGGCCTTTAATCAACATGGCCAAGCGTATTATGACGTGGTTTATGCATTCATCACTCGCGTTTATCCGAAACTAAACGCGTCTAGCCTGCGCACCTATAAGCAACAAGTGGCTTTGTTCATTCCTGGTTTTGCCGAAGCAGATGATATTCATGCGCTCGCCACGCTCATCTGGCAAGTCAGCTTTTTACACTCAGCAGATCACTACGCCATGGAGCATATAATGCAAGGCGATCAATATGTGTTTTTCAGCATGCACTTGCCAACTCCATCGCAAAGCCTAATCAAAGCCGAAACTCCACGCGCGCAACTGGTGCAAATGGCCTGTGATGCTGAAGATAAATACCGAAGTAGTGTATTTTGCCGCACCTTTGTAGCGGGCCACAAACACCCGTTATGGGCCAACACCATGGATAATATTCGTTATCGATTTCAAGACGATGCACTGAAACAAGCGGCCAAGGATTTCCAGCAGCAGCTGTTGGTGACCGAACAGCAGTTACAGCGCCAAGGCATTCATATTTGCCCGTTGGCACATACCTTTCAGAGCATTTGTTGGTGATGGTTGCCACCGCAATAAGCGACCTGTAGTCATCAAAATAAAAACGCCCGCTCAAAAAATTGCGGGCGTTTCGCTGTCATCGTCTACTGGAGGCTTTCAGCCTAAATTCGCTGGCACTGCAATACATGGCTTATTTCCCGCAATGGCAATCATCGCCAGAGAGTTTTTGCATCCAGTCTTTACCCAGCCATTTGTTACCGATGACTTGCAACAGTAGGCATACCACCCACATGCCGATAAAAAAGAACCAAAAGCTAGCATCTCCTGCGAACCATGCCGTCATCTCGTTGATGGTGGTATTTGAAGTGTCCATTAAATGTCCTCTCTAGTGTCGTCTATGTTGAACCAAACGAAAATTCATGAAGCAACAGCGAAAGCCGTCTTGCTAATTAATGAGTCGGTCGCGGTACGCAAAGTGTTACAAACTTTCTGCATTTTTAATCTGAACAATTCAGCACTTTGAATTTATTGGACTTTCCTTCGAAATCATCGATAAATCTGCCCATTGAAACAAATTTAGTCTCTTTTATCTCTCTTGTCTCAAATGTCCTTTTGAGTTAAGGTGCATTGACATTGGGCTAAACGCAGTAAGTCGCAGAGTTAATGAGTGATTCGACCGCTGCGTCAACATGCCCCCTGTGCTTGGAATTTTTCCAGAGAAAAATTTTAAACCTATGAAGTAAATCAATATTTACCCATGAGGAGCCAATGAAAGCGCAAGTTCTGTTTATTGATCATGAACCTTATATGCTGAAAGCTTTAGAGCGTACCGCCCGACGTTTGCAACCTGAATGGTCGATCATCACTTGCACAGATGCAATGAATTGGCAGCAATCGCTCAATGGCTGCACGCCTGATGTCGTATTTTGTAGTTATCTGATGCCAGGCAAACGGGGCGAAGTATTACTGGCAGAAGTTCGGCAAACCTACCCAACAGCGCTGCGCGTATTATTGACTGGCAGCGTCACCGAGCAAATCATTACCAACGCCAGTCGTGACACTCATTTTATGATTGGTAAACCTTTTGATGCCGCCGACATTGCCAATGTGTTTCAAACGCTGAGCCGACTGAAAAAATTCCAACTTCCCAGTGAACTGCAAGCGACACTGGTCAGTGAATTACAATTGCCGGTATTGCCGCATATTGCGAGAGAGATGCGGGAAAAGCTGAAAAACCCAGACATCGATATTGAAGAATTAGCCACGCTGGTGTCAAAAGATAGCGTGATTTCTGCCCGTATTGTTATGCTTGCCAATTCCGCTTTCCTCGGTTTTAAGCAACAAACTTTTTCATTACCGGTTTGCATTATGCGTTTGGGCATCAACCTGTTGGATGCAATCGTCACCGCAATGTCACTGGAGACCGGCTTGATGGCTCATATTGACTGCCGAGCCGAGAGCGAGCGGACCTTTAAAAAGGCGCTGATCAGTCAAAAATTAGCCTCTTCGCAAGGTCTCGAGTTGGTTGAACAGGAAAAAATCTTTACTGCAGTGGTGTTATCAGGCTTAGGTTTATTGGCGCAAAAATTTCTAACCCTGCAGCACGCTTCGCTGCCGACGGACCTGCCGGGTGTGAAAACTGTTGATTTACTCAATTGGTTTATTTTGACCTGCTGGGGTTACGATGAGTCGTTAATTGAGCTGATTTTGGCCAGTAGTTGCGAGGATTATCTCAGCCAAGATGAAGCCACGTTAATCATGAGCTTATCCGAGCATTTGGTGCGAGATTACTCGCAAGAATCCTTTGAAGAAATCAGCAAGTTGTTACAGCACTTACATTAACCAATGTACAAGTGCTGGCAGCAACTTGGCGCAATTCAGGCCAGTTTGACAAGAATCAAAGCGACGACCATGCTTGGATCATTCATTTTGGATGGAGCAAAAAATGCGTCGATGGATTGGAGTGTGCCTCAGCCTGTTCAGTGCGGCATCGTTTGCCATCAATCCACGCTTAGACGTTCTAGCGGTAGAATATCCACCCTTTACCACTCATACCGTTGCTGATGGTGGCTTGGCTTTTCAAATCTTGCGACAAGCTTTTCCCGACTATCGTTTTAAACCAGAGTTTGTGCCCCCAAAGCGGGCCTATAGCATGATGCAACAAGGCGATTGGTGCTATAGCTTTTACCCAAGCCCAGAAGGGATCCAAAGCCACAAAATTGTGCTTTCTAATTACCAAATTATTCTTGGTTTCATTCGGCTACAGCAAGAATCACCCTTTGGCTGGCAACAACTAGCTGAACTCAACGGTCTGCGAGTCGCCCTCCTGCGCAGTGGTGAAAACTCGCCATTTGCATTGCAATTTAAACAGGCTGGCTTGCAAATTACCTATACCGAAACTATTCAGCAATCCTTGGACTTATTGCTGCGCA
>CAZIPG010000166.1:0-6722 GCA_964540955.1 uncultured Rheinheimera sp.
GTTTCAATTCTCACCAACACTGGAATGCCATGTTTAAACGCAAGTTGCAGCGGATTTTTGCTATTAAAGAAAAATGGGACTGCAGCGACAGTTCCTATCCGAACACCATGGTATTCAACCGGCGCGCCAACAGTCAGACCTCGCACTGACTCTTCAAAAAACATCACATATTCCAGATACTCATTGTAAAGACCGTCTTGAATGCTTTTTTTGCTTTCAAACAGCTGAAACTTGGTATTATTTTGCGCGCGAGCCCCCATTGGCCAACCATCAAGCACATCAAAAGTGACCCCGCCACTGAGTAAAGTGGTGATAGATGACATTTCGATGCGCACCCCTTCTGCCGACATATCAAGCGCCATACCGCTGGCTTTCCAAAATCGGACATTCTCTGTTACTAAAGCATCATAAGGCGCACGAATAAACAATTGATAGCGCATTGAACGCAGCGTCGTATCAAACTCACTTTGCTCGACGGTTCCAACATCAAAACCGCGATATAACACAGGATCACCAACCGCCAAGGCCGAGGCATCACCGCTGGTCAGATACACTCGCACTCCTGCTGCATCCGGCGGTGCTATCGGAGGCGTCTCACGTAACTCGAAGAAAAATTTATTACTTTCGCCTTTACCAGGCTGCAATTCAATATATGCACCAGACAACAGCGTATTCAGTCCACTCACGCCACCACGGCCAACAGTTGGTTTCACGACCCACAGTTGCGATTCATCATTCAGTAGATTTTCTGTCCCGGGATTCATGCGAGCCCGGATCACGACTTGTTTTAAATCTTGGGAAAGCTCAACCGAGATGACTTTCCCAACATCAACACTGCGGCTTTTAATCTGCGTTTTACCCGCGACAATGCCTTCGGCATTGCTGCTCAGTAACGTGAGGCTGGGCCCTTGGTTTTTATAGGTGTGAAAAAGCATCCACGCACCGATCAGCACGGCCACCACTGGCACAATCCAAATGGGGGACCACTGACTGATTTGCCGAACCTTGGCTTGGACTTGGGCCGTTTTATTCACGCTGCTGCTCCATTTGTTCTACTGGCTTCAAATTTGCTGATTGTTCAAGAAAAGTTTGTTGTGCTAACAAAGACTGCTGTTCTGCTGGACTCGGATCCCAGAGTAATCTGGGGTCAAAACTAATTGCGGCAAACATGGTGATGATCACAACGGCTGCAAACACAAAAGTCGCAGCGCCAGGATAAACTCCGACCATGGCATCAAAACGGACTAAAGCGGCTAAAATAGCCACCACTAACACATCAACCATCGACCATCGGCCAATCCAATCGACCACAGGATAAATCCAAGTGCCGTGGTGACTGCGTTGACTCAGTGGCAAAGTGGTCAGATATGCGAGCCAAAACATCACTGCAATTTTGGCGACCGGGATCACGACACTGGCTAACAACACCACGATTGCTACCGGATAAGAACCTTCTAACCACATTAAAATGATACCGCTGATAATCGTCGAATGAATGCTTTCACCTAATGAAACAGTTTCCATCATCACTAAGGTATTCGCAGGGATATACAAAATCGAAGCAGTGACTAAAAGCGCAATTGTTTTTTGTACGCTGTTCGGTATGCGTTGATGCACGCGAGTTTTGCAACGACTGCAATATTTCTCAGTGACTGGGACCAATGCGGTACAGCAACTACAAACTTTTAACCCTTGGCTCATGCCTGACATGCCCGCGACTTTGCCAGCAATGGGTTGCGGCGCCGGTGCAATTCTTGACCATAATTCATGGCGATCAATCACTTGAAAAGTGCGAAGGTGTAAGACACAGAATAGGCAGAAAGCCCAGAAACTCATGCCGAGTGAAATTTCAAAATGGGTGAGTAATTTAACAAAGCTCACTATTAAACCAATCAGGAATATATCCACCATACTCCATGGTTTCAGCGTAAATAACATACGAGCGACCTGCACTAACGCAGGGAGTCGAAAATACATGCCTAATTTCAGATAGATAATCGCTGACATGCAAAAAGCGGGAATGGCTTGGATAAATAACCAAACCAATAGGGCTAACCAAGGATAATCTTCATCGAGCAATACAGCTGATGTATCGAGGAAATCCATTTCTCGCACACTTCCCGCCGCATCCATACCAATGAAAGGGAATAAATTGGTTAACAACAACATAAATAACGCACTGAGTGCGTACAAAATGGGCCTTAATGCCGATTCGCGTTGCCGCGCATCAAGCTCATGCCCACAACGAGCGCAATGCGCTTCTTGGCCATCTTCCAGTGTTGGCAACTCTTGCAACAAATCACAATAACGACACAAAACTAACTCAGTTGAGTGGTGATTGTGTGGTTGATGAGTGTCGATGACGGCCACGTTCACTGGACTCAAATTGCCTCTTCGTCCTCTTCACCGGTGCGGATCCGAATCACGCGCTCCACATCGAAGACAAAGATTTTGCCATCGCCGATCCGGCCAGTTTGTGCCGTTTGCAAAATAGCCTCGACGCAGCGGTCGACCTGATCATCAGCAACCACGATATCCAGTTTCACTTTTGGCAAAAAATCGACCATGTACTCAGCACCGCGATACAGTTCGGTATGGCCTTTCTGCCGGCCAAAACCTTTCACTTCAGTCACCGTCATGCCAGTGATATTGATATCGGCAAGCGCTTCACGCACATCGTCTAATTTAAAGGGTTTGATAATGGCTTCGATTTTTTTCATACGCTGAATTACCGTTGTTTGCGCATCGCCGAGGTGATCGGATTGCGTCTGTCTTTGCCAAAATTACGACGGGTGATTTTAGGTCCAACCGCCGATTGCCTGCGTTTATATTCATTAAAATCAATTAGATTTAATACCCGTCGCACTGTTGCTTCAGCATAGCCCATCGCCACAATCTCGGACAGTGATTTATCTTCTTCAACATAAGCAGCGATCATTGCATCTAAATCATCATAAGGTGGCAAATTATCTTGGTCAGTCTGACCAGGCGCTAATTCAGCTGATGGCGGACGGTCAATGACCCGTTGCGGAATAATTGCTGAAATCGTATTGCGATAAGCAGCCAAGCGATATACCAAGGTTTTCGGTACATCTTTGATCACGGCAAAACCACCACACATATCGCCATACAGCGTGCAATAACCGACAGCAACTTCACTCTTATTGCCCGTGGTTAACAAAATCCGTCCAGTTTTGTTTGAGAGCGCCATCAACAACACGCCGCGTAAGCGTGCTTGTAAATTCTCTTCGGTGGTATCGGCCGGTTTGCCTGCAAATAAAGGTGAAAGTTGCGCCATGAAACTGTCATACATGGGTTCAATCGACACGACATCAAATTCAATCCCCATCAACCGGGCTTGTTCTGTCGCATCATCGATGCTCATATCGGAGGTGTAACGAAACGGTAGCATCAAAGCCTGAACCTTATCGACACCAATGGCGTCAGCCGCAATCGCTAAGGTCAATGCCGAATCAATCCCGCCGGATAATCCTAACACAGCCCCTTTGAAGCCGTTTTGCTCAATGTAATCCCGAGTTGCTAACACTAGAGCTTGATAGACTTCAGCCTCAACTGATAATGCAGGGCTTAGCAAGCTTGGTTTTGCATACAGATGATGATCATGGCGCTGTAAAGAAGTGCTATAAATCCCAGTCTCCGACGAAGGGGCTTGCAGGGCAATTTCGCCATCGGGATTGACGATAAATGAAGCCCCATCAAAAATAAGTTCGTCTTGACCCTGCGCCGGATTAACGTATGCAAACCCCATTTGCAAGCGTGTTGCTAAGGTTTGTAATAGCTGTTGCCGTTGAGACAGTTTACCGATTTCAAAAGGCGAAGCATTCAGGACTAAAGCAAACTCCGCGCCTTGTGACTTGGCATCTGCTGCAGGAAACCCCTGCCACACATCTTCACAAATCAATACGGCAAATTTGTGATGTTTATAGTCGAACACTAAGCTTTGCTGACCGGTGGCAAAATATCGAGGTTCGTCAAAAACACCATAATTGGGCAATGCTTGCTTGAAATAGCGCCCTTGCAATTGGCCATCAATAAACACGGAAGCCGCATTAAATAGCTGTTCGCCCTCTCGCCAAGGATGGCCAACAACAATCACTCCTGGCAGTTTTGCCTCTGCGATTTTAGCCAAGCTGTCCACAATTGCTTGCAGCAAATCATTTCGAAACAGCAAGTCTTCTGGAGGATAACCCGTCAACGTTAATTCAGGGAAAATGACGATATCGGTATTGGCATGTCGAGTGAAATCGAGCACTTTTTGGGTATTTTCCGCAATTGCGCCGACCGTAAATCGCTCTTGCACCAGACTGATAGAAATTGGATGGGACATGCTTCATCGCTCAATACTCAAACTGGGCGCTATGTTAACGATTTTTAGTACTTTTCACAATGAAACCACGCTTGCAGGACTGGCGATTTATAGCTAAGGTTGAAGGGCAATGAACTCGAGCGATGTTGATGGGTTCATCTCAGCAAGGTTGCTGTATGTCACTTTTATCACTCAGAACAAGGATGCTCTGCAGATGAATCAACAACGATTCCCCTTTCATGATGGATTTACACTCGCCGAATTTTTGATAGTCCTCTTTTTGGTTGCTTTGTTAACGCTAATCACTATCCCTTCGCTTCTTGAACTTTTGGCGAGACATCAAGCTGAAAGCTACATGCATCAGCTGCGACAAACGCTGAATATGGCGCGGATAAAAGCCGTCAGTGAAGGTCAGATTCTGAGTATTTGTCCGCGTCAAGGCAACCAGTGCCAAAGTAACTGGACAGAAATCCCGATTGAGATTTTTAGCGGTGATATTTCAAACACTCATAGTGCAAGTTCCACCAAAGTTTGGCGAGTGATCCAATCTCCGCCGAAAGATCATCAACTGCGTTACAGCAGAACATTATTGCAATTTCGCCAAGATGGTAGCCTCAATAGCTTACAGAATGGAACTTTTCAATATTGTCCAGAGAACTACGATTGGCATCTCACGCTCAGTTTCAGCCAGGCAGGGCGCAGTCAAACCTCTATCGAAAATACTCCCTGTGCATGACAGGGAGTATTGTTTTTAATTAGGCGTCTCACTGAGACTAATATCCCCAGCAATGCTGCGAAGGTTGGCTCCCCTTGACACCGGTATGTTCTAAAATAAAACGAAGACATTCGATATCTTGTTCTTGCGGACCAATTGCATCAGCAAATAGTTGATATCCTCTGTCTGATAACTGAACGCGCAATCTGTAACGACCTGATTCAGTGACGCCATTAGACTCATTGAAACCTAACTCGGTCAAATTGTTACTAAAACGACCATGTTCGGCATGCATATTGGCTTGTAAGGCTGACAGCCTTAACAATTCAGCACTGGCTTCTAAGCGATAACTCGCCAGCACATATTGTTGATAGCTGGGCACAATCAGTGCCGCCAAGATGCCAATAATTGCGATGACGACCAAAACATCCACAAGCATAAATGCGTAATTATGTTTCATTGTTAATAAGCTCCTTGCTCAACTTGATAACTGGCGATCCGCTGCCATTTCGGAAACTGTGACGCATCAAGCGTTGCGACACAGTCTGGACATTCAACTGTGACTCCTTTCATTTCATCAGTGACTAAATGTTCACCCGCTTTGAGAAGAAAGCGGTGCTGTTGCGGGATAATTTTTAACTGGGTGGACAAAGGTTCACTGAACTGAAATTCAGTCCGGTCATACACTTGATTGCCATTGTAGAGATGTAAAGCCAGCAAACGATCCATACTGGCATTTCCGCCGCAACGAGTCGAACCATCTTGCAATGGAAGATAAAGAACTCCTGCCATCAAACTGGGCATCGCCGCTGTTAACCCATTCAATTCGTAGCGCCAACCATATTCTGCGTCTGGGTCAGGATTGGCGACTGAACGCTTACTCAGTTGCTCATAAACAATAGGTTGCTGTTGCTGGTTCGAGATTTTAATGACAAATAGTTGTTGTTTTTCATCGCGCAGAGCTTGGGCAACGATCACGTCACCTTGCTGCCAACCGTCCGCCGCCGGCCAACGGGCTTGGGTCGCGGTTAAACCATCGACAAACCGTGCATTGCCAGTGCGCAAATCAGCGACTAAACGAGCGCTCGATCGTTCACTAGGATCCAAATTGATTTGATAGAGCAAACCGGTTTCAGAAATTTGGTAGATCCTATCTGTTGCACCATTCAAATCGGTATCCAAAACCGCTGGCATTGCGGTCGCATGAATGAACTCGGAATTACTGTCACTCTCTAGAGTAACGACTCGCCCTGAATGAGGATCAACCAGTTGCAACCCTAATGCATTTTTTGCCGGTAATATCAGAACCGTTCGTCGCTCCGGTAAATCAACGCTCGTTAAGATTAAAGGCGCCGCTAAAATCTCTGCGGATTGACTGGGTAAAAAGTTGAACTGCCATAAAGTCTGAGGCGCCCCATTTTCAGGAACCATCACAGCATTGACTAAACCGGCACTGCGATCTGTCATTAAATACATAGGGATTGCAGAACGGGCTTGAGCTGGCGTCAACTGCAGCCAGGATTCTCGCTGCAAACTATTTGACTGATTCAGTTGTCGCTGCATGGCAATACTCAGCAACACTTGATCGTCACGGGGGATAAAATGACTGCGGGTGAATTGTGGACCTAAGCCACTAAGTTCATCTTTACAATAATGTTGTTTCAGTTGATTGTCTAAAAG
>CAZIPG010000167.1:0-1866 GCA_964540955.1 uncultured Rheinheimera sp.
CATTTAAATATTTGGTCGCACTATGGATGACAATATCAATGCCAAAATCGGCAGGACGCTGTAACAATGGTGTCAAAAAGGTGTTATCAATCACCGAAATCAATTGGTTCTGCTGGCAAAAATCGCCGATAAACGCGAGATCCAACACCACTAAATTCGGATTAATCGGTGTCTCGGCAAACAGCATTTTGGTATTCGGACGCAATGCTGCACGGACAGCTTGATGATCCGTCATATCGACAAAGCTGACCTCAATGCCGTAGCGCGCAAACTGGTGATTAAATAGCGCAAAACTACAGCCATAAATTGCTTTACTGGCAATCAGATGATCGCCATGCGCTAAAAATGCCATAGTTGCAGCCGCCACTGCGCCCATGCCCGTTGCGGTCGCGGCTGCATCAGCCATGCCCTCTAAGGCTGCAACTTTGAGTTCAAGCTCTCTAGTCGTTGGGTTGCCTAGGCGAGTGTAAATGAACCCTTCAGCTTCACCAGCAAAACGCGCAGCGCCTTGTTCCGCATTGTCGAAAATAAAGGTCGATGTTTGAAATAAAGGCGTGGCTAAAGAACCAAATTGGGTGTCTTTCACTTTACCAGCATGGATACATTGGGTTTCTTGCTTTGAAAATTGACTGCTCATAGCTACTAAGTCTTAGAAGAATTTGTTTTCATCTAAACAAAATAGTTATATCTAGAACAAGGCATACAGACATCTGACAGTCTGCTTGCCTTCAGCGCTACAATGATCAGAGCAGTTAAAATGTAAATTTTAGTTTGCAGAGCCCTGCAATTTTTTCAAAATGGCTGCCAGTAGGCCTTTCACCGAATTAACAGGAGGTAATGCGAGCGGCAAAGGCCTGAGTTGTTGTTGCACGAAGCGCCCTAAGCGCGCCACCATTAACCCGGCCAACAAGCCCTGTCCTGCCCGCGCGGAAATTTTACTCGACAATTCGGCCCCCATAAAATCGCTACTGACATCAATCGCGACTTCTGAAGCGCCAGTCCAAAATAAAGTTTCGACAAATTTCTTCAACAAGCCCAAACGCCGCCAGAGCCCCGGTTTATCGCCATACACCTGCGCGATTTCTCGAACCATGCGCGAGGCCCGCCAGAGCACTAAAATTAAATCGGCCAAAGCAAATGGGCTCAAGGCGACTGCGACGCCAGTTTGTATCGAAGCTTGCGAAATGCGCTGGTTCACAAGTTCATCAGCCTGACTTAGCACGATGGTTTCAAACAATTTGAGCTGTTCAGCATCACTATGTTCAGGCTGAATGCTTTGTTGAAACTGGGCAATGACTGCTTGCAGTTCTTTTGCAGGCAGTTGCTGACAAATTTGCTGGCATAACCATTGTGCTTCACCAAACTGCAACGTGTTGGTCAGCTTTTGTGCTTGCTCGCGCCACTTGCGACGCTGCTTCATCACTTGCCAATGGCGCCATTCTGTATAACCAAAACGAATTGAGAGCACGCTTACTAATCCTGTCAATAAAGTCACCAGTGAGCCTTGCAACCAACTTGCTTGCCAACTCGTAACGAGCCAAAGACCCCATTGCCCTAAGGCAAAAATAATGAGCGTAGCAAAGCTCAATACCCAGCCCCATGACAGTGTGGCTGGCTTGCTAGCAATCTCTAATTCGTCGGCTTGATCTGTGCTCACAAAATCATCAATCGGTAATTGTTGCGCAGACTTTAAAGTGTCTTTCGTTGCACCTTGTTCAGAAGCCGCCGTTGCCGCATGGGCAGAAGGCTCAGAGGATTGTTGCATGCTGGAGAACACGGCTTCTGAGAAATCTTGCGCCTGTTTGAGTGCCGCATCTTTTTTGGTCATGACAACTGATCTCCAAGCAAGAACTCCAACGCCTGATC
>CAZIPG010000167.1:1876-6691 GCA_964540955.1 uncultured Rheinheimera sp.
GGCTCATATGTTCAATTCTGGGAGGCCTAAATTGCGGAAAAGAAAATTGATGATGAGCAAACAACAGTTCAGAAGGCATTGAAATGGGCACCTCCCCAGGAAATAACACCCGTTGCTGACCGTTCAGATCAGTACCACGCAGGCACACTTGAGCGCCTTGCTCGGTTTGTACCATCCCTAATTCGCTAGTAACCACAGCGGAAATCGGCAAAGCCTCAGTTTTTACCAGTTGATACTGGCTGTCTTGCAAAGGTTGCTGCAAAAATTGCTGCAATAACAAGGCTAAATTTTGATGCTGATCGGGAGTCACTAGATCCGCTTTAGTGGCTGCAAACAAAATCTTATCAATTTTAGGTCGAAATAACTTGGTGAAGAAATTCTGCGTGCCATAACGGAAATTTTGCAGGATTTGCATCAGCGCCAACTGTGTTTCCTGAGTGGCCGCAAATCCGTGGTTGAGTGCACCCAAACAATCTACTAACACAACTTGACGGTCTAACCCGACAAAAAAATCTTGATAAAAAGGCTTAACCACTTGTTGGCAATAACGCTGGTATTGCTGCTGCATTTTTAAAAATAGCGGGGAATGCTGCTGACATTGTGATGGCAGTAATGGAAACAGCCACAATAACGGCGTGCCCTGCAATGCTCCAGGCAGTAACAGTCGGCCGGGTTGCAGTAAAACCGCATAGTGCTCAGTGCGAAGCTGTTGCAGCAAGAGTGCATACATGTCACTGAGTTGTTGCAAACTCCAATCGTCCGCCTGTGCTAAATTAGCTTGCTGCAATGCCTGTAAAAAAGGAGCAACCACCGCTGCTCGCTTCGCACTGTTTAACAGAGACCAACACTGAGCACTCCACGTCAAGTAGTCTTGCTGCAACATCGGTAAATCTAATAACCATTCCCCTGGATAATCCACAATGTCTAATTGCAATTCGCTAAATTTCAGCAGTTTACTCGCTAGAAAATCATTGGATTGATAGCGCAAGTTCAATGATATCTGACTCAAGCCGGTGGTTGAGGCAGGCCACTGCTCAGCAAATAGTGCGGCTAGATTTTGCTCATAACTAAAACGAGGCAGCTTGACACTTTGGCTGTCGAGCAGCTTAGCACCATGCCAACGCTGCTGTTGCATCACACTGAAAAATGGCAGCTTTGCATGCGCAGCAGGATGAAGTAACTGTTGAATGAGGCTGGTGATAAATGCTGTTTTCCCGGCGCCACTTAAACCCGTGATCCCCACGCGTAAATGGTGTCCTAACGCCCGTGTTTTGAGCATTTGCCCCTGAGCTTTTAGCTCACTCAGCCAGTCCATGCCTGCTCCTCACCAAAAACTAAGCCCAGATCTTTTGGATCTGAGCCAAGTTTTATAATTTTCGAAATTCGCGATCTAACTGAAACTTATTCGACGTGACATAGGTTTCAAGGCTGCGCAACCGTTGTTCGATGGTATCAAACTGTTGCGTCAAATGCTGTACTGCCTGTTTTGGTGCTTCTCCGCGTTGCCATACGCGAGTTTTTACTTCAACTGGGCGTTCAACTTCAGAGGTCTCAACCTTGCCACTGCCTTTTTCAGCAACTGATTTTTTCTCTAACACAATCCAGCCGACAAAATACAGTACAGGAAAAAAACCTCCAGGAATCAAGAGCGTACCCGCTAACACGACGACACGGACCAACCAAGTTTCCCAGCCAAAATAATCCGCGACCCCAGCACAGACACCGGCTAGTTTGCCATTACGATCATCCCGCAACAGTTCGCGTTTTAGCTTAGTCATGTTTGCGTCTCCAATCTGGTGAATCCGCGTCGAGGATCGATTCTAGCGTCTTGATCCGCTCCGCCATCCGCTCGGCACGCCGAGACAAATCATTCAGTTGATTCAGCTCGACATCGGACAATCCTTCTGAAATTTTCCGTTTACTACGGTAGTGCATAATGACCCAAATCGGCGCCACAAAAATCATGAACAAGATGAGTGGAATTGAAAAAGCCTCATTAATACCCATAACTTACTCCGAAACGCCTGAAAATCAGGCGTTGTTATTGTTGTTCATTTTGGCTTTCAGTGCCGCCAGTTCGGAATCAATTTTGTCTTGAGCTGCTAACTCTGCAAATTCATCACGCAAGGTTTTCTTGCCTAGATCATAAGCTTCAACCTGAGCTTCTAATGAGTCGATTTTGGCTTCGTAGCGTTCAAATTTGTACATCGCATCATTTAAACGAGTGCTGTCCAGCGTCTTTTTCACTTCTAAACGCGAAGCAACCGTTTGTTGGCGCATCAGCATCGATTTTTGACGAGCTTTCGCATCTGCCAATTTTTCCTGTAATTGCGCAACTTCATCTTGTAGCTTGCTGATATGCTCGTCAAGATTTGCGATGTCTTTGCTAACAGCTGCGGCTTGGTCAGCTGATTTTTGGCGCTCAATTAATGCAGCACGGGCTAAATCATCGCGGTCTTTTGACAGCGCTAATTCTGCTTTACCCTGCCACTCGGCAACTTCGCTTTCTAAGCGAGTGACCACGCGTTGTAATTCTTTTTTCTCAGCGATTGTGCGCGCAGAGGTTGAACGAACTTCAACTAAAGTGTCTTCCATTTCTTGAATGATCAAACGCACCATTTTTTCTGGATCTTCAGCCTTATCCAATAAGGCATTGATGTTTGAATTCACGATATCTGAAAAGCGAGAGAATATACCCATGATAATTACCTCTGAATGTTTAGGTTAGTCAGGATAGGTTATTCAGAATCCTTGCCAACTTTTAAAAAAATCATATCACATTGTTTTATAATGAATTTATTTATTTTCCTTCATCTATGTCAACTTGGCATTTTTTGAAATAGACTATTATTTAGTAAATTTCGCCAATTTGTAGCAGAGACATGGCCAGAAGCTTTCAACAAGACAATCTAATCGGACAATCGAATAGTTTTTTAAATGTGCTAGACCAAGTCTCGCAAATTGCGCCGTTAAATAAACCGGTATTGATTATCGGCGAACGAGGCACAGGCAAGGAATTAATCGCCGCACGTCTACATTACCTTTCGCAGCGTTGGGATCAAAATTATTTGACGCTCAATTGTGCCTCACTCAACCAAAATCTACTGGAAAGTGAATTGTTCGGTCACGAGGCGGGCGCTTTTACCGGAGCTGCAAAACGACACGAAGGCCGTTTTGAACGAGCTAACTTTGGCACCTTATTCTTAGATGAGCTTGCCAATACACCTGGCTTAGTGCAGGAAAAATTATTACGAGTTATCGAATATGGCGAATTTGAACGGGTCGGCGGCAGCCGTTCGATAAAAGTAGATGTTCGGTTAATTTGTGCCACTAACGAAGATTTGCCTGCGATGGCAGAACGAGGCGAATTCCGTGCCGATTTACTCGATAGATTGGCATTTGATGTGATCACCCTGCCGCCCATGCGAGAACGTCGGGAAGATATCCTGGTGCTCGCAGAACATTTCGCAATTAATATGGCACGTGAACTCAATTTTGAGTTATTTAGCGGATTCAGTGAAAAAGCCAAACGATTGCTGCTGGATTATGATTGGCCTGGCAATGTGCGCGAACTCAAAAACGTGGTCGAGCGCAGCGTTTATCGCAGCAACAATCCTTATGTTCCTGTGCACGATATCTTGTTTGATCCCTTCGCTTCACCTTATCGACCACAGGCGAGAGTGCGGACCAATGATCGGATCCAACCGGCACCCGCAATCAATCAGCCACCTGCAACTTCGTCGGCTACTGCTATGCCAGCGGGTGTCAGTAATTCTCAAGTATCGAACAATCAAGAATTTGATTTTAGCCAAGTGCAAGATTTCAAGCTGTTATCTGAAGATTTTGAAGTACAATTAATCAAGCAAGCGCTCGCTGCTTGTCAGTACAACCAGAAAAAAACAGCCGATGCGCTTAATCTGACTTATCATCAGTTGCGTGGGTATATGAAAAAGTACAAATTGTTAGATAGCCAACAATGATAAAAAGATGTTTCTTAGCGCTAACGCTGCTCGGGTTAAATGTGAGTTGTTCGCCAGCACAGCAGGATTTAACTCTCCGGGGTTTAGTTTATTGTGCTGAGGGCTCCCCTGAGAGCTTTAACCCGCAACTGGTCACTTCAGGCACTACGATTGATGCGATTAGCCAGCATTTATACGATCGCTTGCTCGATATTGATCCCCGAACAGGCAATCTTCTCCCCGCCTTAGCAAGCGACTGGCAAATCAGTAAAGATGGCCTGACCTACACCTTTACTATCCGTAATGATGTTTCATTTCACCACACAGATTACTTTAAACCCACTCGAAAACTGACAGCTCATGATGTCGTTTTTACCTTTAATAGAATTTTAGATATCGAGCATCCATTTCATTTAACAGCAACTGAGTACCCTTATTTTGATAGTGTGCAGTGGCGTGAATTGGTGCATTCAGTGACAGAAAATGAACAACATCAGGTAGTTTTTCAACTGAATCAACCCGACAGTTCATTCCTATCGACGCTGGCAACAGATTTTGCCGCTATTTTATCTGCAGAATATGGGCAGCAGCTGATTAGTCAACAGCGGCTATTTCAACTTGACTCTCTGCCGATTGGCAGTGGTCCTTTTAAATTCCGTGAATATAAAAAGGATGTGTTGATCCGTTATCATCAACATGAAAACTATTGGCGAAATAAAGGGAATTTAGAGCAGTTAGTGATTGATATTGTGCCAGATAACACCAAGCGTTTAGCCAAACTGCTAGCCAAAGAATGCGATGTTGCGCCAATTCCCAGAATTCTAGAATATAGCCCACTGACGAAACGCAATGATTT
>CAZIPG010000168.1:0-1066 GCA_964540955.1 uncultured Rheinheimera sp.
ACTGCGCAAAGTAAGCCGTAATGGTGAGTTTGATCTCGGACTGGAAGAAGAAGTCAACAAACTCAAAGAGAAGAGTCTGACACTGACGAAAAAGATTTTCGCTGAATTGGGTGCATGGCAGGTTGCGCAATTAGCGCGTCATCCGATGCGTCCATACACACTTGACTATATCAAACATATTTTTACCGACTTTGATGAGCTAGCGGGTGATCGCACTTATGCCAATGATGCAGCCATCGTTTGTGGTACTGCGCGTTTAGGCGATCGTCCGGTGATGGTCATTGGCCATCAAAAAGGCCGCGATACCCATGAAAAGATCCGTCGTAATTTCGGCATGCCACGCCCTGAAGGCTATCGGAAAGCATTGCGGATGTTCGAAATGGCCGAACGTTTTAAAATGCCTATCATCACCTTTATTGATACTCCAGGTGCTTACCCGGGGATTGGTGCTGAAGAGCGCGGCCAAAGTGAAGCCATTGCCCGTAACTTGAAGGTGATGGCAGGCTTGAAAGTGCCGGTGCTCTGTACTGTGATTGGTGAGGGTGGTTCTGGTGGTGCTTTGGCCATCGGTGTCGGTGATCAAGTCAACATGCTGCAATACAGTACTTATTCGGTGATTTCACCTGAAGGTTGTGCTTCCATTTTATGGAAAAGCGCAGAAAAAGCGCCACTGGCAGCCGATGCGATGGGGATCACTGCAGGGCGTCTGAAAGAGTTAAACCTCATCGACGATATTATCCCTGAGCCATTAGGTGGCGCGCATCGTGCTCATGAGCAAATGGCTTTAGCGCTGAAGAACACTTTACAACGTGACTTAGCCAAACTCGATAAAATGACTATCAATGAGTTATTAGATCGCCGCTACAAACGGTTGTTAGGCTTCGGTTACTGCTAATTGAGCGAAGGAGGGGTTACTGACGCAAAAAATTTTGCAACGTCATCTGCTTTGTGAATGTGAACCTCGCCATCAAATCTATAAAAGAGCTGGTATCCCCAGCTCTTTTATTTTGTTAGACGTTGTTTAACTGTGTTTTTATCTACCAAATATTATTGCAAGAAATAATGT
>CAZIPG010000168.1:1076-6627 GCA_964540955.1 uncultured Rheinheimera sp.
GAAGCACCAGTGTCAAAGCGCTTAGAGCTCAAGAGCTAATACATAGGCTTGACGCGAGTCTCTGGTCTACCGACAATGGTACACCTGTTCACCAACCGATTGCTGTCTGACGCTGATGCTTGATCTTCCCAATAACCCAGCTTTACCCAGTGATGTCGATGCGCAGACACTTTTTAACGCGATGTTGGCGGCGCTTACTGCCAGCTTAGCGCCCTTCGCGCCCCGTAAAGTGGTGATAGCGCTCAGTGGCGGCTTAGATTCGATGCTGTTATTGGAACTCTTGACTCGACTCCCAGGCACTTTTCAGCGACAAGCGGTGTATGTTGATCATGGTTTAAGTGTCAATGCCAAGGCATGGGGCCAGTTTTGTCAGCAACAATGTCAGCAGCGGCAAGTGGATTGCCATCTGGTGCCAGTGCAGATTGCCGAGCGCCAGCGCAATATCGAGGCTCAAGCACGCACCGCGCGTTATGCCGCCTTGGCCAAGTTCATTAATGAACCGCACCAGCTTCTGCTGACCGCGCATCATGCCGATGATCAGACAGAGACCTTATTATTGGCGCTCAAACGGGGCAGTGGTTTAGATGGCTTGACGGGGATCGCCAAACAAAAGGCGTTTCATGCCGGTTTTTTGGTGCGGCCATTACTGCCGTTTTCCCGTGCTGAATTGGCGATAGTGGCCAATTGGTTGGGCATCATTTGGATTGAAGACGAAAGTAATCAAAATCTAGATTTTGACCGCAATTTTATTCGCCAGCAAATTTTGCCTTTATTGCAGCAGCGTTTTCAGCGGTTCAGCCAAAATGCCAGTCGCAGTGCATCCCTGTTACAAGATGCGCAGCAATGGCAGCAGCAGCAACTTGAACCCCGCTTGGCCGCCATGATGGAGGCCGAAAAATTAAACTTAAGCGAATTGGCGCAAGTTGACACTATCAGCCAACGTTTATTGCTGCGCGCTTTTTTGAAGCAGCACGATCTTTTGTGCAGTCAATTGCAGCTGGAAAATTTGCGGCAACAGCTGATGACCGCCAAAGCCGATGCGAAAATCGCCATAAATATTGCTGGCAAGAGCCTGCGTCGTTTTCAGCAATTTTTGTATGTGGTGGCGCGCGAGGATGACGAGCTAGAACCTGTGCAAAGTGGCCAACCTGCTATAGGTCATGCGTTAGAGAACTCGTTGTCGGCGCATACACTCACTTGGCAGCAGCCGCTCGAAATCTCAGGGACCTGGTTGTATTGGACCGACGAGCCAAGTTTACTTGCTCAAAGTTGGCCTTTAGCCCAGTTGCCAGATGCACAATTAACAGTGCAAAAGGCGGCCATGAGCCAGCGCTTTAAGCCCGCGGGAGCGCTGACGAAACCCTTGAAGCAATGGTGTCAGCTTTGGCAAATTCCGCCTTGGCAGCGGCAACAATTAGTGGTAGTGGTTGCAGAGGCGCAAGTGGTTGTCGTGGTAGGGCAAGCTAGTGCGACACCCGAACAACAAGCAAAAAGTTGGTTGCACGTTTATTCAGAATTCCCGCACTCGCTTATACACTCAGCAAGTTATCAGGTTTAAGCGCTCATCAGGTTTAAGCGCTGATAACTGCTGATTTTTCGACTCGATTGATCCTGACGGCATTTTTACCGGCCACTTTGGCTTCATACAGGGCTTGATCGGCAAGACTAAAAAGTTCTTTGGCTGTGACCGAACCATCAAAACTGACCAAACCAGCACTGGCAGATACCTGATATTTGTCGCACAGGTGCATTTGCGCGATGGCTTTCACTAAACGATGCGCAACCAGTTCGGCACTTGGCGCATCTTCACCGGTCAACAACACGGCAAATTCATCGCCACCAAACCGAAATAAATTATCACTGGCACGTAAAGTAGTGCGCATTGCTTCAGCGACGGCAACCAAGACATCATCGCCCGTATGGTGACCAAAGTTGTCGTTCACTTGTTTGAAGTTGTCTAAATCTAACAAAATCAAAGCGCCAGCTTGTTGCCGACGTTCAGCTAATAATACTGCTTTGGCAAAGGCATCATCAAAAAAACGACGGTTGCCAAGGCCCGTTAAGGTATCACGCAGTGCCAGTTGCTGCAGCCGCGTGACGATCAGCGCATTACGCAATGGAAATAACCACTGGCTTTCCAATTCTAGTAAACGACGTTGCAGCAATGCGCTGAAAGGGGTTTGTGACTGATAGACCAGTTCCGCTAAGCATTGTTCGTTCAGCACTAACATGCTGCGATATTCAAAACCACCTGGATATGAACCCGGTGCAGTGAACTCACCGACAGCGGTATGCATTTGTAAGGACGTCAGCGGCAAAACTTTGCCAACCGCCATTGAAAAAATTTGCAGCTGGGCAGGTAACTCTAATGACGTTTGCAGCTGTTCAAGTAACCCTTGAGCTGGCTTGAGATGTGCGCCTTGCCAGCCGGGTTGCGTGGTGACCCCCGCATAACTCGGGACATGCTGTAATGACATTTCGCTAAAGTTGAACATTTCCATTAGCCAGCTCCTCAAAACAAAATTGCACGGTTGGTGCATCAGATAGCTTTGTTAAGCATGTTTTATGCCATGAGGTTAAGTTGTTGTTTTATAATATTTATTTTTGAAGTGTCAAGGCTTTGGCGGCAGAAGGTTGCCGCATGCCAAGTTTAGTTGGGGCTAGGGTTTAAAAACGCCATAATTTCGTCGATTTGGCGCATGCCGTCTTCGTAGCCAAGTTCGATTAAACGTCGAGTAAAGTTTTTTTCAAACAACAGATAACTCGGCAAACTTGAATCCGAATGTTGTTTGATGCCAATGGTTCGCAGCAGTGTCCTGATGGCCATTGGCAATGCCAAAAAATGTTCGTTGGCTAATTGATTAAAGTTAACACTGGGATTAATCATCAAACTTTCAATGGGTTTGAGCTCAGTTTCAATGTTGTGTTCACGCAAGGTTTGAATGGTTTTATTGACGCGCTGCATCCGTTCCATATCAGCGTTTAAGGTATCCGAAAAGATACTATCCAATAAGTGCCCGGCGATTGTCGACATGGTTGGATGATGCGGCATCCGCATCACTTGCTCGCTGCGCCGCGGTTGTTCTAGGCCGACAATCAAAATTTTGTCAGCGCCCAAATGGATCGGAGCACTGAGCGGTGCTAACTGGTTTACCGAGCCATCGCCGTAATAATGTTGATTGATGCGCACGGAAGGCATCACCAAAGGAATGGCTGCAGAGGCCATCAGGTGGTGGATCCCGATTAAAGTTTGTTGGCCACAACGGCGTGCCCGTTGCCACTCTTTGGCTTCTTTTGATTGAAAGAAGGTGATGGAATCGCCTGTGTTGTAGCAACTGGCGGTCACGGAAACACTGTCAAGGTAGCCGCCCATGATGTTGCGGTCGAGACGTTTGAGATCCAGCAATTCGGCTAACAGTAACTTCAGCGGTTTGTTATCCAATAATGAAACTGGCCGCGCATTGGCATAATCTGCTTGGAAAGCACTTAAAAATCCGCGAACTAAATGGTAGGTCGCACGGAAATAGTCGGAATAATAAACATGGCTGGTATGGAAATTTTTCCATACCCATTCTAATTTGCGAACGCCTAAGTGAAAGCAGCTGGCGTAACACGCAATGGCTGTGCCGTTAATCGCACCCGCAGAAGTGCCGCAAATGACCTGAAATGGAATGACACTATTGCGCGGGTATTGCTGGGCAATCGCTTTTAAGACCCCAACTTGGTATGCGGCGCGTGCGCCACCTCCAGTTAATAACAGGGCAGTTTTTTGAGATTTAGGTGCTGTGCTCATGAAAGAATTGGCAGCCTGAGGCAACGATACTCAACTAACTATTGCGCAAAAGAAACTACATTGCAATTCGGTTGTCACATTGAAGACTGATTTTATAGGATTTTTTAAGTAAGTCGTCAGATATTAACCACAGCAAGGCCAAGCTTTGTTAGGATAAACATCTCATTCTTTTGCTTTGGAGTTTATATGTCAGGACAACAACCATCTGCCAATCACTGGATTTTACCCGTGGTCGCGTTAGCTGCCATCGGGGGCGCGGCTTGGTATTTTTTAAAGCCAGCGCCTGAAGCTCCTGTGGTCACTCCGGTCGTTGAAGTAAAACCAGCGCCACAGCCCGCCGTGCAGCCTGAGCCGCAAGATGTGTTAACCACCAAACAAACAGAAGAACCCGATCCATTAGCGGCGCAGGCCGATGACGCGGGCACCGACACGCCGCTAGGCGATGAGCAAACGGTCACTCCGATGGAAAATTTACCGCCATTGGATAGTTCTGATGAATTTGTCAAAGAGGCTTTATTCAGTCTCGATTGGCAGCCAGGCTTGGCCGCATTGTTTGCCAACGAGGAAATGATCCGTCGTTTTGTCGTGCAAGTGGATAACATCGCGCAAGGTCGATTAGTGCCTGAACAAGCGATTTTTAAAGGGATGAAGCAAGATTTTCGCGCCAAAGCGGTCGGCGAAGGGTATCAGCTGGATGCTGCCAATTATGCAAGATATGACAATTACCTGAAATTATTAGAGAGCGTTGAGCCTGTGCATGTCGCGGCGCTTTATAAGCGGCTGTATCCACTGATGCAAAGTGCCTACGCCGAGCTTGGATACCCAGATGCGCAGTTTAACCAACGTGTGCATCAAGCCATCGAGGTGTTACTGGCAAGTCCTGAAGTGGCGGATGAGCCTGCGTTGGTGTTGCCTTCGGTCCATTATGCTTTTGCCGATCCGCAACTGGAACAAGCAGGTCTTGCGCATAAGCAAATGATCCGTTTAGGTCAGAAAAACCAACAACGCATGAAAGCACTGTTAAAACGTTATCAACCTTTAATCGGGCGCTAACGATGGTTTGGCCTGAGCTGCCGGTCAATTTACCACGCCACCAATTGCCGAAATGGCAAAAGGTGGCGCGTTGGTTATTGAAAACCTTAGGTTGGCAAGTGCGTGGTGAACTGCCGAATCTGAAAAAGTTAGTGGTGGCAGTGGCGCCTCATACTTCCAACTGGGATTTTGTGCTGACGATGGCCGCAAGTCTGGCGATGGGCGTGCAGATTTCGTTTTTGGGGAAACACAGTATTTTTGTCTGGCCGCTGAAAAAATGGTTGTTGGCGTTTGGCGGGATCCCTGTCGAGCGCAGTCAACATCATGGCATGGTGGGCCAAATTGTGCAGGAATTTGCCAAACGCGACCAATTAATTTTCGGCGTGTCGCCAGAAGGGACCCGCAAAAAAGTTGAGCGTTGGAAGTCAGGCTTTTGGCATATTGCGAGGGAAGCACAAGTGCCTATTCAACTGGTCGGCATTGATTTTGCCAGCAGGCAAATTGTGTTTGGGCCAACACTGACGGCTAGCACCGATTTTGCCAGTGATTTAGCGCAAATGCGGGTGTTTTTTCAGCAAATGACCGCCAAATATCCAGAAAATGCCTAAAGCTTGGTGCTGAGGCTTGCACCTGAAGTGAGTTTTGCGCATAATGCGCGCGCACTTTGTCAGCAATGACAAGACACTATGGCGGCCTTATTGGTCCTCCCGCAATAGCAGTACGTTC
>CAZIPG010000169.1:0-6610 GCA_964540955.1 uncultured Rheinheimera sp.
ATATTTAATGGCGTTGCTGCCCTTTGCCGATACAAAGGCGCTGCGGCTTTTAGATGTCTTGCAGCTAATGCCAGCAAGCAAGGTGTCTGACGCTCAACAGATGAATGTCATTGTCAGAAGCTGAATGCGATAGTTAGCAGACCAAAGTGATTGTTAGAAAAAAACCGACGAAGTTTCGTCGGTTTTTTTATTGATGGTTTCGAGTAGTTAGCTGTATTTAAGTGAAGCGTTGCTCACTCGACTGCAATTTAGCTTATTCTTCTGCTGCGGTTTGCACCCCAGACTGATAACTCTCTAACAATTCTGTAAATGGCAGAGTGTCCATGCCACGTGATTCGGCATTTTCGATAGCTTCTGCCAGTAATTCCCTGGCTTCTTCGGTTTTGCCAAATTCAAATTTAGCGGTTGCGATAGTTGCCAATAAATTTGGGTTTTCATCGTCTTTCTTTAAACCTTGCTCAGCAATCGTCACGGCTAACTCAGGATTGCGGATCTCAGGTAATGAAGAGTTTACTAGTAAAGAGGCGTATTCCACCATGGCAGGCAAATAACCCGTTGCTGATGCTTGTTTCAAATAGCCTGCAGCACGGATAGGATCAAACTGAATGTTATCGCTATTCAGAAGTTTTTGTGCGAGGCTAAATGCTGACGGTGCGTGGCCTGAGTCAGCAGCTTTTGCTAGCCAATTCATGCCTTTGTTGTTATCGATATCACACAAACTGCCCGAAAATGAACATTGGGCAATACTCACTTGCGCTAAGGCATACCCACTCATTGCAGCTTTTAAATACCAAGGCAACGCCTTTTCTGTTTTCAAAATACCAGCATGTGCAAGTAAGGCGTACTTGTATTGATATTCTGCAAATCCTGCATCGGCCGCTTCTCGAATCGCAGCGATGTATTCAGCATTATCGTTTTTATATTTGGGGCTAGGCGCAACAATTTTTTCTAACGAAAAAGCGTGGATTTGATGGTTCAAGCGTAAAGACTCACCATAGCCATTTTTCGGAGGTGTGAATGTCCAACGTTTCACTGCATCTAATACATAGCGATCGATCGCGCCTTGAGGGTAACTTAAAGCTACATGAGCGTTTTCAACTTTGCCCGCTTCATTGATGTCATAAAAGACAATAGCCCAAGCTGGGATGCCAGAACGTTTGAATGAAGTGGGGTATTCTGGCGAAGCCAGTCGCTTGGCCACTGTAAATACCGGATTGGTATTGGCAAATGTTGAGCTTGGAAACAAGTTGCTTTGCAGTGCAACCTGGCCATACTCTTTATCGAGAGCCGTGAATACGGTCTTGGCGTCACGACGAGAAGGTAATTCTTGGCGAAGTTCAGCATATAAAGCCCCTGCTTGAGGCTCCCCAGATTCCTTCGCCAGTAAAGCCCAAGCATAAGCTTGAGTAACATCTGCAGTTTTACCCCAACCATTGGCATAGGCTTGTGCCAGCATAAATTGTGCTTGAGGATGACCCGTTTTGGCCATCAACTCCAATTGTGGCACTGCTGCAGCGTAGTCTTGTTGCTCGAAAAGTTTGCGCGCACTCGCAAAATCAGCGTAAGCAGACTGACTAAACAGTCCCAATAAAAACACGGCCAGACTTATCCTTAGCATAGTGTTTCCTCATGTTGTCATTATTATGTTTTATTCGAGTGTACAACTAATCATCATAGAAACGAAATAGTAACTTTACTTTTTTGGATGACTAAAATTCAATCGAATTCTGTTCAATTCATACTTATTAAAACAAACGGTTGAGACCATTCATTGCTGCGACCCGATAGGCCTCTGCCATCGTTGGGTAGTTAAATGTGGTGTGTACGAAATACTCCACATTATTCCCGCCATTTTTTTGCATCATAATCGCCTGACCGATATGTACAATTTCTGCGGCACGCTCGCCGAAACAATGGATTCCCAAGATTTCTTTGGTATCACGATGAAATAATAACTTCAAGCTTCCAACACTGGTATTTGCAATTTGTGCCCTTGCTAAATGCTTGAATTGTGCACGGCCCACTTCATAGGGGATCCTTGCGGCTGTTAATTGTTGTTCATTTTTACCAACAGAACTCATTTCTGGAATGGTGTAGATACCTACTGGGATATCTTCAATGAGACGCGTATCACAATGCCCATGGATAATTGAATTGCCTGCAATACGGCCTTGGTCGTAAGCCGCACTCGCCAAACTTGGATAACCGATCACATCGCCAACGGCATAGACGTTATCAACGGCAGTTTGATAGTTCTCATTCACTTTGAGCTGGCCGCGACTATCAGCTTTGAGGCCAATCGCTTCCAACTTCAAACTATCAGTATTACCTGTGCGGCCGTTGGCCAACAAAATGCAATCTGCCTTCATTTTTTTGCCGGATTGCAGATGCAGAATGACACCATCTGGCAAACCTTCGATGGCTTCAAACTCTTCACCATGACGGATGGTCACGCCGGAATTCCAAAAGTGATAACTTAACGCATCAGAGATTTCCGCATCCATAAACGATAACAATCGGTCGCGAGTGTTGACTAAGTCCACTCTGACGCCAAGACCTCGGAAAATAGATGCGTATTCACAACCAATAACGCCTGCACCAAAAATAATAATATGGCGAGGATCTTCGTTGAGCGACAAAATCGTGTCACTGTCAAAAATATGTGGATGCGTAAAATCGACATTGGCAGGGCGATAAGGTCTTGAGCCTGTCGCTAAAACGATGGTTTGTGCGCTGATGACCCGTTCAGGGCCTGACGGCGGCACTATTTTTATATGATGTTTATCAACAAAACTGGCTTCACCTTGAAACATTTCGACCCGATTACGATCGTAGAAACTACTGCGTAAACGCACTTGCTTGCGGATCACGCCAGCTGCATGCCGCAAAATTTGTGGGAATGTGAGATTGGAAGACTGATTTTCCATTTGAAATAATGGATTTTCGTTGTATTCGATAAAGCGACTCACCGAGTGGCGGAGTGCTTTCGATGGAATCGTGCCCCAATGGGTACAGCCACCACCTACTTGTGAGTGTCGTTCAATAACCGCAACTTTTTTGCCACTTTTGGCTAAATTCATGGCCGCGCCTTCACCGCCGGGCCCCGTGCCAATGATGATTGCATCATAGTCAAAAGATTGGTTTGTATCGCCGGTTGTTGTTGAGGCAGTTTTTTTTGCAGTCACTGTCGTCTCACTTCTATTAAGCAAATTGAATTAGATAATAGCAGTATAAATTCAAACAGTTGAAGTGAAAAAGGCGACATTAGTCGCCTTTTCAAGGAGATTTTTATAGGTTAAGCGTATTGAGCAATAAAAAGTTGCCACTGCCGTTGTTGCAATTGGAAGTTTTGACGCAACTCTTGATACTGCTTGCGCACATCAAAATCGTTGTAGCTTTGCATCAATTGCTCTTTCTTGTTGCGAATGCCCGCCTTTTTCTGGGCCAATAAGGTTTTTTGCAACTCGAAATAGGCCTGCATTCTCTCCAATAACAAGTTGTACTCTTGTTCCATTTTTTGCAAAAGTGCTTCTGCGTTTGGCAATTGCAATGCTTTCACTTGCGCACGCTTCAATTGCATTAAAGCTTTGGCTTTCAGAATTCGATCTTCTGGGCAGACTTTTAAATTTTTAGTCAGTCCCAACCAAGAACAACTTTTGATCAACCACTTGGTTGGGTCAAATTGCCACCAACGAATGCCGTTTCTGTAATCATATTCAAAAATATGGTGAAAATTGTGATATCCCTCGCCATAAGTTAAGAATGCGAGAATGCCATTATCGCGGGCAGTGTTTTCATCGGTATAAGGTTGACTGCCCCAAATATGCGCTAACGAGTTAATGAAGAAGGTAAAATGATGACTCAAAACCAACCTTAATACACCAACACTTAATAACATGCCGAGATAATTTCCGGTTAACCAGCCCAAAAATAACGGGATCCCGAAGTTTGTCAGCACAGTCAGCAGTAAATAATGCTTATGTTGAAACATCACAATTGGATTGTTTTGTAAATCACGAACGTTGTTGTAATCGTGATACCGATGCGCTTGATATTCTCTGAGCATCCAACCGATATGGCTATACCAAAATCCTTGTTTCGCCGAGTAAGGATCTTTTTCGTTTTGGTCGACGAATTTGTGATGGATCCGGTGATCTGAAGACCAGTGCAACGCGCTGTTTTGTAATGCAAATGCGCCGCCAATTGCAAAAAACCATTGCAAAACTGGATGCGCTTCATAGGTCTTGTGAGCCCATAAACGATGGTAGCCGGCAGTGATGGACATGCCGCAATAGCCTAAACATAAAATCGTCGCGACGATTTCAGTCCATGTGAATCCTATCAAAATTTGGTAAGCCGGAACTCCAATCGCGGCAATCAAGAAAGTGAGGCTGAAGACCAGTACGTTGGTCCAGATAATCGGTGGTTTTTCCATGAGAGGTACTTTTAGCTTACAGTTGTAAGCTAATTTTACTGTGCAATTGGGATGGGTCAAGGTATAAAATAAAATATCACTGAGTTGGATCAAATAGGATGAGATTTTGAGCAGAGCCCAACAGAAAGAACGGACGCGTCGTGCCATTATTGATGCAGCATTTGCCCAGCTGAGTCCTGATAAAGGTTTCTCAAGCCTAAGTTTACGCGAAGTTGCGCGTGAAGCAGGGATTGCGCCAACCTCGTTCTATCGACATTTCGCTGATATGGATGAGCTTGGATTAACCCTCGTGGATGAAGCTGGTTTAATGTTGCGTCAATTATTACGCCAAGCAAGGAACCGTATTGAGAAAAATGGCAGTGTGATCCGAACCTCTATCGAAACTTTTATGGAGTTTGTGGTCGGCAATAGTAACGTGTTTAGACTGTTATTACGCGAACGTTCCGGCACGTCGGCTTCATTTCGTCGAGCCGTGGCCCGAGAAATTCAGCATTTCTCAGCCGAATTGGCTGATTATTTGCGCAAAGAAACAGCCTGCCCAGACGAATATGCACAGGTACAAGCGGATGCAATGGTGACTATTGTGTTTCATGCAGGCGCGGATGCACTAGATGCAAGTCCAGAAGTCCGAGGTCAAATTACCCTGCGGACTATTACTCAACTGCGCTGGATGGCGCATGGCGCTGCGAGTTATGCTCGTAAACCTAAAGAATAAGCTTTTTCAGCCAAACACCGCATTCGATATGATGGGTATAGGGAAATTGGTCGAATAAAGCAAAACGTTCGACTCGATGGGTTTGGGTTAATGTCGCAAGATTATGCGCTAACGTGTGAGGATTGCAGGAGATATACAAAATATCGGCAAATTGACTCACTAACTGCTCAGTTGCTGGGTCCAAACCAGCTCTTGGTGGATCAACTAACACGGTATTTAGTTCCAAAGCTGACAAATCGATGTGTTTTAATTGTTTACCTTGTGCGAGCGCATGACTGACATCTTCAGCAGACATTTGCAGTACTTGCAAATTGTCCACTTGATTCAATTTGATGTTTAATTCAGCGGATTTTATCGAGGTTTTTGATAGCTCTGTCGCGACGACTTGGCGAAAATAGGGGGCAAGTGCCAGCGAAAAATTGCCGTTGCCGCAGTAAAGCTCCAGCAAATCGCCACCCAATCCCTGTTGAGCGATATCACAACTCCAAGCCAGCATCTGTTGATTCACTTTGCCGTTGGGTTGGGTGAAACTATTCTCAACTTGTTGATAAATCAAAGAGCGATCTTTGACTAACAGCTTTTCAAATAAATGATCTTTGGCGACAAGAATTTTTTGTTTCCGAGCTCTGCCTATCAAATCAAAAGTTTGAACGTGACTCAGCTCGGCTTTTAACAATTCTGCTTCAGCAAGCCATTCTGCAGGGATGGGTTTCTTATAAATTAAGCTAACCAGCAATTCGCCACTTAGCGATGATAAATAGTCGATTTGATAAAGGCGATTACGTAGTAAAGGACGTTTTTTTAAGGCATCCAGCAACGGCTGCATAAAATCAGCGATGGTTTTGCAGGCGACAGGGAAATAGTCAATACGATGTTTGGTCTTAGTCTCTGGATCAAACATGATATGGTACAAATCGTCACCCTCATGCCAAACCCTAAATTCAGCTCTTAATCGGTAGTGCTGGGGCTCTGAACGGAATATTTCAGCATCAGGCATCTGGAAGGGGGCAAAAAGTTCCTGCATGGCAGTAACTTTCGACGCTAACTGAGACTCATATTGTTCTGGAAAAACCTGACCTAATTGCATAATTGCATGCCCCCTCTCAAAAAGGTCGCCATCATAAAAGGTTTTCACGATAACTCCAAATTCAAGTAAAACATTGCAGCACTTGTGTTTGCTATCTGGCAAAATAATCAGATTCAGCAAGAGGTATCTATGCGTATTGGTTTTATCGATAGTGGCGTTGGCGGTTTAAGCATTTTGTCTGCGGTTCGCAAGCAAGTGAAGGCTGATTACATTTATGTGATGGATAATCGCTATTTGCCTTATGGTGAAAAAACAGAAAGTTTTATCCAGCAACGGCTCTCGCAACTATCGGCCATGTTGCTTATGCATCAGGTCGATTTAATTGTGATTGCTTGCAATACCGCAACCACTCAGGCGGTAGCATTGTTAAGGC
>CAZIPG010000170.1:0-1387 GCA_964540955.1 uncultured Rheinheimera sp.
GAGTGCACTAGCACCAATCCGCATGCCCTCTGCACTGGCCAAGCGTCCAGTAATATCCTCATAAAGTTGTACCAGTTCCAAAGCTTGTGCCACCGTTTTAACCCCACCTGATGCTTTAAAACCGACAAATCGTTCACTTGCCGCAATCACTGTCAGAATTGCCCTAGCGGCTTCCACTGTCACGCCCACAGGTACCTTGCCAGTCGAGGTTTTGACAAAATCTGCCCCAACTTGCACACAAAGCTCTGTCGCTTTGATAATTTGCTGTGGCGTCACCAATTCACCCGATTCAATAATGACCTTTAAACAAGTCTCGCCACAAGCGGCGCGCACTGCCGATAAAAACTCGCTCACAGCGGCAATCTCACCAGCCAGCAATTGTTTATAGGGCAACACGCAATCAATTTCTGTCGCTCCCAAAGCAAGCGCTTTGCTTATTTCGGCTGTGACTGCAGTGATGGACGAATCACCTTTTGGAAAATTAACCACAGTCGCTAATTCAGCAGACATTTGTGAGTCCGATAAATGGTGTAACGTCTGCTGGATATACTCTGGGTAAACACAAAATGCCGCAGGTACTGCCGATGGTTGCGCGGTTTGCACCAACCATTGCGCCATCGCAGCTTGATTATCCTCGTCATTTAACCGAGTTAAATCCAGTAATTTGAGCAGTTGTTGTAATTTAAGTTTATTGGTCATAATTGCCCTTGTCGCTTTTCAGTCTTTGCTGACAGCATTGTTATAATCTGTAAGGTCAGGGTGTCGATTAAACCAGAAATAATGGGTAAAAATAAAGACTCCGTACGCTTTACTTGTCGTTGAGATGATCTTGCGCAATGTAAACTTCTGCAGCGTGAATCAAATATCCTACTATTTGAAACACACCGATTTACCGCACACGATTAAAACCACCGCAGTTGATACCGCTGTTAATTGGGGAAATAAACTATCACTGTGAGAGCTTTAACTGCTGTTGATGGTCACGTAAGAACAGCTCTGCATCTTTGTAATTGGGATAAATAGCGCTGACCAATTGCCAAAACCTTGGCGAATGATCCATATAAGTTAAATGCGCAAGTTCATGCACAATCACATAATCAGCCACCCAACTCGGCGCCATCATCAAACGCCAATTAAAGCTGACAATCCCTTGGTTATTACAGGTGCCCCATTTTCGTTGCCAATGTTTAATCGCTATGCGCTGTAATTGCAGTGATTTTCCAGCCTGCAACTTAGCTGGTTGGCGTTGCCCTTTTGGCAAATTGGAGGTTTGAAACTTGAGCAGCCAAAATTTAACGCGTTCAGTGAACCAATCAAATGCTTGTTGTTCGTACCATTGACTCAGAGACTTTTCGATCTGCTTGCGATAATTTTCGATTTTGACCCG
>CAZIPG010000170.1:1487-6593 GCA_964540955.1 uncultured Rheinheimera sp.
TTGAGTTGATATTCAAATTGTGTCAAAGGGCATAGAACAAGCATGCACTATCCAAGCTGTTTTCAGTGCGCCGAGCATAGCTTGACCGTCGGCACGCAGCAAGCGGCAACATCGAACAATCCCAGCTTAAAATGATGAACCAGCCAAATAATCGACTTTATTAAACACAATTTAGTTGCTCCGAAGGCAATGCATTCGGACGCCATTTGCCCCACGTTAAATCCTACCACAGTGACGATAAACGGCTGGTCAATCTTGCAAGGTGACGCGTATAAAGTGCAGTGGTATGATAAAGCTTTGAGCCTTGCGTTCAGTTTCTGCTTTTTATTAGGAATCATATGAAAATCATTTCATTTAATATCAATGGCCTACGCGCAAGACCGCATCAACTGCAAGCATTGGTTGAAAAACATCAGCCAGACTTTATAGGCTTACAAGAAATCAAAGTACATGACGAAGAGTTCCCATTAGCCGAAGTGCAAAGTTTAGGCTATGAAGTGTATCATTTTGGCCAGAAGGGTCACTACGGCGTCGCCATTTTAGCCAAAAAGCCAGCTGACAGCATGAGTTATGGCTTTCCAACCGACGAGCCAGATGCGCAACGACGGATGTTGATTGGGAAATGGACTCTCAGTGATGGTCGGACTTTTACCCTGCTAAATGGTTACTTTCCCCAAGGTGAAAGCCGCGACCATCCGACCAAATTCCCGGCAAAACAACGGTTTTATGCGGATTTAATGACGTATCTCGATGAGCATCATACGCCTGATGAATTGATTAGTATTATTGGTGACATCAATATTTCGCCATTAGATATCGATATTGGCATCGGTGAACCCAACCGCAAACGCTGGTTAAAAGATGGCAAATGTTCATTTTTACCGGAAGAACGTGAAATGCTGCAACGGTTGAAAGATTGGGGATTTATTGATACCTACCGTCAACTCCACCCTGAGACTTCTGACAGGTACAGTTGGTTTGATTACCGTTCAAAGGGCTTTGACGACAACCGCGGTCTGCGAATTGATGTAGTGATGGCCACAGCGAACCTCGCGCAGCACTGCACCAGTTCGGATGTTGATTACGAACTGCGGGGGATGGAAAAACCTTCCGATCATGCACCTGTTTGGTCGGTTTTTACATTGTCATGATCTACCTGACTTTGGCGGTTTTGTATTATTTGATGCTGGACCGCCCAAGTCTGCAGCTGCTCCGTTTGCCTTTGGTACAACATCTCTTTGGTGCGGCTATTTGTTGTTTAATGGTGTTGTGGCAGCTGAAAACAGATTTACAGTCCACACCGCCAATCCATTTCTTAGGGGTGACAACCCTAGTGATCATGCTGGGTTTAAGGCTTAGTATGCTTGTCGTTCCCTTCGCTTTATTGTTACCTGTTCCATTCCTTGCTTATCTAAAGAGTCAATCTATCACCATTGGGCTGGTCGAGCTCATGCAATGGTTCGGCCTGATTTTCGCAATCACTCAGAGCTATCTGGGCGTATTAGCTTGCCATAAATGGTTGCCCCGCCATTTATTTGTGGTGATTTTTGTCAGTGGTTTTTTCAATAGCATGTTGAGCGCATTGAGTTATATGGCAGTGTTGTGGCTTGGTTTTAGCCTTTTTGAGTTACAAACGCCGTTGAATAAAGACTACTTGCTGATTATGCCGTTACTTGCGCTGCCGGAAGGTTTACTCAATGGCATGGTGTTGACATTATTATTGGTCTATCGACCCGATTGGCTTAAATATAGCCTATGGCAAGACACAAGATTTTGATGCTGTCTTGAATGTTCAGCAGGATCCAAAATGGCACATTTTCAGCTTAGAACCATTGTTTTAAAAAAGCTCTATCCAACTTTTTCAGGGCCAAATTTAACAAGATTGCTAGATCTGAATACCGTGGTTTGACTGCAGGCGCGATTTGTTCAACCCCACTTTGCTGCATCTTCGCTGCCACGTCTTGGTACCAGCGTTGTAATTGCGGCGGCAACTGGCTTTGCGAACGAACACCTAGCCAATAAAAACCTTGCAAAGGCAGTGCGAGGATGAAAAAAGCAACCGCAAGCGCTGGGATTAATTGCTGAGAACCATAAATTTGCAACTGAAGCATTAGGCTTGCCACAGCAAACGCGGGAACATACTTTTGCCCAAACTTGGTCATTTCAATCACTTTATTTTCAGGAAATAAAGCATTGAACTCGGCAACAACAGGCCATTCCTTACTGTAAGAAAATCCGTTGCTTAAAGTTTTTAGAAGAGTATCAGCCATAAAACCCCCGACCATTGCAGACTTAATCCAATTACGGATCAACTCAGTTGCAGATCAACTTTAGCATAGACTTCTGGCGGTATGCCAGAAACAACGCAATAGAAAACACCAGATCCCCATCAAACTTATGGCTCTTGGAGATGATGAATGTTCATCTGACAAACAAACAATTTTGCAAACTCAAATTTTACTAAATTTATTTAAGAAGACTGTCAATTCCTAGGTTTTAACAGCAGATAATAAAGTCGGTGAATGAAACAAAAAACGTGCCACCGAAAAATAATCATTTGAATCATCTACATAACAATTTTAAACAGAGCAACACACAAAGTTATCCACAGAATCTGTGGACAACTCTGTGGCGGCAAACCAACTCTTAAACAAATAAACCTCAGGATTCACTGTCCAAAAAACAACTTAAATACCAATTTGACTCAGAAAGGTTTGAATGAGTCACAATCAAACTCTAATCCGATGAAATAAATCAATTTAATAAGCAGCATCGTTTGCTAATTTCATTTCAAGCGTAAAAATCCTTGGCAAAAAATTCAGTAGGAAACATAGCGGCTAATTAGGTAATATCGGCATAATCTCACTGGTGGAGTTTGGAATGCCAAGCCACTTTTCAAAACTATCGTTGCAACATTTGCCGCTCCCCACCCAAGGGATCAAGATCTTAAGCCCTCTGAGCGGTCGTGTCGGTCAGATTGATGAGCAACAGGATGCTTTAGCAGCTGCCGGCTTTTATGGTGAAGGCGTTACCATTACCACGACTACCCCCATTTTAGTTGCACCTTATCCTGGCCTTTGTGTGCGTCATGATGAGATTGGAACTTGTGTCAGTTTTATCCATGCCAATGGCCTGCGTATGGATGTTCGATTATCAGAACAGTTTCTAGCGCATGGCCTCGGCTTAAACTGGCAACTCCCTGCCAAAACCAAAGTCACGGTCGGCCAAGCAATCTTACATTTTGATCCGTTACTGTTGCATAATGGCAAAGAAGCTCTCAGTTTTATCGTGACCTTGCAAGACCATACGCAATTTCATCGAATTGTCAGTGCCTTGCGTGAAGTCGATGCAGGTCAGGATGTTTTGTTCGTAATTGAGCTTAAATCTACGTAATTGAGTTAAAGGATAAGGTAGCCATGACTGTGATGTACGGTATCAAGAATTGCGATACCATCAAAAAAGCCCGCAAATTTTTGGAAGATAACGAAATCGCTTATCAGTTCCACGACTATCGCCAACAGGGCATCTCAATTGAGTTGCTCAAACGCTTTGCCGAGCAACTGGATTGGTCTCAACTAATAAATACTCGCGGCACCACTTGGCGCACCATTGCTGAAGATAGAAAACAAAACCTAAACCAACAACTCGCCTTTGCGCTGATGTTAGAACAGCCTGCCTTAATCAAAAGACCAATTTTAGAACACCAAGGTCAATTCCTCTGCGGCTTTCAACTTGAAAGTTACCAGCAACTGCTTTTAAAAACCGAATGAGCGAAGCCACATGCAGCCAACGACACCAAATACACATAGTGAAGTTCTGGATTTAACGATGGAGCTGATCCGTCGCCCCTCTGTAACCCCTGCGGATGAAGGTTGCCAACAATTAATGGCCGACCGACTTGCTGCCAAAGGATTTGCAATCGAGTCCATGTTTTTTGAGGATACACTCAACTTATGGGCTCGACGCGGTCAAGGCAAACCCCTATTTTGTTTTGCCGGACATACAGATGTTGTACCAACTGGGCCGCTTGCCCAGTGGCAAAGTCACCCCTTTCAGCCTGAAATCAGGGATGGATATTTATACGGCCGCGGCGCTGCAGACATGAAGGGCAGTCTTGCTGCGATGATTATTGCGACCGAACGATTTTTGGCCAAGTATCCAGAACCGGCTTTTGATATCGCCTATCTCATCACCAGTGATGAAGAAGGGCCATTTATCAATGGTACCAAGCGGGTGATTGAGGTGTTGGAAGCACGTCAAGAGAAAATTCGCTGGTGTTTGGTCGGCGAGCCTTCCAGCACAGATCAAGTTGGAGATGTCATCAAAAATGGCCGGCGCGGTTCATTAACGGGTTACCTAAAAGTGCTTGGTACGCAAGGCCATGTTGCTTATCCGCATCTGGTGGATAATCCCATTCACCGAGCAGCACCTGCGCTGGCTGAGCTTAGCAGCAAGATTTGGGACCGCGGCAATGCCTACTTTCCTGCCACAAGTTTTCAAATTTCCAATATTCATGCAGGCACTGGCGCAACAAACGTAGTCCCGGGTGAAATCGATATCACTTTTAACTTTCGTTACAGCACTGAAGTCACGGCTGAAGCATTACAACAAGCGGTTATCGCCATTCTCGAACAGCATCAGTTGAAATTTGAATTGAATTGGGTACTCAATGGCTTACCCTTCTTAACTGAATCAGGTGCGCTAGTCGCGGCGGTAGTCGCGGCAGTCTCTGAAATTCAAGGCTTTGCCCCATCGCTGGAAACTTCTGGCGGGACTTCAGATGGCCGATTTATTGCACCAACTGGCGCACAGGTCCTTGAGCTCGGCCCTTGTAATGCCAGCATCCACAAAATCGATGAACACGTTCGAGTTGCAGATCTGGATACTTTAGTCAGCATCTATGAATTGATGTTAGAAAAACTTCACCTCACGCAATCATGAATCATCAACAACTGATTGGTTTAAGCCGCCCACCGCTGCAAGCAATCGGATCACATTGGTTGCAGCCGGCCGCGGCTGCGGCCTTTTTGGCGATGCAACGTGTGGCGGCTGCTGATGGCTTACAACTTGAAATTGCCTCATCATATCGGAATTACGCGAGCCAAC